>CAKKRL010000131.1:22504-24568 GCA_919902655.1 Thermodesulfovibrionia bacterium
CTCGGTATAAACCCTGTAAAGGGGAATGATGTCCTCCTCAAGCCTAACTTTAACACAGCAGACCCCTTCCCAGGCTCTACCCATAACGACACGCTCATAAACCTGATACTCCATTTAAAAAAGATGGGTGCGAAGAGTATTACAATTGGCGAAAGGAGCGGGCCTCCTGATACATCAGAAGTCCTGGAGGAAAAGGGTATATATGAGATCTGCAAAAAACTTGATGTTGGGCTTATAAATTTTGAGGAGCTGCCATCAAAGGAATGGGTAAAGATAAAACCAAAAGATAGCCACTGGAATGATGGATTCTATGTGGCAAAACCTGTCATTGATTCAAAATGTATCGTTGCAACCTGCTGCCTTAAGACACATAAATACAGCGGTATTTTTACTATGTCATTAAAACTCTCTGTTGGAGTTACCCATAAAAAGAATATGACAGAGCTTCATACATCCTTCCGCAGTATGAGGAAGATGATCGCAGAGATAAATCAGGCCTATAATCCCTCTCTGATACTCCTTGACGGGATAGAGGCATTTGTTGATGGAGGTCCTGCAAAAGGTACAAAGAAAAGGGCAGATGTAATGATCGCAGGGACAGACAGGATTGCTATAGATGCGGTTGGCCTTGCAATATTAAAAGATCTTGGAAGTAACAGGGCGATAATGGAGACAAAGATATTTGAACAGGAGCAGATTGCAAGGGCTGTTGAACTCGGCCTCGGCATCTCAAAGCCAGAGGAGATAGAGATACTTACAGATGACGAGAAAAGCAGGAGATATGCCGAAAAGGTAAAGGCGATACTTTTAAAGGGATAAACAGAATAGGGACAGCCAGGCTGTCCCTATTTCAAAAACTTTCTTATTAGTTAGCTATTGTATGGCCAATTTCAAGCGGTTACTAATTTTTCTTCGTTTTGGATAATGATTTTTGGATTTGGATTCTTGAGTGGAACAGGCAATCCCTTTGCTTTGAGGAGATTAATATGCTCTACCATTCCCCACCTTGCCTTGTAGATACAATCCTCAATAGAATGTCCTATGCCAGTGAAACCTTCCAGATCTGGCGAATAAAATCCAAAGTAGTCTGGTTCTTTGGTTGCCTCAATTATTAAAGAATATTCTAATTCGATCATCTACTCCCTCCTTGTATTATTTCTTTATCCCTGCTGCTTTCAGTATGGCATGACATGTACCTTTAGGAACTTCCTTTGCCCCATGATAATCTACCCGAATTAACTTATCCCAGCCTGGTTTTTCGTAGTATCTTATAGAACCCTTCTCTTTTACAATCCTGAATTCATTTTCTTCTAATAATCTTACAAGCTCACTGAATTTCACCCCGTATCTCCAAATATTATATCAAATTTGTTGTATATACGCTAACATTGTCATATAGCTATTCTCTTTTCCTGATGATTTCTGTTGATTAGAGGATTTCGTAAAATGTAGTTGAATTAAATCACACTTTTCAGTAACAGTCAAGGATGATTATAGGCAGGATAACTCATCTACTAATCCCCCTCAATCCCTGCCCGACGGACGGCAGGCGGGCCCCTTTAGAAAAGGGGGAATAGGGGATTTGACACCTTAATCAAGAATAAAATCTTAAAAACATCCATATTAATATTGTATAATTAATCTATGCTCTATGGCTACAGGGTTACAAATAAGGAAGAGGTAGGGTTATATAACGCTGGCCTTGTGCAGATATCCTTTTATCACGGATGGGGGATGGGGATTGAGGAACTTGAAAAGGCTGTATCATTATGCAAAGAGAAGAAAATAAGGTATGTAATCCATCCTGTGAACTTCTTCCTCTCGGAGGCAAGAACTCAGGAGAGGAAGGAGACAATGGAGGTTCTCAGGAAAGCTGCAAGATTAACCGATATGGCATTGATCCTGCATGACGAGAGAGTTCCGCCAGGGAGCAGACTCTTCGGTCTATGGGATAAATACTATCGGGAAGCCCTCGGGGAGCTTGAAAGGACATGCAAGGTATCGATCGAGAATGCGAATAATTCCCACGATGTTGAGTGGTTCTGGAGAAATTATGCATCATCA
>CAKKRL010000132.1 GCA_919902655.1 Thermodesulfovibrionia bacterium
TACCTGCATCACAACAATCCCGGTGTCACTCCAAAACCACCTGCAGGAGTGATTGTAAAGAAGATCAGGTTTCAGGAGAATATAGAATCCGAAAGGGATGAGTGGTTTATAAAAGGCACAGAGCCGATATATTTGATGACAGGCGAAACGCCTGTCCTACGAAATACAATTCCTGTGATGCCTCATATAACCTATCCTCCTGATGGAATCATAATTGCTATAGACCCTGACATCCCTGAAGAACGGCAGATGGTATTTTTTGAGGCAGAGACCAGCAATATAAATTTTGGCTGGATATTGAATAACGAGAAGATAGTAAATATGAATACGATTCCATGGACGCCCAAACAGGGAAGATACCGGCTCTCCCTTGTTGATGAAAGAAATAGAATTGCTGACTCTGTAGAATTTGAAGTGAGATAAAGGTTTTAAATTATTCCTATGTCTGACCTTACTCCATTGATGAATCAATATAGAAGTATAAAGAAAGATTATCCTGATGCCATCCTGTTCTTCCGGGTAGGGGACTTCTATGAGATGTTCTATGAGGATGCAGTCACTGCCTCAAAGGTCCTTCAGATAGCCCTTACATCGAGAAATAAAGGCAAGGAGGATCAGGTCCCCCTCTGCGGAGTCCCCTATCACGCTGCTGATTCTTATATAACGAAGCTTATCAGAAATAGATTCAAGGTAGCCATATGCGAGCAGGTGGAAGACCACCCCTCACCCTATCCCTCTCCCCAAGGGGGAGAGGGGAGGGTGAGGGGGAAGGGTATCGTTAAGAGGGATGTTGTAAGGGTGATTACACCCGGGACATTTCTTTCAGAGAGTGCCCTCGATGCAAAAGAGAATAGCTTTATTCTGAGTATCTATCCAAAGGGGAAGATATACGGTCTTGCTATAGCAGATCTCTCGACAGGAGAATTCCTGATTTATGAGACAGTGGGGGGTATTGAGGACGAGATCAAGAGGCTCGCCCCGAAGGAGATCCTTTATCCCGAAGGGCTGGATTTGTCTTTACTCCGAACTCCGAACTCCGAACTCCAAACTCATCTCACCCCTTATCCCGATTGGTCCTTTGACTATCCTGAGGCGAGGAAGGAAATCCTCGAACATTTCAGGGTAAATTCTCTTGAGGGTTTTGGCTGTGAAGGGATGGTTGTAGCTATTTCTGCTGCAGGTGCCCTTATATGCTACCTCGATGAGACACAGAAAGGCTCTCTGGGGAATATAAAAGGAATAAGGCCATTGATGAAAGGGTCTTACATGTTCCTCGATGCCCCAACGCAGAGGAATCTTGAGCTTATAATCAGCCTTTCAGATGGGGCAAAGGAGGGCTCCCTGCTCGGTGTCCTCGACAGGACTGTTACTGCCATGGGTGGAAGGCTCATTAAGAACTGGATACTTTATCCCCTGCTCGATATCGAAGAGATTAACAGAAGGCAGGATGCTGTAAAGTTATTGAAGGATAATTTAACTTTTATTGATGATATACAGGAAAAGCTGAAGGATGTCTATGACCTTGAAAGGCTTATAGGGAGGATTACCCTGAATCTATCCAATGCAAGGGATATGCTCGCTCTCAAGGATTCTTTAAAGATTATGCCTGAGATCAGAAGATTTCAAGAGGGTCTTAACTCTGAAATGCTATCTGATATATTCAACAGGATTGAGGACTTTTCGGATATAGTTAGTCTGATAGAAAATGCTATCCACGATGACCCTCCGTTCACATTAAGGGAGGGCAGGATTATTAAGGATGGATATGATGAGGAGCTGGATAACCTTAGAAATATAAGCTCAAAGGGAAAAGGGTTTATAGCTGAGTTGGAGCGGAGAGAAAGGGAAAGGACAGGGATAAACTCATTAAAGGTTCGATACAACAAGGTCTTTGGTTACTATATCGAGATTACAAAGGCAAATCTTTCCCAGATTCCTTCAGACTATATGAGGAAACAGACCCTTGTTGGAGCGGAGAGGTTCATAACCCCTGAACTCAAGGATTACGAAGAGAAGGTATTAAAAGCCGAGGAAAGGATACTCGAACTCGAATATGAGATATTCCAGAAGGTAAGGGAAAATGTGGCAAAGGAGGCAGAGAGGGTTCAGAAGACAGCAAAGGCAATAGCCGAACTCGATGTCCTTATATCCCTTGCAATTGTTGCGAGGCACTACAATTACTGCCAGCCTATAGTCGATCACAGCGAGGCTATAGAGATTGTAGAAGGAAGGCACCCTGTTCTCGAAAGGCTCGATTTAGGTGAGAGGTTTATCCCGAATGATACACTTCTCGACTCTGCTGAAAACCAACTCCTGATCATTACAGGCCCTAACATGGCAGGAAAATCCACATATATGAGACAGGTCGCATTAATAGTCCTTATGGCCCAGATAGGGAGTTTTGTACCTGCAAAGGAGGCAAAGATAGGGCTTGTTGACAGAATATTCACAAGGGTAGGGGCGACAGATGTAATAACAAAAGGGCAGTCTACTTTTATGGTCGAGATGAACGAGACAGCGAATATCCTTAATAATGCCACAAGGAGAAGCCTTATAATCCTCGACGAGATTGGCAGGGGGACAAGCACCTTTGATGGCGTGAGTATTGCCTGGGCTGTAGCTGAATACATCCATGAAAATATTAAGGCAAGAACCCTCTTTGCAACTCATTACCACGAACTCACAGAACTTGCACTCACAATGGAGGGTATAAAGAATTACAGTATCTCTGTCAAGGAATGGAAGGATGAGATAATATTCCTCAGAAAAATAGTAGAAGGTGGAACGGACAGAAGCTATGGCATACAGGTTGCGAGGCTTGCCGGGCTTCCTGAAGATGTAATTCTAAGGGCGAAGGAGGTACTCGCTAACCTCGAAGGTGGAGAGCTCAATGAGATAGGAGAGCCAAAACTCGCCCGTTCAGAATTGAAAAAGCCCGAGAAACGTACAAACCAGCTCGACATCTTTGCAACTCAGGCAGATCCTGTTGTTAAAGAACTTCTCGGATTTGATATAATAAACATGACACCTCTTGAGGCATTGAATAAGCTCTATGAGTTGAGGAAGAAGCTTGATGGGAAAGATGGTATAGACGAGGAGGAATCAACGCAGTGATAAAGGTATTAATCGCAGATGACGATAAGAACCTGAGGAAAGTTCTTATGGAGGAACTTTCCGATGCAGGGTTTGATTCCTCTGTAACAGATAGTGGAATTAAGGCAATAGAACTCCTCGAAAAGGATGAATATGATGTCCTGCTCCTTGACCTGAATATGCCTGGCCTCGGCGGTATTGATGTCCTTAATAATATAAAGGCCCTTGATATACCGACTGAGGCTATAATCCTCACAGGCCATGGAACTGTCTCGAACGCAGTAGAGGCAATGAAACTCGGGGCCTATGATTTCCTTGCAAAGCCCTTCAAAATGGAGGAGCTGAAGGCAGTAATTGAGAAGGCCTATGAGAAGAAAAGGCTCTTGAGTGAAAATTTATTCCTCAAGACACAGATAAAAAGGCAGTCAGAGGCAGAGAAGATAATAACGAAAAGCCCTCTTATGCTCGATATATTGGAGACTGTAAAGAAGGTTGCCCTGTCAGATTTCCCTGTGCTTGTCTATGGTGAAAGTGGTGTAGGTAAGGAGCTTATTGCAAAGGCAATTCATGAGGCATCAAAGAGAGGAGAAAAGCCTATTATTACAATAAATTGCGGTGCTATTCCTGAAAATATACTTGAAAGTGAATTATTTGGCTATGAAAAGGGTGCCTTTACAGGGGCCTATGCGAGAAAATTAGGGTTATTTGAGATTGCGAATAACGGGACTGTCTTTCTTGATGAGATCGGGGAACTACCCCCACAGCTTCAGGTAAAATTTCTCAGGGTCCTTGAGAAGGGGGTTTTCTACAGGGTAGGAGGTACAAAGGAGATAAGGGTTAATCTAAGGTTTATCTCAGCAACGAATAAGGATATAAAAAGTGAGGCTGAAAAGGGCAGTTTCAGGGATGACCTTTATTACCGGATAAGCGCCTTAACCCTCCATATCCCCCCCCTCAGAGAAAGAAAGGAGGATATCCATATCCTTATAGAACACTTCAAGGAGAATAACCCTGACTTCAGGAGGAAGCGGTTTAGCAAATCAGCCCTGAAGGTATTATCAGATTATGCCTGGCCGGGAAATGTGAGGGAATTACAGAATTTAATTTACAGGATACTACTTTTATCAGATCATGATATAATAGAGCCGTCTGACCTGCCTCCAGACCTGACGACTATAGAGCAGAAGGTAAGGGGCAGACGGCTTGAGGATATTGAAAAAGAATATATCCTCAAGGTTCTTAAAGAGGCAGGAGGGCAGAGGACAAGGGCAGCAGAGATACTCGGCATTGACCCGAAGACACTTTACAGGAAACTCCAGAGTTATGGGGTGAAGGGTTAATATAGAGCAAGCCGACCATGTCGGCATGAGAATACGGCAATATGGTTGCCTTGATCCAAAAGTTATGGTAAGATTATTTCTAATGAAAAAGTTTTATATGGCACGCAATTTGCGATCAATCAATCAATCAATCAATCAATCAATCAATCAATCAATCAATCCTTTATTT
>CAKKRL010000133.1 GCA_919902655.1 Thermodesulfovibrionia bacterium
AAGGTTCAGAAATATTGCAGGGCTTGACAGATTCCAGGTAGACCCCTATGTAACAGGCTCATCCTCTGCCGGCGGCCCCAGGCTTACTGTCGGGAAGAGCCTCATCGACGGGAGGCTCTACATGACCTATTCTGCAACCATAGGGACCTCCGAGGAACAGGTAATAAGGCTTGAATACATACTCGGCAGGAATGTATTCCTTGTCGGAGTAAGGGACGAGCAGGGGCAGGTTGGCGGGGACCTGAAATTCAGATTCGAGTTCAGGTAAAGATTCGATTACTATAGTATTATTTTCTACTTGAACTTCTTAAAGATTTGTGAGATAATTCAAAACCAGAGGGCATATGAACCTTAAGAAAGAGGAAAGACTAAGACAGCAGTTTTATAAAAAGGTCTATCACGATAATCTCAGGATTGTTGGAAAACTACCTTATCCTGCCTTAAGGAGGAGACCTGTTTCCTTCAAAAAATATTTCTCACTTCTGTTCCCGTTCCTTATAATCGTTGCCGGTTACACTGGCTATAACAACTATTTCACCCCCGAGAATACGAAACTCCCTGTAATGTCCGGAATTGAAACTAACACAACTGAGATTCCTCCTCCTGCTCAGGCATCCCGGGATCAGATAGCACCATTAAAGTTCCTTTCTTCCATGGTAAACCCTGAAATCCCGATAGCAAAGATATTCGGCCTTAAGGTAAGGAGGATTATGATTGACCCCGGACATGGCGGCACCGACCCGGGTACAAGCGGAAAGATCAGGACTAAGGAAAAAGATGTCGCCCTCGATATTGCAAAGAGACTCAAGGCCCGGCTCGAAAGGTACAACTATGAAGTTATCATGACAAGGGAGGGAGACGAAACGGTATCCCTGCAAAAACGGGTCGAACTTGCAAGCTCTTCAATGGCTGACCTTTTTATCTCCATCCACCTTAATTACCTTCCCACAAGGCCAACAAATATTATTGAGACCTATTATTTCGGTCTTTCATCAGATGAAGATGTATTGAATTTTGTAGAAAAGGAAAACGCAGACTCCCCTTACAGTCTCGGTGAGTTCAAAAAAGTCCTTGAGAAGGTAAATAACACTATGAAATCCGAGGAATCATACAAACTTGCAGACTCAATACAGAGGAGTCTTTTCTCAAATATTAAAAAACATGACAGGGGTGTAATGGACTTCGGCACAAAGAAGGCACCTTTTGTTGTCCTGCTGGGTGTGGAGATGCCGTCAGTACTGGTAGAAGTCTCCTGCCTAAGCAATAAGGTTGAAGAACTGAGACTTAATACCTGGAATTACAGGGAAGATATTGCCCGCTACATAGAGTTAGGCATATTAAACTATCTGAAAGACAAAGGAGAGAACTATGAAGCAAAAAGATCAGAAGAGGGATGACGTCCTTTTTGTGGGCATTGACCTCGGCACATCGAGGAGTTCGATCACAGCAAGCAACGGTATAAGGGAATGGGCCGAGAGTTATGTTGGCTGGCCAAAGGACTTTATATCCGCAAAGGTGATAGGGAAACTTATCCTCTTTGGTTCTGAGGCACTTGAGCACAGGCTTTCCCTTGATCTCTACAGACCCCTTGAAAGGGGTATAATAAAAGAAGGGATCGAGAGGAATGAAGAGGCTGTGAAGGAGCTAATAGGACATCTGATACGGCTCTCAAAACCAAAGGAAGGACAGAAGGTCTATGCAATAGTCGGTGTCCCTGCAGATGCAATGAAGGTGAACCAGATAGCTATCAGGAAGGCAGTCTCAGAGTTTGTCGATTCTGTTATGGTTGTATCTGCACCCTTTGCAGTTGCCTATGGCCTGAATCTTCTGAGTAACTCCCTGATAATAGATATTGGCGCAGGAACTGTAGATTTCTGTACAATGCACGGGACAATCCCTGATAATGACGACCAGAAGGCGATACTTACAGCAGGTGATTATATCGACGAACAGCTCTACAGTTATCTCGTTGAGAAATACCCTGATTCAAAATTTAACAGGAACATGGTCCGTCAGTTCAAGGAGAAATACAGCTTCGTCGGCAATATCGGTGAGACCATCGAAGTAGAAATCCCTGTAGAGGGAAAACCAGTAAAACACGATATAACGAGCGAACTGAGGCGCGCCTGTGAGAGTATCCTCCCTGCAATAACAGAAACCACTGCCGAGATGATAGCAAGATTTGACCCTGAGTTTCAGGTAAAGATAAAGAATAATATTATCCTCTCAGGTGGCGGCAGCAAGATCA
>CAKKRL010000134.1 GCA_919902655.1 Thermodesulfovibrionia bacterium
ATCCATTCAGCCAACCAGTACTAATCGGCCGTGTGGCTTGACCCGTTTCTGATAAGTCAGACCTTAAATCTAATTAGTTGTCAGAGAATGAAGAATTAATGGGTTAATGCCCACTAAGAAGTGGGCTTTTTTGTATATCATTAGCCTGTTAGTGCGCAGGGATGGACTGAAAGATGAAAGTAGAAGAGCTTATTGCGTTAGGCAGAAAAAGGGGAAGCCTCACATATGATGAGATAAACGATGCCCTGCCTTCAGAGGTGGTATCGCCTGACGAAATTGAAAATTTCATGGACCTTTTAAATGATATAGGAGTTAAGGTTGTTGACTTCGAGGAAAGGGCACCCAAAGAAGAGGAGGCCGTTGAGGTACCCGAAGAGCATGAAAAGGCCGAAGATTTGGTCAAGACCTACTTCGACTCGATGGGGAATATAACAATTCTCAAGAGAGAAGAGGAGACAGTGCTTGCAAAGGCACTTGAGGCAGGAAAGGAATTAATAAAAAAAGCAGTCTTCAATACTTCTCTTGCTAATAAAGAGCGGGTTATCATAAAGAAGGAACTGGAAGACACTGGAGAGGAAAGCGATGAGGGTGAACTTGCTAAAAGGGTTGCAAAAAAGATCAACGATTTCTTAAAACAGGTTGAAACGGCTGAAAAGAAAGTTGAATCAATAGGCAGGAGGAAGGGTTTCTCATTTAAGGATCTTAGAGTCAAGATAAGGGAAAAGAAATCAAAAAGACTCACAAAGAAAGAAGCAGTCAAGGTTACGAGGCTTGAGGCACATTATAGTGAGTTAAGACGTTGGATAAAGAGGATAGAGAAGGAATCAGGTCTCACAATAGAAGAACTCAAGAGTATTGGGGAAAAGATAGCCATTGCAGAGACGATGATGAAGGAATCAAAGGATGAGCTCATAAACAGGAACCTCAGACTTGTTGTAAACATTGCAAAGAATTATGTGGGCCGTGGTCTTAGCCTTCTTGACCTTATCCAGGAAGGTAATATAGGACTAATGAAGGCGGTTGACAAATTCAAATACGAGAAAGGGTTTAAGTTTAGCACCTATGCCACCTGGTGGATAAGGCAGGGGATCACAAGGGCACTGATCGATCAGACCAAAACGATAAGAGTCCCTGTCCATATGATGGAATTCTATAACAGGGTATCGAAGGCCTCTAAGGAACTCACCCAGAGGATAGGCAGGGAACCTAATACCGATGAGATTGCCCAGGCAATCGGGGTGAACAATAGAAAGGTAGAGGATGTCTACAGGGCAATCCAGGAACCTATTGCACTCCAGACCCCTATAGGTGATGAAGAAAGCGAGTTGGAAGACTTTATCGGGGATAAGGAACATCCTTCTCCTTATGATGGCGCTGAGAAGAGGGAGGTATCCGAGCAACTTCTGGGTATACTTCAGACATTAACACCCCGCGAGGAAAAGGTGATAAGGATGCGATTCGGTATCGGGGCTGAAAGAGACCACACATTGGAAGAGGTTGGCAAACATCTCTCCGTGACCAGGGAGAGGGTGAGGCAGATAGAGGCGAAGGCTCTGAGGAAACTTAAACATCCAAGCCGTATCAGACTTCTGAAGACACTTGTAAGTACATAAGGCCTTACCCCGCGAGAATCTCGAATATTTCCTGATATCTATTTGCTGTTTTTTCAACTATCTCATCCGGAAGTTCTGGGCCAGGCGGTCTCTTATCCCAGTCGAGGGTAAGGAGATAATCCCTCACAATCTGCTTGTCAAAACTATCCTGACTCCTTCCTGCTTCATAGGTCTTCACAGACCAGAAGCGGGAGGAGTCAGGGGTTAGAATCTCGTCGATTAAAAGAAGTTCATTGTTATTAAGCCCGAATTCAAACTTTGTGTCAGCTATGATTATCCCTTTTTTCTCTGCGATATTCCTCGCCTTTGAATAGACCCTCAGGCTTATGTCCTTTAGCTTAATAGCCATTTCGTTACCAACCAGTCTTTTTACCTCTTCAAAGGATATATTTATATCATGACCTTCATCAGCCTTTGTGCTTGGAGTAAAAATAGGTTCTTTAAGCCTTGATAATTCAAGAAGATTATTGGGTAAAGCGATTCCGCATACAGTCCCCTTTTCTTTATATTCCTTCCAGCCGCTCCCTGATAGATATCCCCTGACTATACATTCGACAGGCATAGGGCTTATTTTCTTCACAAGCATAGTTCTTCCTTCGAGGATATCGGAATATCTGTGGCAGGCCGGGGGAAAGCTTCTAACATCAGTGCTGACGAGGTGGTTCGGAACTATATCCTCCATTTGCCTGAACCAGTAGGCAGAAATCTGTGTCAGGATCTTTCCCTTTCCAGGAATCCCATTAGGTAAAATAACATCAAAGGCAGAAATCCTGTCGGTGGCCACAAGAAGTAGATATTCCTTTAAGTCATAGATATCCCGAACCTTTCCTCTCTTTAAAAGGGTCAAGTCGGGGAATTCGGTCTTTAATATTATTTTCTCCTGCATATTATCTCTTCTTGAGGGTTCTGGACCTTTCTTCTAATGACTTCTTCATCTTATTTCTTGCCGATTCAAGCTTCTTAGCAATCTCAGGGTATTTTATTGACAGTATCTCGCAGGCAAGATAGGCCGCATTCTTTGCCCCATCTATACTTACTGTTGCAACAGGTATTCCTGAAGGCATCTGTACAGTTGAATAAAGGGCATCGACACCTTTTAATGCACCTGATTTAAGTGGGACACCTATAACTGGAAGTGTAGTATGTGCAGCGACAGCTCCTGCAAGATGTGCAGCCATACCAGCCCCTGCGATTATCACCTCGATACCTCTTTTTCTTGCTGTCCTTGCATATTCGGCAGTCTTCTCCGGTAATCTGTGTGCAGAGCTTATATCCATCACATAAGGTATTC
>CAKKRL010000135.1 GCA_919902655.1 Thermodesulfovibrionia bacterium
ATAACAAAACCCTTTGATCCTGATGTAATAGAAATCACCATAAAGAACGCCCTCCGGCATAAGAGGCTCCTTGACGAGAACAGATACCTGAGAGAAAAGCTCAAGGCCCTGCAGGAGAGGGAGAATATCATCGGCGAGAGTGATGCCCTGAAAGAGGTATTCTCCCTGATAGATAAGGTTGCACCCACAGATGCCACTGTCCTTATCCAGGGAGAGAGCGGCACAGGAAAGGAACTTATCGCGCAGGCAATCCACAAAAACAGCCTGAGGACAGATAAGACATTCCTTTCGATAAACTGCTCTGCCTTCCCGGAAACTCTACTTGAAAGCGAGCTCTTCGGATATGAGAAGGGTGCATTTACAGGTGCTGTCAGGTCCAAGGAGGGACTCTTTGAGGCAACAAACACAGGGACGCTCTTTCTTGACGAGATAGGCGAGATGCCTCCCAGCCTCCAGGTAAAACTCCTGAGGGTCCTTCAGGATGGCCAGATACTCAGGGTAGGAAGCAGGAAGCCCTTTACAGTTGATGTGAGGATTATATCAGCTACAAACAAAAACCTTAAGAAGGAGGTGGAGGCAGGTAATTTCAGGGAAGACCTCTTTTACAGGATAAATATATTTACCATAAATCTACCACCGCTCAGGGAAAGAAAAGAGGACATACCTCTGCTACTCCATTACTTCCTTCTCAAATACAATAAGAAATTCTCAAAATCGGTTGAGACCATTTCACCGGCATTCATGAATTTCTTAATGAACTATCACTGGCCCGGCAATGTGAGGGAGCTTGAGAACCTTATAGAAAGAAGTGTGCTGATGTCGGACGGGAAACAGCTTGACCTGTCCACACTGCCCGATGAGCTGAGGGATAAATCGAAGATGGAGATACCATCCTATGATACCCTTACTTTCAGGGAGGCGAAAGAGAGATTCGAGAAAGACTACATACAATCACTCCTTAAAAAACATGACGGGAGGGTGAGCAGAGCTGCAATGGAGGCCGGAATGCCCAGGCCAAACTTCTATGAGAAACTCAAAAAATACAATATCCTTTACAAGAAAGAGCCTGCATAAATATCTTTCTGTCTTTTTTTTCTCCGCACTTTTATTGCCGTCATCTGCTGCTGCCTCTCCTGATCCAGAGGTAAGATGTATAGTCTGCCATAGCAGGCTAAGGGATGAAAGATTCGTGGACGAAAGGGGATATTCTGAATCTGTGCACGGCAAGCTCGAATGCACTGCCTGTCATGCAGTAAGGTTTATAAAGATGACCCATATCGCCTCTGAAGATATTGTATCTGATGAGGTAAAAGAGGCATCAAAATATCTTAATGGGAAAGGCAGGGACACGATAACAGTAGCCTCATGTGTGGGATGTCATGAAAGTGAAAATTCGGTCTTCAGAAAGAGTATACACAGCAAGGCGATCTTCGAATCAGGGATTCCTAACGCCGCCTTCTGCACAGACTGCCATAGCCCTCCCCATTATATAAAGGGCGCCTCAGACCCTTCATCCTCTGCATCAAGACAGAAAATAGTAGAGACATGCGCCAGGTGCCATAGCGACAGGACTATCGCATCGAGGTATGGACTAAATATCTATGTGGTTGAGTCTTACAGGGCACACTTTCACGGAAAGAGATATGCTTTGGGAAGCCGTGAGACACCTAATTGTGTAATATGCCATGGCAGTCACAATATAAAAAGTCATAACGACCCTGAGTCTCCTGTCTTTGGAGCAAACAAGGTGAGACTCTGCTCAAGATGTCATGAAGGTGCAACAGAGGAGTTCGCCCGTGCCTTCACACACAGGCCGATCGATGCAAAGAGCAACCCTACAGCCTTTTATGTGAGGGCCTTTATGGTATTTATGATTCTCTCTGTCGTTTCTCTGCTGTTTATTCATCTTGTTCTTGACATATATTCCGAAA
>CAKKRL010000136.1 GCA_919902655.1 Thermodesulfovibrionia bacterium
TATCACATATGGGCTACATAAAGAGGAATCCCTTAAGCCTTTACAGGAGCCAGCGGAGGGGAGGAAGGGGTGTAACAGGGATGGAGACAAAGGAAGAGGACTTTGTAGAGCAGCTCTTTACTGCCATGACACATGACCATATCCTCTTCTTCACAGATAAGGGAAAGGTGCATAGACTTAAGGTCTATCAGATACCTGAGGCAGGAAGGACCGCTAAAGGGAAAGCGATAGTTAATCTCCTTAATCTCGATTCTGAAGAGAAGATAACTAACATTCTTCCTGTCAAGGAATTCTCAGAGGGACTATATCTCCTTATGGTAACAAGCAACGGGATTATAAAGAAAACTGCTTTGAATGCATACAGTAACCCAAGGGCTGGCGGAATTATTGCGATTACCCTCAATGAGGGGAATAAGCTTATTGATGTAAAACTTACCGATGGAGACCAGGACATAGTCCTTAGCACCAAGAATGGTTTATCAATCAGGTTTAGAGAGAAACAGGTCAGAGAGATCGGGAGGGCAGGAAAAGGCGTGAAGGGAGTGAACCTCCGAAAGGATGACCAGGTAGTAAGTGCAGAAACTATTCTGAAGGATGTAACCCTTCTTACAGTTACAGAGAAAGGTTTTGGGAAGAGGACCCCGATTTCAGATTATCCGATTCAAAGTAGAGGAGGCAAAGGGGTTATAACAATCAAGACTAACGAACGGAATGGAAGGGTGATAGGTATCACCCAGGTCTCCGATGAAGACGAAGCGATGATGGTTACTGCCGAAGGCAAGATCATAAGGGTTAAAGTGAAAGGGATTCCTGTTATGGGCAGGAATACGCAGGGGGTGAAACTCATTGAAATGGATCCTGGAGATAAGCTCGTAAGCATTGCAAAGGTTGTTGAAAAAGAAGAATAAGGATGAAGTCAGCCTCCTTCATCAACTCACCTGAAAAATCCATTCCCTTAAAATCATAATGCTCGATTTTAGATTTGTAAGAGAAAATATTGGTCTTGTTACCGAGGCCCTTAAAAACAGAGGGTATGACAGCTCATTCCTGGATGGATTTTTAAAAATAGAAAACGAGAGAAAGACCCTCCTTCAAGCAGTAGAGAATAACCGACAGGGTAGAAACAAGATCTCCGAAGAAATAGCGGAATTAAGGAGAAGAGGCGAAGACCCAGCGGCATTGCTGAATAAAGCAAAGGATATTTCAAATACAATAAGAGGGCAGGAAGAAAGGCTTGTTAAATTAGAAGATGATATAAAGGATTTTCTTCTGAACACGCCTAACATCCCGCATAGCTCAGTACCTGTAGGCGTAAACGATAAAGATAATGTGGAGATAAAGAGGTGGGGAGAGATAAGGGAGTTTCCCTTCGAGCCAAAGAACCACTGGGATATAGGGGAGGTATTGGGGATACTCGATTTCGAGAGAGGGGCCAAGATAGCAGGAACGAGATTTGTCCTCTACAGGGGATTAGGTGCAAGGCTCGAGAGGGCGCTGATCAATTTCATGCTCGATATTCATACAAAAGAGAAGGGTTATCAGGAGGTACTGCCCCCGTTTATAGTGAACAGGGACAGCATGACTGCAACAGGCCAGCTACCTAAGTTCGAGGCAGAACTGTTTAAAATTGATGGTGGAAACTATTATTTAATCCCTACGGCAGAGGTACCAGTAACAAACATTCATAAAGGAGAAATTCTTGCCGAGAAAGATCTCCCTATTTACTATACCTCATACACGCCCTGTTTCAGGAGAGAAGCAGGTTCCTACGGGAAGGATACAAGAGGACTTATAAGACAGCACCAGTTCAATAAGGTTGAGCTTGTAAAGTTTGTGAAACCTGAGACCTCTTACGATGAGATCGAAAGGCTCCTCCTCGACGCAGAGGAAGTGCTCCAGAGGCTTGAACTTCCTTACAGGGTTGTGATACTCTGTACAGGTGATCTCGGTTTTGCTGCGTCAAAAACCTACGATATAGAAGTATGGCTTCCCGCACAGAAGAGGTTTAGGGAGATATCATCCTGCAGTAATTTTGAAGACTATCAGGCGAGGAGAGCAGATATTAGGTACAGGCCTGAAGGAAAAAAGGGAACAGTATATGTGCATACCCTTAATGGCTCTGGTGTTGCGATAGGAAGAACCGTTGTGGCTATACTTGAGAACTACCAGCAGGAGGATGGCTCTGTTATAATACCCCCTGCCCTCAGGCCGTATATGGATGGGATTGAAAGGATAGTTCGATAAAACCCAGTGAATAGTGATCGGGTTTTAATAATTAAAGAAGTCTTTACTGAAAACTATTCACTGATAACTGTTCACTGTAGTTAATGGAGGGATGGCCGAGCGGTTTAAGGCGGCGGTCTTGAAAACCGTTGAGCGAAAGCTCCGTGGGTTCGAATCCTACTCCCTCCGCCACAAAGAATTGTAGATTGTAAGATTGTCGATTTAACGATTGTAAAATCCCAAAAATCGTAAATCGTCAATCGAAAAGCGGGAGAGGTGGCCGAGCTGGCTGAAGGCAGCCGCCTGCTAAGCGGTTGTGGGGAT
>CAKKRL010000137.1 GCA_919902655.1 Thermodesulfovibrionia bacterium
TTCCTCTGTTATCAGATTGGCGGATATTAACATCACTCCAAGTCTGCCTGCCATTTATAATACTCCAATTTTGCATTTTAAATTTAGCATTTTAAATTCTAATATTTGCAATGCTAAATGACAAAATTGCAATGTTCAGTCTCCAAGTTATCCGTTATCCGTTCACTGTGAACTGCCCGCCCCGCTTCTCCGTAGGATCCTGTGGAACGGAGCGAGACCGAGGTGAACCCTGCCTGCCGACCAGGCAGGCGTGAACGGTATTCGTGATTAATTTAGATTGTTCCGGATTAAATATTAAAGTCATTTCATAACTCCAGGCAAATAACTACAGACATAAATACATTTTTAATATATCTTAAAACCCAAGAAACTGTCAAGCCAAAACTCCCCTTCGCCACCCTCTCCCCCTTGGGGGTAAGTGGAGTTAATTTCCCTTCAGAAAATGACCTGCAATTATTAAAATAACTCCTGATAGAAATATTAAGGTAACTTTAATATTTTTAACCCTGTGGGAGTGAGGGAGGAGGTCTGCCACGGCAACATAGATAAAAGTTCCGGCGGCAAGACCCAGGACCGATGACAGAAAGGGTAATATTGCAGAGGGATTAAAGAACCCTATAGAGAGAATCGAAAGGATAGCCCCGGCTGGTGTAGCAATAGCTACAAGGAAAATGAAGAAGAATATCTTCTTCTTTGGGTATCTTAACAGAGTAAGAAGAGACCCGGAGGTGAGTCCTTCAGGAAATTCATGGAGAATTACACCCAGGGCAACCATAAGACCGAGAATCCTGGATACCTGAAAGCTCGCCACTATAGCAACGCCGTCTATGAAGGAATGTAACAGGAGTCCTCCCCATGCAAGAAGCGTTACACTTTTTACAGTACATTCATCATCAGTACAGCGAGAAGGCGAAAATACCTGTTCAAAGAGATAAAGCAGGATGAATCCGATAATTACAAAAAGGCCGCCAAGTCCGCCCATCTCCATTGATTCAGGGATTATCTCAATAAATGATAGGGATACGAGAGTCCCGGAGGCAAAGGCAGCTAAATAGTTCTGGTTGTTGTGAGCCCAATCATAATTGTAGATGACAAGTAGGCCACCCACCATAGTTGCTATTGCGGCTATCAGACTGAAAATAAAGGCTTCCATTTCAAAATCATTTTAGCATAATTCCTGTTAAAAAATCTTTTCTTATGTTATTTTATTTAAAAGAAGAGATAGTAGGACAGGCGTCTCGCCTGTCAAGAGATTTGAGAGATTTGAGAGACTTAAATTTAGGACAGCCGAGACGGCTGTCCTACCAAGATTAATTTTCTATTTTTTTTGAGAAAAGGTCATCGAAAGGAGGCGTCTTAGAGATGGCAGACTACAAATTGATAGCCATAGTGCCGATAGTTTTCTTACTGATAAATTTACTCCCTTTTAGCCTGCAGGTCGCTATCGGAGAAGAAGACCCGTCCTTTATCAGGGCCAGAGAGAGAATGGTACAGCATGACCTCGCTGGAAGGGATATAAAAGACAAAAAGGTCCTTGAGGTGATGGGCAGGATACCGAGACATGCCTTTGTTTCAAAGGACCTAGCAAAAAAGGCATATG
>CAKKRL010000138.1 GCA_919902655.1 Thermodesulfovibrionia bacterium
TTTTGGCCTGGGTTCCTTTTCCTGCACCCGGTGCACCGAGTAATACAAGTCTCATAAAAACCCCTTTCCCTTAGAAAATATTTTATTGTTAAAAAACTACATATGCTAACCCAAAAGTAATATCAGTAGTCAAGATAATAATTTAAATTATTTTATAACTTTTTCTTATATTCCTTTAATAATGCTTGACAGGCTTTTTTAATTGCCATCCCGCGGTGACTGATAGAATCCTTTTCTGATTCATCCATTTCTGAGAATGCTTTTGTGTATCCTTCCGGATAAAATACAGGGTCATAGCCGAATCCACCTGTGCCTTTTGGCTCTGTCCCGATAGTTCCTTCTATATATCCGAAAAATGTATTTTTATTACCTTCAGGGGATGCGAGGGCTACTGAACAGACAAACCTTGCCTTCCTTTTATCACCGGTGAAGGAACGCATCTCATATAGCAGTTTTTCGACATTTCTTTTATCATCTGCGTCTTCACCTGCATACCTTGCAGACAATACACCCGGAGCCCTGTTAAGGGCATACACCTCAAGTCCAGAATCATCTGCGAGTGATGTCATACCTGTAAATTTAGCAACAGAAATGGCCTTTTTAACGGCATTAGCCTCGAATGTTTCTCCGTCTTCAATTACATCAGGACATCCGGGGAAGTCGTTAAGAGTAAATATTCTGAGTAACAGTGCCGATTCCAATTCCCTCTTACCCCCGATTGATAACCTCGAGGGCTGGCCCCACTTTTCCCCGGCCTCGCTCCCTGCCCGACGGACGACAGGCGGGCGCGAAGCGGGGCGGGCTAAAGGGGGATAAGGGGGATTATCGAGAATCCTTGTTATCTCTTCGATCTTCTTTTTGTTTTTTGATGCAATGACTATATTCACTATTGAAGTTACCTGTATTTAATACCTTATTTCTAATAATAATGTCCAATAAGAAATTTAAATCTGCAGTTTTAGTTTACAAATAGGTCATTTATAATTTATAATCATTAAAAAGTAGATAAAAGTGCTAAAGAAACCTCTTTTTAAAATCATATTTGAGAAGGGACTGTACTCCCTTACAGGGAAACTCCTTCTTACTATAGGCTCTCTTATAATAATAGGAAGTATCATATTCTGGTATCAGCTTATAAAATATCAGGAAAGGGAGCTTGTTGGAGACGCTGTAAAGTATGGGAATTCATTTAATGAATTGGTAAATAAGAGTACAAGATACGGGATGCTGACTTTTCAGAAGGTCCTTGTACAGGAGACAGTAGATGCTATAGGCTCTGCCGAAGGAGTCAACAGAGTCAGGATATTAAACAATAAGGGCAAGGTCAGATATTCCTCAAGGAAGGAGGAGATTGGATCCTTTGTGGGCGAAGACTCTCCGATGTGCAAGGCCTGTCATTATAACCCTGATAAACCCACTACTACATTATTGAGTGAGGAAAAATGGACAATTGTCAGGGGAAAGGAAGGCAACAGGGTCCTCAATATTATAGAACCAATCTATAATGAACCTGCCTGTTATTCAGCGGCCTGTCATATCCACACGAAAAAACAGAAGGTCCTCGGGATTATCGAGTCTGACCTTTCTCTTGCCCTTCTTGACAAGGCTATAAGAAAACAGGGGGTTGCTATAACCGTATATGTCATTGGTTTTATCTTTGCTATCTCATTAGTGCTTTGCACCATCCTGTGGAAACTTGTAACCAGGCCTGTGGCAACACTTGTGGAAGGAATGGAAAAGGTTGGTAGTGGTGATCTTGATTTCAGGGCTAATATAAAAACGAGAGACGAAATCGGGATACTTGCAAAGGCATTCAATTCTATGACAACAGACCTTAAGGCTGCCCGGGAGATAATGGTAAACTGGACAAAGACACTCGAGAATGAGGTTGAAAAGAAGACAGAAGAGATAAGGAGGACACAGGGCCAGTTAATCCATACCGAGAAGCTTGCATCCCTCGGAAGAATGGCAGCAGGGGTTGCCCATGAGATAAACAACCCCCTCACAGGGATAGTTACATTCGCACACCTTATGCTTAAGCGTGTACCGCCTGAAAGTCTGGAAAAAGAAGACCTTGAGGTAATAATCGAACAGGCAGAGAGGTGTTCAAAGATTATCAAGGGTCTTTTAGGTTTTGCGAGGGCAACGGCTGTTGAGAAAGGGCCAACGGATATAAATGAGGTACTGAAACGTTCTATACAGATGGTGAGCAACAAGGTAGATTTCCATAACATAAAATTTGATATAAATATGGATGATACGCTCTCACCAGTAATTGCAGATTCATCCCAGTTTCAGCAGGTCTTTTTAAACATGCTTGTGAATGCAGCAGATGCCATGGACGGGAGGGGTACGATCACAATCTCTTCGAGGACAGTCTTTGAGGATGAGAAACCCTTTGTAGAGATCGAATTCACGGATACCGGACCCGGGATATCCGGAGAAAATATGGAGAAGATCTTTGAACCCTTCTTCAGCACAAAACCTGTTGGAAAGGGGACCGGTCTCGGACTGGCTGTGAGCCATGGAATTGTCCAGGAGCATAAGGGCAGGATATTTGTGAAGAGTGAACCCGGACATGGGGCGAGCTTCTTCGTGAGGTTGCCACTATAATGGATAAGCCAAAGGTACTCGTCATAGACGATGAAGAGATCGTAAGGTTAAGCTGTGTAAGGACGCTTCAACCTGAAGGCTATGATGTGAAGGTGGTTCAGAGCGGTATTGAGGGCCTCAAGGTAATAGAGAAGGAGGCCTTTGACCTTGTCCTTACAGACCTTAAGATGCCTGATATGGATGGGATAGAGGTCTTAAAAAGGGTGAAGGAGGGGTGGCCTGATACAGAAATTATAGTAATTACAGGATACGGGACCGTAGGCTCTGCTGTGCAGGCAATGAAATTCGGTGCCTTTGATTATTTAGAGAAGCCTTTTACACCTGACCAGCTTTTACTTGTCGTGTCGAGGTCCCTAGAGAAAAAGAGGTTTATCATAGATAACATACAATCAGCACAGAAATCGATATCGTTATACAGGCTTGAAAATATTGTGGGGACTTCTAAGGAGATGCAGAAGGTATTCCAGATGATTGCAACGGTTGCACCGACAGTAACGACAGTACTCCTTAATGGTGAGAGCGGTACAGGGAAGGAACTCGTAGCGAAGGCGATCCATTATAACAGTCCGAGAAAGGAACAGCCCTTTGTAGTAGTCGATTGCGGGACTATACCAGAGGGCCTTATGGAATCTGAGCTCTTTGGTTATATGAAGGGGGCCTTTACGGGTGCTACTGCGAGCAAGAAAGGACTGCTCGAACTTGCAGATGAAGGGACGATCTTTTTTGATGAAATAGGGAACCTCAACCTTTCCACCCAGGCAAAACTCCTGAGGATAATTCAGGAGAAGGAGTTCAGACCTGTTGGAGGAAGAGAGTCTATAAAGATAGATGTAAGGGTAATTACTGCCTCAAACAAAGACCTTGAGGACATGACAAAGGAAGGTTCCTTCAGGGAAGACCTATTCTACCGACTGAATATTTTTCCGATCGATCTCCCGCCTCTAAGGAAAAGGAAGGAGGACATCCCTTTACTCAGCGAATATTTTCTTAAGAGATACTGTGAACATCTCGGTAAAGAGGTTACCCATATATCAGCAGAGGCGATGAAGACGCTTCTGTCACATGACTGGCCCGGTAATGTGAGGCAGTTAGAAAATACCATCCATAGGGCAGTATTACTCTGTATGGGAAGGACGATAAAACCTGAACATCTTACCTTTCTCGAATCGAAATCACTGAATGATATACCGAAGACGAGTGAAGAGCTTAAGGAAAGGAAGAAGGACCTACGCTCAAAATCAATCGAAGAGATAGAGAAGTCCTTCATTATTGATGCCCTTAAGAGAAATGACTGGAATATAACGAGGGCATCGGCAGATGTTGGTATGCAGAGGACTAATTTCCATGCCCTCATGAAGAAATACGATATTACAAAAGAGATAGAGTAGCGTATTAAAAGAATATACACGCTTTTATCCTTAAATTTCTTAGGCTTACCCAAACACCTGTATTAATAAGGTATACATCTCTCCTGTCTATATGCCTGCCCATCTTGCCAACTCGTTGATAAATAATAATATTTAATAATGGTATATCCTTTGCATATAAAATATGCAGAACCTTAAGACGGAGGGGAAAATGGAGAAATGCAGAATCCTTGTATTAGACGATGACCCTGTAGTTACTCTGAGCTGCAGGAGGGTATTGGGTGCCGAGGGTTATAGTATCTCTACTGTTGAGAGGGGTGAGGATGCACTCAGGAAGCTTGATAAAGAATCCTTTGACCTTTTGATCTCTGATATAAGACTCCCGGATATCAGTGGCATGACAGTTCTAAGAGAGGCGAGGGCATCCCATCCTGAAGTCGATGTAGTGATTATTACAGGTTATCCAACCGTTGATGACGCCAAGGAATCAATAAAACTCGGTGCCTTTGAATATATTGAAAAACCTTTCACACCCGACTTCATGCTCAATGTAGCAAAGAAGATATTTGATAAAAGAGGCTGGATACTGAGGAAAGACTTTATTGACCAGTTCAGGAACTATATTGTGAGCCTCAAGGATGCAGACAACCCGGTTATCTATTATAAGGAAGGCACCTGGGCAAGGCCTACGAAGGAAGGCATCTGGGAGGTTGGCTGTGACATGAGATACTGGCTTCTTTCCGGACAACTTCTCTTCATAGATTTCCCTGAGGGCCTGGATACCATTGTTGCAGGTGAACCCTTTGCAAAGGTCCTCAGCAGTACGGGCGAGACTCATGAGTTGGTATCTCCGATGACAGGTGTTGTTAAAGAGATTAACGGTGAGGCAAATACCGTCATGACATCACTTGTACCTGAACACTTGGGCGAGGGCTGGCTTCTCTGGCTGGTGAGGGTGGTTGAAGTAAAGTAAATAACGAATGCGGATTGTAGATTGTGGATTTTAATTCCGAAATCCTAAATCGCAAATCCAAATTTAATTATTTAAGGGAGTAGGATTAATGTCAGACAATCTAAATATCCTGGTCGTAGACGATGAACCGGTGGTTTTGAGGAGCTGTGAGAGGATACTCCGGGATGAGGGTTATAAAGTTGAGAGCGCTCCTGGAGGGCGGGAGGCCATAATCAAGATGGAGCAGAGGGCATTTGACCTCGTTATTACAGACCTCAAGATGCCTGAGGTAGATGGTATCACCCTCATTAGATGGATAAGAAAGGCAAGACCTGATACAGGAATAGTTGTTATTACAGGCTACCCTTCGCAGGAGACAGTAAGGGATGCCATTGAACTTGGAATCATAGATTATGTCCCAAAACCTTTCACCCCTTCCGTCTTAACAGATGTTATCAAAAGGGCAGAAGATTGGCTTGGAAGTCGCATCCCTGCCAAAGAGAAGTTAGAAGAGGAGTTTCCGCCTTCCATGCTGGCCGAGCTCGACAGGGTTATCAATAAATATAAGAACAAGCCAGGCAGTACAATTCCGGTACTCCAGCGGGCCCAGGAGATAGTGGGGTATCTTCCGCCGATGATACAGAAACGGATTGCAAGGGGACTGAATATACCGTCTGCTGAGATACATAGTATTGTTTCTTTCTATTCCTTATTCACCATGAAGCCGAGGGGGGATCATACTGTAAGGGTCTGTCTCGGTACGGCCTGTTATGTGAAGGGAGTTGAGACTGTTCTCAACAAGATTAAGGAGTTATTGAAGATAGATGTTGGCGGAATTACTGAGAACGGAAAGTTTTCTCTCGAAACAGTCCGCTGTCTGGGTACCTGTGGCCTTGCACCTGTGATGGTAATAGACAATGAAACACATGGCGCTCTCAATCAGAAGAAGGCAGTAGATATCATTAACAGGTATACTTCAGCAGATATAAAAGAAAAAACCTCAGAAAATCATGAAGGGGAGGAATAGGATGCCGAGACTGAAGATAGAGGACCTTCAGAAGATTAAAGAAAGGCACTGGTCAGAATATTCCCTGAGAGAAGGCGGATACAGGGCGAAGGTGACAGTCCATATGGGTACATGCGGGATCGCTGCGGGTGCAGGGAATGTCATGACAGACCTTCTGGCAGAGATAGCAAATGCCGGGGCAGAAGATGTGATTGTTACGACCTCAGGCTGTGCCGGACTCTGTGCACGTGAACCTATGGCTACGGTTGAAATTATAGGGCATCCACCAGTTAAGTATTGCGACCTGAACTCTGAAAAGATTAAAGAGATATTTAAGGGGCATATCATCGGGAGGAACCCTGCAGAGGAGTATGCATTGTCAGAAGACATGCCTTTCTTTAAATATCAGGTCTTAAGGGTCCTGAGGAATAAGGGGATGATAGATCCTGAAAGGATGGAGGAATATATTGCGAGGGACGGATATCAGGCCGTAGTAAAGGCACTGACAGAGTTGACACATGAAGAGATAATAAAGGTTGTGAAGGATTCAGGACTAAGGGGCAGGGGAGGTGCAGGTTTCCCGACAGGTCTTAAGTGGGAATTTGCATCAAAGGTTCAATCCGATATGAAGTATATGCTCTGTAATGGTGATGAGGGAGACCCGGGCGCTTTCATGGACAGGTCTGTTATGGAGGCAGACCCTCATGCAGTTATAGAGGGGATAATCATAGGGGCAAAGGCGATAGGGGCACATCAGGGTTATATCTATGTGAGGGCAGAATATCCTCTTGCTGTGAAGAGGCTCCAGATTGCAATGGACCAATGCTATGATGCAGGGCTGCTCGGTAAGAATATCCTTGATAGTGGCTTCGACTTTGACCTTGAGATATACCAGGGGGCAGGCGCATTCGTATGCGGAGAAGAGACCGCCCTTATGCGTTCCATCGAGGGCAAAAGGGGTATGCCGAGGCCAAGACCACCTTTTCCTGCCCAGAAAGGTCTCTGGGATAAACCATCGGTACTTAACAATGTCGAGACACTAGCTCAGGTACCGCTTATTATTCTTAATGGGGCTGACTGGTACAGGGGTCTCGGGACTGAAAAAAGCCCGGGGACAAAGGTATTTGCACTCACAGGCGCAATAAACAATATAGGCCTTATCGAGGTACCTATGGGCATCCCTTTAAAAACGATTATACAAGATATAGGCGGAGGGATGAAAAAAGGTAGAAGGTTCAAGGCGGTCCAGATGGGAGGTCCCTCAGGAGGGTGTTTGCCTGAAAACCTCATAGACATTCCTGTTACATATGAAGATATTGTTAAGAGTGGTGCCATAATGGGCTCAGGGGGCATGGTCGTGATGGACGATAATAACTGTATGGTGAATACAGCCAAGTTCTTCCTCGACTTCACCGCTGACGAGTCCTGCGGTAAGTGTACGCCATGCAGGGTCGGCACAAAGATACTTCTCGATATACTTACGGATATCACAGAAGGTCGTGGTAAAGAAAGTGACTTAGAGACGCTCGAGGACCTCAGCAGGGATATTATCTCCTCATCTCTCTGCGGACTCGGACAGACAGCACCCAATCCAGTTCTTACTACAATAAAATACTTCAGGGATGAATTTCATGCGCATATCAAAGAGAAATGGTGCGTTTCAGGTGTATGCCGTGACCTCTGCACTTTTTTAATAGATGAAGAACTCTGTAACGGATGCGGTGCCTGTATGAGGGCGTGCCCTGCAAAGGCTATTATCGGGGAGAAGAAAAAACCGCACAGGATTATACAGGACCTCTGCGTCCAGTGCAGGACATGTTACGAGACCTGCAGGTTCAACTCAATAAAGATATTGTCTGCCAAGGCACGTGAGACCAAGCAAGCAGAACCGGTATCTGCAGAGCGGTAAGAGGAGATATGGTACAGCTTACAATAAACGGCAATAAGATTGAAGTAGAGGATGGTGCCACTATCCTTGATGCTGCGCTCAGAAATGGTATAGAGATACCTAATCTCTGTCATGATAAAAGACTGAAGCCCTACGGTGGATGCAGGCTCTGTGTGGTTGAAGTAGAGGGTCAGTCGAAACTTTTTGCCTCGTGCTCAACCCCTGCTGAGAATGGAATGGTTGTAAAGACGGATACACCGAAGTTAAAAAAGGTCCGCCAGAGCATTCTTGAACTTCTCCTGGTCCATCACCCACTTGACTGCCCTGTGTGTGACAGGGCAGGTGAATGCGGACTCCAGGACTTCGCCTATAAATTCGGTAAACCTGAAGGACGTTTTATAAGGCACAGGAAAGATGCCCCTCCGGATGTTAGAGGACCTTTGATTGAGCTTACTTCAAACAGGTGTATCCTCTGCGGTAAATGTGTAAGAATCTGTGATGAGCATCAGGGAAGGGGTGCATTGGGTTTGATCGGCAGGGGGTTTTCAACAGTGGTACAGCCAGCATTCGGTGAAATACTCGAATGTGATTACTGCGGCCAGTGCATAGATATATGCCCTACAGGCGCACTACTAAGCAAGCCCTATAAATTCCAGGCGAGGTCGTGGTTCCTCGATGAGAAAGACACGATATGCCCGTTCTGCGGATGCGGATGCACACTGACACTCGGGATAAGAGAAGGGAAGATACTCAGGTCAAGGGGGAAGGAAGATAATGGCAGGAGTGAGGGGAATCTCTGCGGGAGGGGCAGGTTCGGGTTCGATTATATCTATAGCGAGAACCGTTTAACAACACCTATGATAAGGAAGAATGGAAGGCTTGTGCCTGTATCGTGGGAAGAGGCGCTCACATATGTAATCGACAACCTCAGACATATTATTGCATCCCATGGTCCATCAGCTATAGGCGCTATAGGGTCACACAGGTGCACAAATGAAGATAACTACATGCTTCAGAAATTTATGAGAAAGGTTATCGGCACAGAAAACGTTGATTCTTCTGCTGCCTTCGGTTATGGCATGGTGGAAAAGGCCTGGGAGAGGGCCTTCAGCCTGAAAGGTCATCGGATAGACCTCAAATCACCTCTAAATAAGGATGTAATCTTTATAATCGAGTCAGATTTAAGCATAACCCATCCTGTCTTCGGTCTGAATATCCTTGAGGCTAAAAGAAGGGGTGCGACATTGATCGTTGCAGATGGAAGGGAAACGAAACTCACAAGACATAGTTCAAAATGGCTGAGGATAAAACAGGGGACTGCAGTGGCACTTTTGAACGGAATCATGAAGATCATTATAGATAAAGGTCTTTTCGATGAAGAAAAGGCATCAAGGATTCCGGGATTTTCATCCCTGAGAGAGATAGTGAGAGATTACCCGCCTGATAGGGTCTCTGAGATTACAGGGATAGGAGAGGAAGAACTCGTTAATGTTGCGGATATCTTAGCTAAAGCAAAGCGCAGGATGCTCTCACTTTCTCTGAGTGTTGCAGAGAATAACAAGGGATATGATACAATTTTATCTGCTGCAAATCTTGTAAATTTAATCGGCGATAACCCTGAGACACTTC
>CAKKRL010000139.1 GCA_919902655.1 Thermodesulfovibrionia bacterium
ATTCGGGTCTGTGATAAGTCCATCAATCGAGGAAGAGGTGATAGTGACCGTAATAGCTACAGGTTTTGAAGGGATGGCTGAGACAAAGGAGAAAGAGAAGGAGGTCGAAACCTATTCCGGTAAGACCATAAATCTCAAAAGCTATATCACAAAGAGAGACCCTTCTGCCTTTCTCAGGAAAACTGTAATGAACGAAATAGAGGCAGACCTCGGGCTCGATGGTGATGAATGGGATATACCGACCTTCCTCAGGAAACAGAGGGGATAATAGTCTATAGTCGCCAGTCGACAGTCTTAAGTCAAAAGACTATCGACTATAAACTATCGACTATAAACTATTCGAATGTCTCGGAGGCTTATAGAGAAGGCGAAGAGGATTTTGAGTGAGGAGGTCGGCACTATTTATAAGGACCCTGGAGGGAAAATAAAGGTGGCCCTTGTCTATCCGAATACATATCATCTGGGCATGTCGAATTTAGGTTTCCAGACAGTATACGGACTGCTCAACAGCAGAGACGATATCCTCTGTGAAAGGGCGTTCCTTCCTGACGATGAGGACAGAGAAGAGTACCTGAGGACAGGTACTGAACTCTTCACCCTTGAATCCCAGCGTCGCCTTAACGGCTATGACATAATAGCCTTCTCCGTATCATTCGAAAATGACTACCTGAATATCCTTGATATTTTGAACCTCTCAAGGATTCCTCCTATGAGGGATGAGAGGAAGGATAAATATCCCCTTCTCGTTCTCGGAGGCATTGCTACTTTCTTTAATCCCGAACCGATATCAGATTTTTTTGATCTTATCGCTATAGGTGAGGCAGAGGAGATGGTCGATGATATGGTAGATCTCTATAAAAGGGAGTCCGGTAAGGCGGATAGAGATGACCTTCTGAGGGATATGGGATCTATCTATGGAATATACTTACCAGGTCTTTATGATGTGATTTACGGAGAGGACGGGACTATTAAGGAAAGGGTTGCCAAAAAAGGGGCTCTCGAGAAAATAAAGAGAAGGCATATCAGGGATATAAACAGGTTTGATACCTGCAGCAGGGTACTAACTCCTAATACCGAATTCTCCAACATGTTTCTTATCGAGATATCAAGGGGGTGCGGAAGGAGCTGCAGATTCTGCCTTGCCGATTTTGTTTACAGACCTCCGAGGCAGAGGGAGGTTGGATCAATCCTCAGGGCAATAAAGGAAGGCAGCCATATTACTGACAGGATCGGTCTTATAGGGGCGGCTGTCTCAGACCATCCTGCAATAGACAGCCTGATCAGCTCACCCGACATAAGGGGGCTTTATGTCTCTGTCTCTTCCCTGAGGGCAGATACTGTTACGGAAAAACTAATCAAAAGGCTTGCTGAAAGCGGTCTTAAGACTGTATCTATAGCACCAGAGGCAGGTTCAGAAAGACTGAGAAGGGTTATTAATAAAGGAATAAGGGAAGAGGATATACTCAGGGCATCCGAGTTAATATTCCTTAATGGTATAGCTAACCTTAAACTCTACTTTATGATCGGCCTTCCCACAGAGACTATGGAAGACGTAGAGGCGATCGTCGATCTTGCGAGGAAGATCCATGAGATTCAGCTCTCTATTGCAAGACAGAAGGATAGTATTGGACTTCTTACGATCAGTCTGAATTGCTTTGTTCCTAAGCCATTCACGCCATTTCAGTGGGTAGCGATGGAGGATATAGATACCCTGAAAGAGAAGATCAATCTCCTCAAGAGGGCATTTAAAGGAATAAAGAATATGAGTTTTATCTATGACGTACCGAAATGGGCCCACTTCCAGGCTTTCCTTTCGAGAGGGGATAGAAGGGTGGGAAAGGCCCTGAGAAACATAAGGGATAGAGGTGACTGGGTGAGGGCAGCGAAAGAGGCAGGCATTGATCCTGAATTCTATATTTCGAGGGAGAGGTCCTTTGATGAAATCTTACCTTGGGATTTTATCGATACGGGCGTAAGAAAGGATTACCTGCGGGAGGAGTATGAGATGGTTAAATATGGGATAGAAACTCCACGATGTATTCCGGAGGAATGCACGAGGTGCGGGGTGTGCTGAAATTTTGAGTTAAGAGTTAAGGGTTTTGAGTTCAGAGTTTTTCTCCAAACTTAAAACTTTTCACTCTGAACTTTTTCGTATGGTAATGTGTCATCCATAGCTGAAAATATTAAGTCGATCCTGGAAAGGATTAGAAAGACAGCTGAAAAGGTTGGGAGAAATCCATCGGATGTTAAATTGGTGGCAGTAAGTAAGACAGTAGATGTGAACAGGATAAAGGAGGCGGTTATATCAGGGGTTACGATTTTAGGAGAGAACAGGGTTCAGGAGGCACAAAAGAAAGTGATGAGTGATGAGTTAAGAGTTATGAGTGATAGGATAAAGTGGCATATGGTTGGACATCTCCAGACAAATAAGGCAAAGACTGCTGTCCAGCTCTTCGACCTCATCCATTCAATTGACAGCCTATCACTTGCCGAGGAGATAGACAGGCAGGCCAAAAAGGTTGGAAAAATACAGAGGGTTCTTGTAGAGGTGAATCTTGGAGGGGAAGAAACAAAGCACGGCGTATCGAAGGAAGGTACGATCAGTCTCCTTAAGGAGATGTCTAAATTAAAAAATATCTCTGTTGAAGGTCTTATGACGATGCCGCCATTTTCAGAAAACCCGGAGGATGCGAGACCTCATTTCAAAGAGTTGAAGAATCTGATTGATGAGGCGGTAAAAGCGGGTCTTGGTCTGACAAAGTTATCAATGGGGATGTCTAATGACTTTGAGGTCGCCATAGAGGAAGGTGCAACGATGGTAAGGATCGGGACGGGTATATTCGGGGAGAGAAAATGATCGGTTTCATCGGCGGCGGGAGGATGACCGAGGCGTTGATAAAGGGAATAGTCAGCAGTCGGCAGTCAGCAGTCAGCAGTCTTTTAGTATCGGAGCCAAGAGAAGATAGAAGAAAATACTTTGAACAGACCTATGGGATAAAGACAACAGAGTCCAACAGAGAAGTAGCATCTTCTTGCAGTATTATAATCCTTGCAGTAAAGCCGCAGGATATGGATAATGTCCTTGATGAGATAGCAGATCTCATAACAGAGGAAAAGACTATAGTCTCAATCGCTGCCGGGATTACATTCTCTTATCTCCAGAAAAAACTGAATACAAAAAAAATAATAAGGGTTATGCCTAATACGCCTGCAATTATACAGGAGGGCATGTCTGTTATTTCCCTGTGTGAATGTTTCTCTGACAGGGATATCGCAACAGTCAGGGAGATCTTCATGTCTGTGGGAAAGGTGATAACACTACCTGAGAAATACATGAACGTAGTAACTGCACTATCTGGAAGTGGGCCTGCATTTATAGCCCTTTTCATCGAGGCAATGGTAGAGGGCGGTGTGAAGATGGGGCTTTCTGTGGATGATGCCCTTACCCTTACTGTACAGACATCTCTTGGCACATCGAGGCTCCTCGATGAAGGGATAAGCCCATCGAAGCTCAGGGATATGGTGACATCTCCTGGCGGGACGACGGCTGAGGGGCTCAAGGTTTTTGGAAACAGAGGTTTAAAGGAAATTGTTATTGATGCCATAGAGGCGGCGACAAGGAGGGCGGAGGATCTCGGGAAAACAGTAGACAGTAAACAGTAAACAGCATACAGCAGAAAAAAATGTTTATTCTATCAAACTTAATTAAGGCATTAGCGACCATACTCGATCTGGCGCTCACGATCTATATGTGGATTATTGTCATTGCAGCACTGATAAGCTGGGTGAATCCAGATCCCTATAACCCTATAGTACGTTTTCTCTATAGGGCAACAGAGCCTGTACTGCGGAGGATAAGGAGGATGATACCTGTAGGGGGAATCGGGGTCGATATATCTCCGATGATAGCGATCCTTATAATCCTTTTCCTCCAGTATTTTATTGTCCCGACATTGGTGGAGTTGGCTTATAAAATAAGAACAATTTAGAAAGGAGGAGAAATATGAAGATTACGCCGCTGGATATTCAGCAGAAGCAGTTCCGGGTTAAGTTCAGGGGGTTTGATGTAGAGGAGGTGGATTCGTTCCTCGAAATGGTGAGGGAAGAATTTGAGGAACTGCTCAGGGAGAATTCAAGACTCAGGGAGGAACTACATAAGATGGAGAACCACCTCAGTGAATACAAGGAAACCGAGATGGTATTGAAGAATACCCTTATGACTACACAACAGATGATCGAGGAGATAAAGGGTAACGCCCAGAAGGAGGCGGAATTAATTGTCAAAGACGCAGAGTTAAAGGCAGATCAGATGATAGAGAGGGCACAGGCAAAGGCGATAAAAATCCATGAGGATATTACGGACATGAAGGGAATAAAGAGACACTTTAAAGAGGAGATCAGGAGAATGGTCGAAAGCCATATAAAGATGCTCGATTCTACAGAGGAATGGGAAGATGAATTAAGGAATTCAAAGGCTGAGATGAAGGGGTAGAAGTATTATGCAATTATGACAAAAGATTCAAATCCTGATCTCGTAGGGATTATCAAAGAGAGGATCAGAGAGGGGGGACCTATCAGCTTCAGGGATTTTATGGAGCTGACCCTTTACCATCCCGAGTTTGGATACTATACCTCTCCCGGAGAAAAAATAGGAAAAGAAGGTGATTACTACACGAGCCCTCACCTTACCCCTATATTCGGAAGACTGATCGGAAAGCAGATATCAGAGATGGCCAGGCTCCTGGGCGTCGGGGAATTAAGTATAGTTGAGATGGGGGCAGGGAAAGGACTTCTGGCAGCAGATGTTCTTGATTTTTTAAAAGAAGAAGATAAAGATTTCTACGGTAATGTCGGGTATCACATAATCGAGTTGAGTAACTGGCTAAAGACGAAACAGAGGGATGCCTTAAATGAACATTCTGTTTTATGGCACAAAAGCCTCGATGATCTAACAACTGGAATAAAAGGTGTATTTATCTCGAATGAACTTGTTGATTCCTTTCCTGTCCATCTGATTATTATAAAGGAGGGAAGGCTAATGGAGATATTCGTAGACTGGGCCGAAGGACCCTGCGGAGTAGAAGGAAGGTTTGTTGAGACCGTCAAAGACCCTTCTACTGACGCTTTAAGAGATTATTTCAGCGAACTTGGAGTGGATCTCCCTGATGATTACAGGACAGAGGTGAATCTCGATGCCCTGAAATGGATAGAGAGGATAGGAGATATCCTCGAGAAGGGTTTTGTAATAACAATTGATTACGGTTATCTTTCAGATGAGATCTATCAAGCTTACCGTTCCGGTGGCACGCTCCTCTGTTATCACAGACATACGGCATCTGAAGACCCGTTAATAAGGATTGGTTATCAGGATATCACCTCCCATGTTAATTTCTCAGCCCTTATCAATTGGGGTATCAAAGGGGGTTTAGGACTTACAGGGATTACAGAGCAGTCACATTTCCTTTTAAACATAGGGATCGAGGATTACCTTAATGCGATTGCATCAGAAAGCAGAGACTATAGAGATTATCTAAAGGGGATACTGCCTGTTAAGAACCTTTTTATGCCAGGCATGGGAGAGACATTCAAGTTCCTTATCCAGCATAAAGGTATGAAGATGCCGTCTTTAAAGGGGTTTCTTTCTAATTGATGTGGCATTATTTCAGGGCCATCATCATTATCCTCGAAAAGTTATCTACCAGGAACGGATTGAACTCCCTGCCTGAATTCTTTTTCATCAATACAAGGATCTCCTTTATTTCAAGGTCTCTCTTATAGGGCCGCCGGCTCCTCAGGGCGTCAAAGAAGTCTGATATTGCGACAATCTGGCTGACAAGATGCTGTTTCTCCTTTAATAGAATAGGTCTCGGATACCCAAGGCAATCATACCTCTGGTGGTGTTCGAATGCCACTATAGGCGCGATGCGTGTGAGTCCGTTTATCATTGCGAGGTATTTTGAACCGTAGATTGTATGCCGCCGGATTTCCTCCCACTCTCTGTCGTCAAGTGCACCCTTTTTATCAAGTATATCCTTTGAAATAAAAAGTTTCCCCACATCATGTAACAGAGCGGAGATTCCAATGTCGTGGAGCAATTCATCCTTTGCACCGAGGGATTCTGCCTGAAACATGGTGAGCACAGCTACATTTGTGGCATGGGTGTAGGTGTACTCGCTGTAGGTCTTGACAGGACTTATCAGCTTCAGGATACTTGCCTCTCTCCTGAAGGTAAGGATAAAATTTACTACTATCTCCTCAAGCCCTGCTATATTGAGTCTCTGGAAAGGGGACATATCATGATAAATTTCTTTAAGCCTTTCGGTCTGGTCTGAGGCGAGGCTGGAAAGGGTTTCCATATCAAAATCTGTGTCCATTTTTAACCCCTTTAGGCGGACATCAATAACCCCTGTCTTTATATGAGGGAAGGCCTTTGTCTCCCTGTCAGTTTCAGAGAAGTCAGAAATGAACTGCTTTATCTCCTGAAAGGTGATCTCTCTCATGAAGTCCACTCTGGAGATCCCCTTTCTTCTCAGACGTTTTATCAGGCCTGTCCCGTGGGTGCCTACATCCCTCAGAGGCATCTTGTTCACTATCAGGTCGTCCTCCACGACCATTATCTCAAGAATATCAGTTTCTTCTAATAATTCATTCAGGATAGACAGGGCATTCTGAGTCAGTTCGTCCATAGATGTATGATCCTTTGAGTATAGCGAACAGTTGGATATTGCTACCATAAGGGCCGAAATGAATCTCTTAATGCCTTCTGTATCAGCCGGCATACTGGCTCCTCAGTCTCAGCGATTCTTCTCTTATCTGTTCGTTCCTGGACTTTATGCCCTCTTCTATCAGATCCTTGACATCTTCATAGGGATAGTTTTTCAATGTCATGTATATCTCCTCTTTTAGTTTATCCACAGCGCCTTTATAGAAGAGGCTCTTGGTTGAGAGGATATCCCTCAGTGCGGTCAGGGCACCAGGGTCTCCTATCTGGCCGAGGGCCTTTACGACCGGGATCTTTTCATGAAAGTCAGCACCACTTATACTTTTTTTCCTGAGCATCCGGATCAGTTCCGGGACTGTTTCCTTTACCCTGTGAGACCCTGAAAGGGCTATGGCCTGTTCGACTACATCACTGTCCTCAGATGTCAGATGTTTTCTGAGTGCGACGATACCGGAGCTATCACCGAACTTCAGCAGACACTTGATCGCTTCAAAAACGACCTTCGGGTTTTTATGGTAACGGTAAGTCCTTACAAGGGGGAGTACATCTTCTCCACCGCACTCTCTCAGGATAAAGAGCATGTTTCTCTTTACGAACCACCTGCTGTCTCCGAGCCGCTTTATAGTCTCAGGAACTGCCCTTCCCCCGAACTTGGTAATCAGGGCGATAAAGAATCTCCTGACCATCTGCGAGTCTTCTTCGATAAGCGCGTCCATTAACGGTGGTATTATTCCATCACCGTAATAATCGCAGAGAAGAAATGCCTCCTCCCTCACCTGTCTGCCTGTGATCCTGAGGGAGTCTATAAACTGAGAGACGAATTCAGGAGAATCGAAGTACTGATAGACTCCTGATGTAGTATCAGGGAATCGTTTTGCTTCAATATTTGACTCCATCACCCTTAAGGTCCTGAGAACTATTCCGTACTGGCCTGTGCTTATAAAATTTACAGCCTGCTCTTTCAAGGTTGTGATAAACTGACTGTATTCTTCTTCTGAGATAACATCAGAGGATATTAATTCAAGAATGATCTGGTTAAAATCCCTTTCGACATGCTCGTCACTGCATGCTTTCTTGAGTTCCTTCAGTTCTTCCACTATAATCTCGGAGGTATCAAATTCTGAGACCTTACGTATCTCCTTTTGATATTTATCAGTGACGAATTTCTCAAAATCGCCTTCGATCAGGAGGCCCATGACATCCGGTGATAGAAATATGTCGTCAACTATAATGCTTCCTCCGGAGATAAGGGATAAGGTTCCGTCAGGGTTAAGTTTCGAGAATTTATCGAGGAGGTTCTTCAGTGCATCCGGTATGGCAACCTTTTGTTCATTGATTGTGCTGAGTAACTCTATTATTTTGTCTACCTCTACATCCTTGAGAGACTTTTCTGCTGCCTCCATGTCTTTTGATATATTTTTAAAGGCAGAAGAGAGAAACTGTTTTTTTAACTCAGGTTTCAGCCCGTCAATAAAATCCATCAGCCTCTTTAGATCCTTACTCGAAAACGTCCTTTCTGAAGACTTTTTCATGTAAGATGTGATTACCCTGTCATAACTCTCTTCTTTAAGGTCATTAGTAACAGTCCTGTTCATAAGTCCTGCGAGTATCTCAGGGGGAATCTCCTGCACTAAATCGGGTATATCACCGGTCTGGAGTGTCCCCTCAAGGAGACCGTAGACATAGCGTTCCCACAAATGTCCTTCCCGTGTTTCTTCCTCTTTCTTACCCTCATGAAAGGAGAAGGCGTCATAGTCGATGAAACCGGCCTTGATGTGAATCAAGCCAGGCCCTTTTAGTGCCTCCTTCAGGTCTTCTGAAGGCATATCCCTTGCACCTTCTGAAAGCAGGCGGTGAAATTCGTAGAGTTCGTCCTTTGTAAGACCGCTTATGAATGTTACAAAGGCTATGTTCATCCTGCTTAAATGAAGTGCGAATTCTCTGTAAACAGGATTTTTTCTGTCGAGGAAGTAGTCATCAATTATGAGGGTGTCTTTTGCTATGGCGAGGGTGATTTCAGGTCTGAGTTCAAAAAGTTTCTGCAGATGGTCAAAGGCGTGGTTTAATGAAGTTTCTACTGAAGGATGCCCTCGCGGATAGACGGTCACATTACGACGTGAGATATTAAGCTCGATAATAGCATCGCTCAATATCTGGGCATCGAGGGGAATCTTGTCCCTTTCTTCAGGCACAGATATATTTTATCATATTTTCCCGAATGCTGACCAGAAAAGATAAGACCCTGAAAATACTGTGGCGGGGCAAGCCCCGCCACTATACCCTAAATCCCAGCCTCTCAACTTCTCAATATCTCATCCTTACCCGATAGGTGAGCTTTGTCTCCTTATCCTTTGGCACAGGAATATTGAACTCCGCTGTAAATGCCTCTGTCTTTGTATAATCATGGGATGAGTTCAGCATTTTCCAGTCACCTGGTATTGGCTCAACGACCCTTACAACGACATCCTCCTTCTTGTGGTTCCTGAGTGAAATCTCAAAGGCCGCCTCGTATGTATCATAGGCAATCTTTTTCCAGTCTGTCTGTTTTCTTGACCCTACCACATCAAAGGCATCTCCGAGCTTTACCCTTACCTTCTCGTCTTTAGGGGTATGGTCAATTGAATCCTCTCCGACAAACTGTAGGCTCCCCGCGCTATCGTGTTTATAGACCCTGACTGTGCCTTTAGGAAGGGGGATGCCGAGGTTATTCTCTTTCTTATTCTGGATCTCTACAAACACGCCGACCTTCTGCTTTGTTATTGCCTCACCGTACTGGCTGTAGTAGTAATACCTCGCACCATGAAACAGTAGTTCTTTTCTGACAGGTATATTCCCGGCGCTTACGAGGCTTATCTGCTTTGTCTGGTTATCCTTAATCGTTGATGGCCTCTGGAGTGTATATATGTGATACTCAAAGAATTCTTCTTCCTTGAACTGGGGTTCGGCTTTCTTTGCTATTGCCTCTGCTGCCCTAAGCATCCCTTTCTTATATTCGTATTCATCCTTGACCCTGTGTACATCACCTGCAACGAGTTTCAGTTTTGCGTCCCTGTATGTTGCACCGCTCTTATTGTCGATCGTAACCCAGCCTGAGAGGTCTGCCCTGTCATCTTTGTCATTTAATGTTACTACATAATCTGACCTCCAGTTTATACCGTTTGTGAGATAGGATGCCTCAAGCTTCTGGGGCTTCTGGAGATTGTTTTCAATAAGCCATACGAGGGTAGGTTTGGAGATAAGGTCTTCAGGGACGCCCGGGAATATTATCCTCCCCGGGTGTCCGAATGTAATCTCATCACCTATCTTGAATATAGGCCCTCCGTTATTGGAGAGGAGTGTGGCAGTTACAATCTCCTCCCTTTCTGTGTAATGGTTTTTGTAATAGAGTTTAACTTCCTTACCTACATATTTATCGAGGAGCCTCTGGGGATTGAGGAGGTCATACTCATAGTTCTGTTCGAGTATATGGAGGCTGTCAGGGTTTACAAGAGACTTTATATGGACACTCGTGGGAATTATCTGTGATGCAACATCCATAAACCGCAGTGCCCCTGTCCCTTTTGGTAATCTGATTTCCCTCTGGTCTTTCACAAGCCCAAGGTTTACATTATAGATTGTTAATGCCACTCCCTTCTGGTCTTCGAGACCTGTTGAAAGATTATTAGGTCTTTCTGCATGTTGCTCGGTAACTGCCATTGCCCGATACCCAATTCCGGTTAAAAGCATGATC
>CAKKRL010000140.1 GCA_919902655.1 Thermodesulfovibrionia bacterium
TTCGAGATCGAGGCTTCTTATAACAGCCACTATCTTTTTCATCGGACATCTCCCTTCTTCAGACCCCTACCCTTCCAGAGCGCATATATCGCCGGAATCACAAGAAGGGTAAGGATCGTTGATGTTACCATTCCACCAACCATCGGTGCGGCTATCTTCTTCATGACTTCTGAACCTGTCCCTGTACCCCACATAATAGGAAGAAGCCCCGCCATGATAGCCATAACAGTCATCATCTTCGGCCGCACTCTCATGACAGCACCTTCGATAATTGCATCGTAGAGGTCAGACATCCCATTCATCTGCCCTGTTGCAACTAACTTATTGTATGCCTGGTCGAGATATATAAGCATCACGACACCAGTCTCTGCAGCAACCCCTGCAAGGGCAATGAATCCAACGCCTACTGCTACACTCATATTGTATCCGAGTATATACATAAGCCATATCCCGCCTACAAGCGAGAAGGGAAGGGAAAGCATTACAATAATGACTTCTGTTATATTCTTGAAATTGAAATAGAGGAGTAAAAATATGATAGCCAATGTCAGAGGAACTATGACCTTAAGTTTTGCATAGGCCCTCTCCATATATTCATACTGCCCTGACCATGCGATATAATAACCGGGAGGGAATTTTACCTGTTCTTCAACAGACTTCTTCGCATTTTCTACATAACTACCTATATCTATATCACTGATATCTATAAATATCCATGCATTAAGGAGGGCGTTCTCTGTCCTTATGGATGGAGCACCTCTTTTAATGCTAATCTCAGCTATCTGAGTCAGGGGAATATGTTCTCCCCTTGGCGTCGGGACAAGAACCCTTTCGATCCCCCTGATGTCATCCCTGAGTTCCCTCGCATATCTCACATTCACTGGATACCTCTCAAGGCCTTCTACGGTTGAAGTTATATTCTCACCGCCTATGGCTGACTGGATTACATCAAGAATATCGCTGACTAACAGACCATATCTTGCTGCCTCTTCCCTCTTCACCCTGACATCTAAATAATATCCTCCCACAACCCTTTCTGCGTATACAGACGCTGTTCCAGGAACCTTCTTTATAACATTCTCTATCTCCACTGCAAGCTTCTCTATAACACCAAGATCCTTCCCGAATACCTTTATACCTACAGGCGTCCTGATTCCTGTTGTAAGCATATCGAGCCGGGCCTTTATAGGCATTGTCCAGGCATTAGTGATCCCTGGAATCTGGAGGGCATCATCTAATTTTTTCTTTAACTCTTCAAGTCTCTTTTCAGTCATCCATTGGTACCCGGGCTTGAGATTCACGACTGTCTCGAACATCTCGAGTGGAGCAGGGTCTGTAGCTGTCACAGCCCTGCCTGCTTTTCCAAAAACAGATTCCACCTCAGGAAAACTCTTTATAATCCTGTCCTGAATCTGGAGGACCTCCGTTGCCTTTGTTATAGACATGCCGGGAAGGCCTACAGGCATGAATAATAATGTTCCTTCATTCAGGGTCGGCATAAATTCAGATCCGAGTCTTTTGTAAGGAAATATCGTAATAGCAAGGACTATGATAGCAATAAGAATAACTGTCTTTTTGAACTTTAGAACAAAATGGATCGCAGGCCTGTATATCCATATCAGGAATCTTGTTATCGGATTCTTATGCTCCTCCATAATTTTCCCCCTGATGAAGAGGATCATAAGGACAGGGACAAGGGTAATTGATAAAAGGGATGACGCAGCCATCGCAAAGGTCTTCGTGAATGCCAGCGGCTTGAAGAGCCTTCCCTCCTGTGCCTCAAGAGTGAAGACAGGAAGGAAGGAAACCGTGATGATAAGTAATGAGAAGAACAGAGGAGGCCCGACTTCCTTTGCCGAATCTATAATGATCTGGCTGTGAGGTTTTGTGTCACGGTCTTTCTCCATGTGCTTATGGGCATTCTCTATCATCACTATGGCCGCATCTATCATCGCACCGATAGCAATTGCTATCCCTCCAAGGGACATGATATTTGCATTGATCTTCATGTGGTACATGACGATAAATGAAACAGGGATTGCAACAAGGAGCATAATAATCGCTACCAGAGAAGACCTTAGATGGAGGAGAAAGATTATACAGACGAAGGCTACCACAATAATTTCCTCTATAAGTTTCTCTTTAAGATTATCTATTGCCCTGTGGATAAGGTTTGTCCTGTCATAGGCAGAAACGATCTTTACGCCGGGTGGAAGACCTGGTTCTATCTCCTTGATCTTCTTCTTTACATTCTCAATGACAGTGAGGGCATTCTCTCCGAATCTCATAACGACAATTCCACCGACCGCCTCCCCTTCCCCGTCTTTCTCCAATACTCCCCTTCTCTCATCAGGGCCAAGTTGAACCTGTGCTAAATCCTTTACCCTTATCGGTACACCACGGCTATCAACCTTTACCACTATATTTCCTACATCGTCCAATGATTTTATATAACCAAGTCCCCTTACCATATACTCTGTCTCTGTAAACTCAACTACCCTTCCGCCTACATCTGTATTACTCATCTTTATAGACTTCATTACATCCATGAGGGGTATGTTATAAGCAACGAGCTTATTCGGGTCTATATTGACCTGGTACTGTTTTACGAATCCGCCTATCGATGCCACCTCTGAGACACCGGGAACCTTTGTGAGTTGATATCTCACAAACCAGTCCTGAATCGATCTAAGCTGGCTCAGGTCATAACCTTCTCCCTCAATGGTGTATTGAAATGCCCACCCTACTCCTGTGGCGTCAGGGCCAAGTTGGGGAGTTACATTTCTGGGAAGTCTTCCAGCAGCAAAGCTGAGGTATTCAAGAACCCTGCTCCTTGCCCAGTAGAGGTCAGTCCCGTCTTCAAAGATTACATAGACAAAAGAAACACCGAAAAAGGAAAACGCCCTCACTACCTTAGATTTAGGTACAGAGAGCATAGCCGTAGCAATGGGATAGGTTACCTGGTCTTCAACAACCTGAGGGGCCTGGCCAGGGAACTCCGTGTAAATTATCACCTGGACATCACTCAGGTCAGGAATTGCATCAAGGGGGATCCTCGATATCGCAAGTATCCCCCAGGCAGTGGCAAAAATGGTGAAGAGGATTATGATGAATCTATTCCTTACAGAGTATTCGATTATTTTATTGAGCATAATCTATAGTGCAAAATTAATCCCCCCATCCCCCCTTTACTAAAGGGGGGATGGGGGGATTTTTAATTCTGTATGTGTTTATGTTCCATCTTCTCTTCAGGTTTTTCCTTTATTTCAGATGGCGACTCCTTTTTCTCGAGTGGCGTATGGACATGACCTGTCAGACCACCCAGAGCTGCCCTGAGGTTACTCTCAGAGTCTATGAGGAAATTAGCTGAGGTAACTACTTTCTCCCCTTCTTTAAGTCCTGATAGAACCTCCACATAACCCTCTGCCTTGAACCCTACTTTAACGAGCCTCGGCTCGAACCTTCCTTCCCCCTTATCAACTATAGCTATCTGTCTTTCCCCTGTATCTATAATGGCTGTATCAGGGACAGTAATCGCCTTCGGGGATACAACAGCCTCGATCTCCACATTAGCGTACATCGTGGGCATAAACCTGAAATCTTCATTTGACAGCTCTATCCTCACTTTCATTGTCCTTGTTGTAGGTTCGTGATAGGGATAAAGATAAACAACCTTTCCGTAGAATGTCCTTCCGGGGTATGAGCCGAAGGTTATCCTTGCAGTCTGACCCAGCCTGACAAGATGCATCTCATATTCATATATATCTAACTGAACCCAGACTGTTGAGATATCCGCAATTTTATAAAGGTTTTCTCCGGGGTTTATATACATCCCTCTGATAGCAGGTTTTTCTATAACTATTCCTTTTACTGGAGAGACTATCGTCATTGTCCTTCTTATAATACCTTCCAGTTCGAGCCTTTTTATCTGTTCATCCGTGATATCCCAGTATTTCAATCTCTGTCTTGTTACAGTGAGAAGTGATTCGGCCCCTTTCCTTACTTCATCAAATGAACTACCCTTCATCGCCTTCTCTGCTTTTATGGCCCCGAGGTATTCCTGCTGTGTAGAGACGAGGTCCGGGCTATATATCTCCAGCAAGGGCTCGCCTTTTTTCACTATCTGGCCTGTGGTATTAACAAAGAGGTTTTCTATCCATCCCCCAATCTTTGTATTTACAAAATAGAGCTTCTTCTCATCATATTCAACAATACCAACCGTCCTTATTATTCTCTTAAGTGGCCTGTAATCAACCACCTCACTTCTTACGCCTATCTTCTGAACCCTTTCTATCGGAATTCTGAACACCCCCGGTTCTTCAGGTTTAACTTCATCTTCATATACAGGTATGTAATCCATCCCCATCTCATCTTTCATGGGTTTATCGGATTTTATTTCCGGGTTCATCGGGTTACGGTAATAAAGGATCTTCCTCTCCTTCTTGACCTCTGCTTTTTCTGCAGGCCTTTTGGTCAAAAGTGAGACCCCAAAACCTAACAGTCCTCCTATGATAAGAAAGATAACCCCTGCTAAAATGAGATTCCTTTTATCCTGTTGATTAGACATTAGTGCCCCTCATAGCTAAAATCAAACCTGACCTTCTGTTTCCCCACCTCAGCAAGGACATCAAAACTATATTTACCTTTTTTCGAAAGATCGAAAGTATTTCCGAAGGAATACTCCTTGCCCATCTTCATTCCCACAAGTTCCTTCTCCTGAACCTTGCCATCAGGACCTTTAGCCTTTGCAAAGACCTTTGCCTTTGTAATAGCCTTCCCTGTATCCTCATAGGAAAGGAGGATATCGGCCATACTCATGGATTGTGTAACTTTAAATGTTGCCTTGACACCTTCAGCCACCTTGCTCTCATCTGTAGGCATCTCGTGTGAAATGGCTGTCTGTGAAAAGATGGATATGTAAATACCAGCCAATGCTATAATAAACAACCTCTTCATAACTTCCCCCTCCTTTGTTTTTCTGTTTTCCGACCAATTAACTCTTTATGCTCAATTCTCAATGATGTCTTCACCCACTGCCCTCTCAAGCTCTGCAACCTTCATCCTGAAATCCACCACTGCCCTCAGGTGCTCGAGCATCGTCTTCTTAAGGATTCTCTGGTTTTCGAGTAGAGTCAGAAAATCGACCTTCCCTGTCTGATAATTTATGAGTGCAGACTCTAAGGAAAGTCTTGCCTGTGGGATTATTCCTGTTTCATAGAGTTCTATAACCCTTTTCGACGTCTCTACCTTTATATAGGCCTGGCTTATCTCGAATGAGACCTGATTCTTAATGCTGTCGAGCCTTGCCTTTGATGAATTGAGGTTTGCCCTGGCCTCACCCAGCCTGTAGTCGTATTTCTTCCACCATATAGGAATATTCAGGCCGACCATAAAGTCCCAGGACGAAAACCTCTCCATCCTCTGTACCGGAGCGATACCGAGCATAAAGTCCGGGTAGTAATTTCTCTCAGCAAGAACCTTGCCTGCATCCTGTGCCTTTATATTATATTCCATCGCCTTTATCATAGGGTTTCTCTTCAGAGCCTTCTCTGCAAGTTCTACGGATTCTGGTATAGGGTATTTGAAGGTTACATCTCCGGGGGCTGCAAGAGAGGTTGTGGCAGGTCTGTTAAGCAGCGTGTTTAACCTTGCCTTCAGGATCTTTTTTTCAGATTCCATGGTTATCAGTTCATTTGTTATCATAGAAATCTCAACCTGTGCCTTGATAATGTCCTGCTGTGGGACAAGGCCTGTCGAATATCTTATCCCTGCTATCTTCTCCAATTCTGATATAATGTCTTTAACTTCTTTCATTATCCCAAGAGCCCTGTTTATGTAGTAATACTCGAAATAGACCATCTTCACCATCGTGAGTATTTCAATTTCCTTATCCCTGAACTCCTCTCCTGCCATTGATGCCTCTTTCTTCGCCATCTTTTCCATAAGGCTCAGCTTTCCCGGGAAAGGAAACATCTGGGTTATGGTGTATCTCGTCATTTCTGCTTTACCCGTAATCGGAAATGGATCATCCCTCGGTATGTCTCCAAACTCTATCTTAAGACTCGGATCATCGAGTATCCCTGCATAATTTGCCTTTGCCTCAAAGGCATTAACCCTTTCCCTGTAGGCCCTGATCTCAGGGTTCTCCTTCTTAGCATATTCAAGGATACCTTTGAGATTTTCACCTAAAAGACTCTCTTCAGAAAATGATGATGCAGGAATAAAAAAGGTGATAAGACATACAGAAATTAAAGTGGATCTGAAGATACTCAATCATCACCTCTCATTGAAATTCCTCTCAGTTTTTAAATTCTTTCTCCACCGTCTCTTTTATCTTCTTGACAGGATAACCTTTCTTATAAAGCTCGGAAGCCCGCAGGGCCTCCCTTAGACAGATGTCTCAGCGGGCTGCATGGTCATCCACATAGCAGGTCAAAAGGCTTTTGTGTTTGAAGACAGGAGATTCCTTGCAGTAACAGTAGCAATAGATGCTGTCAAGAACCCAGGGTATCTCCTTTGCTGCACGGTAGGCTTCTCTTATCATGGGGTCTTTAAAAATTGATGGATCAAGGGTCTGCCTTGTTTCACCCTTCCTCAGTGATTCATCCTTATTCACCTTTTTGTTTTCTTGCGCAAAGGTAAAATCTGCTGCCACCCAAGATATTAATAAAACAAGAACAAGGCTCAGAAATATCCTCATACCATTCTCCTTTTAATAAACTGATCTTATCCTGCCGGTCCTTTTATCTATAATTACAAAATCAACAATAACCCCTTTTTCATCTGTAATCTCAGCCTCAAAGAACGAACCTCTTTCACTGATTGTACCAATCTTTATGTCTTTATCAGATGCGAAGTAACGTAAAAGTATCTCCCTCGCATCCGTATCTGTCTTGACCACCCTTTTTGCACCATACCATCCCCACTTGGAATCACAACAATATTTCCCATATGTTGGTTGACATCTCTCCAGCCTTGGATTAGTTGGCTGGGCATAAGAAAGGCCAGCGTTTAACGATATAGAAAATATGATAAACACACTAACTATTATAAACATTTTCATAATATTTAAGAGAAAAAAGACTTGAGTTAGGAGTTAAGTTAGGAGTTCGAGATAGAATCTTTAAATTATTTCGAACTAACAACCCTAAACTCAAAACTCCTAACTTTTAACCCTGTCTTACCATCCCATCGGGCAGTCTCCTGTCATGCCTCTACCCATCATACCATGGCCCATCATACCACTTCCCCATGTTGAGAGCCCTGCTGCATCTGCCTTCTCCTGGATTTTTAATTCAATATCTGCAATCTCTTTTCTGAGTGTGGATATACGGTTTTTATCAGGAGTTGCCTTGGCATATTCATTCTGAAGCTCAATCCTTTTTGTGATAAGCTCATCCCTCAAAGGTAAGGTCTCCTTCTGGAACTTCTTAACCGCCTCTAAATCTGTAGCTGTTGTGCCTGTTCCATAACCCCCGGTTGTAGCTGAGCGTCCCATTCCATAACCACCCCATGGCCCGTGGGCATAGATAGCAGAAGCAAGAATCAGTACTACTACCAGTATCAGACTTATCATGATACCCTTCTTCATTCTATTCACCTCCTTTATTCTAAAGTCAACGTAAGTATATCAAATGATTGTGAAGGTCTATCGAAGGGATTATGAAGATTTTGTGAAGGATGGGATATAGACCGTGAAGGTAGATCCCTTTTGATATTCGCTTTTGACTTCTATCCTTCCACCATGGGCCTCGGTGATCTCTTTTGCAATTGTAAGTCCAATACCAAGTCCGCCATCAGCGGCCTTATAAAATCTTTCAAAGACAAATGGCAGGTCTTCCTCTTTTATTCCGGTACCTGTGTCTTCTATGCTGATCGCTATGAAAAATACCCCCTCGCCCCCCTTTGCCAAAGGGGGAATGGGGGGATTTTCCGAACTCCTAACTCTTACAGTAACCCTCCCTCCTTCTGATGTTGCCTTAAGGGCATTTCCTAAAAGATTTATAATTATTTGACTGACCTTATCAGGGTCTGCATAAAGATTAAGTCTATCATCACATTCAAGCCCGAATCTAACGCCTTTATCTATGAATAATTTTTCGAATCTCTCTTTTATACTGTTAAGGAATGGTTTCAGCTCTATAATCTCTCTCCTTAATTCTAAGATGCTCGCCTCTGCCTTTGAGAGTTGTTCCATTCCTTCAATTATCTTTTTTAGCCTTCCTGTCTCTTCGTACAATGAAAGGAGCCTTTCCCTGTCAACCGCTATCAGACCATCTATCATCCCCTCGAGTTCAGCCTGTATGGCACTGAGAGGTGTCCTGAGTTCATGGGCTATATTGGATCTTAATTTTTTTCTGAGGGATTCCTGTATTTCAAGATTTCCTGCCATAGTATTAAAGGCCTTTGCAAGCTCACCTATTTCATCACGGTCGGCTATAGAGACCCTGCTCTTTAGGCTCCCTTCGCTTATAGACCTTGCAGCATCCGTAAGTTTCTTTATGGGATTTGTGAGTTTTCTTGAAAAGACAAAACTCAGTATAATAGCCAGCCCGCCCAATCCAAAAAGTGAAATTATAAGAAACCTGTTAGACCTCTTTATAAAGGTCGCCTCCCTCTTGGGGTCCCCCTTAAGGCCGATGAATCTCGCCTCTATCCGGCCTATCTCTTTGCCGCCCAGAAAAAGAGGGTAAACGTTAAAGGAGTTCTTGGCCGAAGGTCTTGCATCAACCGAAAAGTCAGAGATCCCCTGAATCCTCCTCCTCATAAGAGGAGCCAATGACCTCACCGCCTCATCTGTATCCATGACCCTTTTACCATCTTCATCGAATGCCTTCACTTCGTATCCAATCAATAATGCCCATATCACATCTTGCATAAGTATATCTTTATCCCAACCGGAATTTTTCTCGTAGGTCCCTTCTATAGATGCAATTACTCTGTAGACCCTATCCTCTATCTCGCCTTCATGATATTCCCTGAAATCTTTTATAATGAGTTCTCTTAAGAACAGTGCCGCAGATAGTGAAATCATTGAAACAGCAAGCAGGAGTATAATAAACTTAATCCAGAGGCTCTTAAGCATCTATTATCCCAGAAAATTTATATCCTACACCGTAAACCGTATTTATGAATGACGAATTTTTGGGGTCATCTTCTATCTTCTGTCTGATATTCTTTATATGTGCATCAATGCTTCTTTCATAACCTTCAAATTGATATCCGAGGGCATTCTCCACAAGCTCACCCCTTGTAAAGACCTTACCCGGCGAGCCGGCAAGGACAGAGAGGATTTTGAATTCTGTTGAAGTAAGGTTAATCGCATTTCCTTTCTTCTTAACCTCATAACTCCTGCCGTTAATAATCAGAAGTCCCTTATTGAAACTTATTGACCCTGTATTGGAAAAATCTCCTTTTTTTGTCCTTTTAAGCACTGCCTTTACCCTCGCAACCAATTCCCTCGGGCTGAAGGGTTTTACTACATAGTCATCTGCTCCAAGGGCAAAGCCAGCAACCCTTTCCTCCTCTGATGATTTTGCAGTGAGCATAATTATCGGAAAATCTCCAATCTCCCTGAGTTCCTGACATACCTCCTCCCCGCCCATATCAGGGAGCATGAGGTCAAGTATTACGAGTGAGATGGACTCCCTCGATGCAAGCTCCAAGGCTTCCCTACCCCTCTCTGCGAGAGTCACCCTGAAACCTTCACCCTCAAGGTAGACCTTTACTACCCTCGCAATCTTCCTGTCATCTTCGACTATAAGGATCGGATGGATCATAGGAATCTTTTACCTTTCATGTCGGGATAATCTTTCCATCGTTCATCATTAATACCTTATCTCCAAGTCGTTTAGCCTGGTCCTTGTCGTGAGTGGCTACCACCACAGTTGTTTTATGTTCTTCCTTCATTTTCAAGATTATGTCTTCTATTATCCCGGTATTAGCCTGATCCACAGATGTGGTTGGCTCATCGAGAAAGAGGATTCCTGGTTCTATGATAAGCGCCCTTGCTATACCGAGGCGCTGTGTCTCACCGCTTGAAAGGGTAAGGGCATTTTGATCTTTTTTATTTCTAAGGCCTACGAACTCAATCATTCTATTAACCTTCTCCCTGAAATCGCCTCCTTTTATACCTCTTATCGCCAGACCATAAGAAATGTTCCTATAAACAGATGCGTTAAAGACCCCTACCCTGGGTAATACTAGGGTTATCCTTCGCCTAAGTTCAAGATCCTTCTTAAGCACCCTTTGTTCAGAGGAATATTCGATTTCACCTCTGTCAGGATTTTCAAGAAGTGCGCATATCCTGAGAAATGTGGATTTTCCGCTTCCGTTTGGCCCTGTTAGTATATAGATGTCGCACATATCGAAAGAATATGAACAATCCCTGATCACTTGGTTTCCATTATAGCTCTTATAGACATTTGATGCTGTTAATTCCAGATTCATCTGTTTATTCCCGCCTCACCCTTTTTCTGGATAAGGTGAATGGTTGAATTTATAATAAGAGAAATGCTCAGGAGGATAATGCCGAGTGCAAGGGCGAGTTCAAAATCCCCCTTGTCCGTCTCAAGGGCGATGGTTGTTGTCATAACCCTCGTATAGCCTGCGATATTTCCTCCAACAATGAGTATCGCTCCTACTTCCGCCATTACCCTTCCAAATGCAGCTATTACGGCTGATATTATACCGTAACGCGCTTCTTTTATCACAGCTATCGTTACCTGCGATCGCGTCGCTCCGAGAGTCATAGATGCCTGCCTGATAACAGGATCAACACCTATTATGGCCGAATTTGAAAGAGAGGCAACGATCGGAAAGGCAAGAATCGTCTGGGCAATGACCATTGCTGACGGAGTATAAAGAAGACCCATGAATCCGAAAGGACCGCTACGGGACAGCAAGAGATAAACAAAAAGACCAACTACTACAGGAGGAAGACCCATGAATGTGTTAAGAATATTTACAATAATACCTTTCAAAGGAAACCTTTTCATTCCCATAAAGGCTCCGATTGGAAGACCCAGAAGAGTAGCTATTAAAAGTGCGAGGCCAGAGACCTTGAGGGATAAGAATATAATACCGAGTAATTCAGGATCGAGATTTAATATCAGAACAAAGGCCTTCTTGAAGGCTTCGGTTATTGAATACATTTTGCTGGATTATACCAACACTATATAAATTGAATCTTTATTATACAGAAAAAAATGACCTGTTTCTCACCTTGCATTCGGGATAAAGAGTTGATTGCCGTTTTTATCCCTGAAAGAAGCAATTGCCTGCTGACCTTCTTTTGATACGAGCCAGTTGATGAATCCCATTGCCTCTTTGTACTTTACGTGTTTATGCCTTTCAGGATTTACCGCCATGACGCCGTACTGATTGAATAAAAGGGGATCTCCTTCAAGAAGGATCGCCACATCGAGTCTATCCCTGTCCTTTGTCCCAAGCCATGTTCCCCTGTCTGTGAGTGTATACGCTCTTTTTTCATTGGCAATCCTCTGTGTTTTCTCCATCCCCTGCCCTACCTCAAGGTACCAGCTTTTACCCTTTGGTTCAATACCGGCTTTTTTCCAGATGGAAAGCTCTTTTGCATATGTTCCTGAATTATCTCCTCTCGAAACGAATCTGGACGATTCGCTTATTTTCCTGAATGCCTCTGGTGCTGATTTCATGACTTTTATCTTTGCGGGATCGCTGGAAGGTCCGATAATCACAAAATCGTTATACATTACATCATGGCGGTTTACAAATAATCCCTCTTCTACTGCCTTTAATTCCTGTTCCTTAGCATGGACAAAGACAAGATCGGCGTC
>CAKKRL010000141.1 GCA_919902655.1 Thermodesulfovibrionia bacterium
CAGGCGAGATAACAGGCCTTGCATTTCGTGCAGTAGTCCTGGTCTATGAAATAACTATCCCTCGTCACTTTTACAGCATCATAGGGACAGGCCTTTTCACACAAACCGCAGAGAAAACATTCACTCTGCTCAATCCTGAATACACCGAGGCCCTTGCAGACCTTTGCACGGCAGTATTTATCATAAATATGTTCTTCGTATTCCTCCCTGAAGTATCTTATTGTCGATAATACCGGATTTGGTGCACCCTGTCCGAGTCCGCAGAGTGAACCTTCATTGATATTTTTACCCATCTCAAGGAGTCTTTCGATATCCCCTGGTTTTCCCTTACCTGATGTTATGTCCTCGAGTATCTGGAGCATCCTGTAGGTGCCCACCCTGCAGGGAGGACACTTCCCGCATGATTCAGACTGACAGAAGGAAAGGAAATATTTTGCCACATCGACCATACAGGTATCCTCATCCAGAACGACCATCCCGCCAGAGCCCATCATAGAGCCTGCCTGTGTTAGTGTATCAAAATCGACAGGAAGGTCTAAAAGGCTTGCAGGTATACACCCTCCGGAAGGGCCTCCTGTCTGTATAGCCTTGAACTCCTTGTCTCCGATAATACCACCGCCGATATCGAATATTATTTCTCTCAGGGTTATTCCCATCGGCACCTCAACAAGACCTGTGTTCTTTACCTTTCCTGTCAGGGCAAAGACCTTTGTTCCCGGAGAGTTCTTTGTCCCAATGCTCAGGAACCATTCAGCACCTTTTTCTATGATTGGAGGAATACAGGCGTAAGTTTCTATATTGTTCAGGTTGCTCGGATAACCCCAGGCACCACCACCCGGCTCTGAAAGCCTCGGTGGCCTCGGCCTCGGGAACCCCCTGTCTCCCTCTATGGATGCGACAAGGGCGGTAGACTCACCGCATACGAATGCGCCTGCACCCTCTCTTATGTCAAGATAAAAGTCCATCCCTGTGCCGAGTATATTCTCTCCAAGCAGCCCGAGTTCCTCTGCCTGGTTAATGGCTATCCTCAGGTTTTTTACTGCGAGTGGGTATTCATGGCGGACATAGATAAAGCCGTATTCTGCATTTAATGTATATGCACAGATAAGCATCCCCTCTATAAGGCTATGGGGATCTCCTTCCATGATAGATCTGTCCATGAACGCACCCGGGTCACCCTCATCTCCGTTTGCTATCACAAGTTTTATTTTTCCAGGTGCCTTCTTAGAGTGTTCCCATTTAAGCCCTGCAGGGAATCCTGCACCACCCCTTCCTCTAAGGTTTGCTTTCTTGACGACATCGAGTACATCCTCAGGGGTCATCGAAGAAAGGACTTTTTCGAGGGAACTGTAACCTCCGGCCGCTATATAATGGTAGATATTATTCGGGTCTATCCTTCCGTTGTTCCTGAGAGCTATACGAACCTGCTTTTTATAGAATGGCAGGTTGTCCATAAGTTCGTATGGTTCATTTACAAAAGAATCCCTGTAGAGGAGCTTTCTCACAGGTTGGCCGGTAGAAATCGTTCCCGAGACAATATCAGAGACATCAATGCTGTTTACCTTCTGATAAAAGTATCCTTCAGGTTCAACCTTCATGACAGGCCCCTTCTGGCATAATCCCTGGCATCCTGTCTTTACTATATCGAGTTCATAACCCTTTCCCTTTGCACTTTCAAACTCTTCGAGAACAAGTATCGCAGCGCCCTCACGGGCGGCAACGGCCAGCTCGTGAAGGCGCGCAAGGTCACCTACTTCCAGGGCATGGCGTCGTTCGTCGACGGCACGACGCTCGCGATCGAGTCGAAGGGCAAGAGCGAGAATAAAT
>CAKKRL010000142.1 GCA_919902655.1 Thermodesulfovibrionia bacterium
ACATATCACAGTTCCTGCAAGGGTCAAGGTTTTCTACCATCCCTTCTATAAGGGCCTTCCTGTGGGCAATTAACCTCTCTCCGTTCCATATCTTCATGATACCGCCGTCCTTTATATTACCCACACTCAGATTTCCATAGAAATCCTGAGGGCATGGGACGACCTCTCCATTCCAGAAGATAGTAAGGGAGTACCACGGAAATGTGCAGAGGCTTGATACCCTGTTCCCTGCAGATTCATCTCCATAACTACCTGCCCAGTTATGTGGAATCCTTATACTCAACTTGTCAAGAGGAAGTCCTTTAAATGCCTCCATAAATATTCTTCTCTTTTCGTTTCTTGTCTCACGAGGCTCATTCCGTACCTCAATCACCTGGAGAACAGTAAAAGGCCTCTTAGCTCCTCTCTCTCCCTTTTTCTTCAGGAATCCCACAAGATTTCCATAGGTCCTTTCAAAAGAGGCCCCTTTTCTTATCCCTTCATATGTGGCCTTGTCATAACCATCAAAAGATATGGAGATGTAATGAAGTCCTGAATCGAATACCTTCTCTGCATTCTCTTCTGTAAGGATCGTTGCATTTGTATGAAGCCTTGTGTTCAGCCCCTTCCCTGATGCATACTCTATCATCTCATAGATCTTTGGATGAAGAAGCGATTCCCCCCTGTGGAAGAGGTTTATATCGTAGGCAAATTCCGATGCCTCATCAACAATATCTTTATACATCTCAATGTCCATGAAACCCCTCTCAGGAAGAAGGGCCTCATTGCTATTCGGACAGATTATACATCTGAGGTTACAGCTATTTGTGGGTTCGATCCAGAGGCGGTGGGGAAGTTTGACTGGATTTGGCCTCTTCAGAATATAGTCAAGATATATCCTGCCAAGGGATAAGATCCTCATCTAACCAATCCCTGATTTTTCTGATAATCTCTCTTTTTTCGAGGAATTTGCAAGACCTTTCGATTTAAAGGCGACATAGGTCCAGAACATCTTCATATATCTCCTCATATCACCGATGGTCCTTATATGCCTTAACGCCCTCGGTATCTTTTTTATTACAGGGAATTTTTGGATCTTCGCCCATTCAAAAAGTAATTCACTTATCTGCTCCCATGAAAGTTTGTCCCTGAATATAGGGACATTCCCCTGCGCAGAAGGAAGCGTCTCCACCCTGTCGTCTCTTACAGACCAGGAAAAGTCCTTAGGGATTACCCCCTTTTCCTTCGCAACCCTCTCAAGGGGTGTCCCCGGATATACATGGAGGAGGCTGAGACTTATACTGCTGTTTTTGGGCCAGTTTCTTATCATATCCATTGTCATGGCAATATCATCCATTGTCTCTTCGGGATGGCTGAAGATGAAAAATGGATTTGTCATTATACCGAGTTCCACACACCAGTCAGTAACTTTTTTTACATCATCGAGCTTTATCTTCTTTTTTATCACCTCATCGACGATCCTCTGAGAACCCGATTCCACACCGTATCCGACACTAAAACATCCGGCATCTTTCATCTCAGATAGGAGATCCCTGGTTACTGTATCCACCCTTATCTCACAGAACCAGTGGATTGATATCTTCCTCTCCTTAAGTAGTTCGCAGAACCTGTGGACTCTATTCTTGCTCACAGTGAATGTGTCGTCAAAGATCCAGATGGCCTTTGCCTTATAACGATCTACCAGTAGCTCAACCTCTTCAATAATATTTTCAGGGGTCCTCATCCTGCAGCTCCTACCCCACATATTACTGGTCGCACAGAAATTACACCCGTAAGGGCACCCGCGGCTTGTCATGATGTTGGCTGCTTTGAATGTCCCTCTACCGGGAACTTCAAGTGTGAAATTATACTTTTCCCACGGGAAGAGATGCCGTGCAGGAAAAGGAACTTCAT
>CAKKRL010000143.1 GCA_919902655.1 Thermodesulfovibrionia bacterium
ACCATCATCAATGAACCAAATAATCTCTCTCTGAACCCTTGCTCTCCGAAAATGATACGTCCATAGAGCACACTGAAAAGCAGACTCGTCCTTTTTATTGCTATCATATAGGCAACATCAGTTAAGACTATTGCGAGCACATGGAATATGACCATAAGTGCTATGAAGAAACCTATAAAGCTATAATTCAGGAAATTCTCTCTCAGGTTTAATCTTAGTGAAGACATCTTAAGGGCTATCGGGGTAAAGGCAACTGTCAGGATGAGATAATATGTAACACCGAAGAAGACAGGGCTTGAGTGCAGTATTGCGAGTTTCCCGAGGTTCGAGGTTATACTGTATATAAAGGCCACAAGGATCATATAGACAGAACCCTTCTCCTTAACAATAGCCCTTAAAGGCTCAAGAAGATCAGACGGTTTCTTAAGGGTATGGATATTAAGTGTATAGGCACCGAAGGCAATCAGTATTATCCCGATGACACCAGGAGCAGAAGGTGTTTCTCCAAGAATAAGGAAAGATGTAGCTATCAGGAATAAAGGAGTGAAGGAGAGAAAGGGTATGGTTAAAGATAAGGGCGAAACCTTGAGCGCCTTTATATAGAGGATGGTTGAAAATATCTCCAGAGGAAGGAGTATCAGGATACTAATCCAGAAGGTTATATTGATTACAGGAATCTCTATGAATAAAAATGAAAGGAGGAAGTAGGGGGCTGAAAAGAGGAGTCTTATCCATGCTATTGTATATTCATCGGCCCTCTCAAGGCCTTTCTTGCTGAGGGCATCAGCGGTTGATAACGAGAAGGCAGAGAGGAGGGAATATAGGACCCAGAGCATGGTTAAGTCTAACAAAAACTGATAACATATACTATCCGTCCTTACATTAACTGCCCTTGACTTTATTCTATTTTTGACTTATTCTCCCCCTGTAAAGAAAATAATCCCCCTCCATCCCCCTTTAGAAAAGGGGGGCCTGCCCCTGAATGTTTTAATCAGGAGGTTAGGGGGGATTTGATAAGGCACTTTCATATGAAAAAATATAAAGTAACCTTTAAACCCTTTGAAAAGACCATAGAGATTGCTTCCGGGCAGAACCTTTTCGATATTGCGAAGAAGGCAGGGATAGAGCTTAACTCCTCCTGCGGCGGTGAGGGGACATGCGGGAAATGTAAGGTAATAGTGAAAGAGGGGAAATTCAAGGCAGCCTCATTCATAAAGCTAAGCCAGAGTGAGATAGAGAAGGGTTATGTCCTTGCCTGCCAGACCGAGCCCATGACAGACCTTCTTATAGATGTTCCCCCTGAGTCGATAATGAGGAAGGGGCAGAAGATTGCAACCGGTTCAAGGGCAAAGGACCTGGAGAAACTTCTCAAAAACCTTGATAAAGAAATAAAACCAAGGGCAAGAAAGATCGCCTTAACCCTTACACCTCCCGACCTCGAGGACAATATAAGCGATACAGACAGGATGAAGAGGGAGCTAAGTAAATCTGGTTATATCCCGGAAAGGATTTACTGTTCCCTTAAGCTCTTAAGAGATCTTAACCACATCCTGAGGGAGGGGAACTGGAAGATTACGCTGACAACTATAGAAAGGGGAAATACCTTAGAGATAATCGGGATTGAGGCAGGAGACACAACAGGCCTGAGATACGGCCTTGCCGTAGATATCGGGACAACAACGATCGTGGTTTATCTCGTGAACCTTATTGGCGGGAAGATTATAGATATTGCATCTACCTATAATTCCCAGGCAAGATGCGGGGATGATGTTATAACGAGGATTGTCTATGCAACAGAAAGGGGAGGGCTTGGAGAGTTAAATAACCTTGTGATCTCTGATGTTAATGATCTTGTGAAGATTCTTACAGAGAAACAGAAGATCGACCCCAGGCTTATTGACTCCATTGTTATCTCAGGTAATACAACTATGACCCATCTCTTTTTCGGTATTGACCCTAAGTATATCAGGGAGGAGCCTTATATTCCTGCTGCAAATCTCTTCCCCCTTGTAATGGCAGGGGAGATTGGGATAGAGGTGAATACGGATGCTGTGATTTATGCCCTCCCGGGGGTTGCAAGCTATGTGGGTGGCGATATAACATCAGGAGTACTTGCCGCAGGGCTAAACAAAGAGGAAGAACTCACCTTATTTATAGATGTAGGGACTAACGGGGAGATTGTACTCGGGAATTCAGAATGGCTTATGACTGCTGCCTGTTCAGCAGGCCCGTGCTTTGAGGGAAGCGGAATAAAACATGGCATGAGGGCAACAGATGGAGCTATAGAAGAGATAAACATTGACAGAAAGACCTATGATGTCCACCGGGGTGTGATCGGGGATGAGAAGCCCATAGGGATATGCGGGTCAGGGATGATTGATGCGATAGCAGAGATGTTCCTTTCAGGCGTGATAGACCAGAAGGGGAAGATAAGGGAGGAAATAGGTTTACCGAGGATAAGGAAGGGGGAGGAGGGGGTTGAGTTCGTAATCGCCTGGAAGGAGGAGACAGGGATCAACAAGGATATAGTCCTTACAGAGGCAGACATCAATAATATACTCAGGGCTAAGGCTGCAATCTATGCGGGTTTCTCGATTCTTCTCAAAGAGGCAGGGTCAAGTTTCAGCGATGTGAGCAAGGTCTATATTGCAGGGGGATTCGGTAATTACATCGATGTCGAGAAGGCGATAACGATAGGGCTACTACCAGACATGCCGCCTGAGAAATTTATTTTCCTCGGGAATACATCTATCATGGGGGCTTACTTCTGTCTGCTTTCTAAAAAGATGAGAAAAGAGGCAGAGGGTATTGCCAGGAAGATGACCTATATAGAGCTGTCAGTATCGAGGGCCTTCATGGACGAGTACCTGTCAGCACTTTTCCTTCCCCATACAGATATTACGGCCTTCCCGACAGTACAGAAGATGCTTAAGTCTTAAATCTTAATAACTACCCTTCCAGTATCTCTTTACTTTTGCCTTCCAGCAGGTCCTTTACGAGCTGGTCATAAATAATCCTTCTTATCTTTGACTTGTTCTCAGGGATGATATCATCGAACCTTATACCAATTCCGGGTTCAGGTGTGAGGTTGTTCATCAGGTTCTTTGTGTAGATTACATATCCCTTCAGGGTAATGAGGGCGTTGGTACCGGGGATATGGAATTTAACAGTTACCGGTGTGCCTATTTCGAGCGGTGTCTCTCTCCTTAGATACATTCCATTTTCGGACAGGTTTATGGCATAAAGTTCCTCTGTAGTTTCGATGTAGGACAGGGTTATCTTTAAAAAGACATTGATCCTCATACTGCGGCGCGGTGTTTCTTCGATTGAACTCTGGATGGTCTCATAGAGTTCGGAGAGGTTTATCGGTTTTTTCAGATAACCACTACAGCCAAGCTTTATGAAATCCTGTATCCTGTCAGATCTTGCACTTATCATAAAGACAGGGATATCCTTGATCTCAGTATCGTTCTTTGCAATACTAAGACATGCCTTTCCGTCCATTACAGGCATATTTATATCGAGGAATACAATGGAAGGCCTTTTCTCCTTCATCACCTTCAGGGCCTCAGCACCATTTTTTGCTATAAGGACATTATAACCGAGCCTCTTGATAAGGATTCCTACATACATAAGAAATGAGGGATTATCGTCTGCAAGGAGTATAGACTTTCTGGGTTTAGTCATATAAAAGATAGCTAAAGGCTATCTGAACTCTAAACCAATTCTGAAAGAGTTGTCGAACTGCATTGCCCATCTTACGACGGCTACCTTCTGAAAGAGGGTCTTGAGTTTATTATTTATTATCAGTACATGGCCAGGCTCAATTAGAAGGTCTGTGACCAGACCGAGGCCATTATCACCCATATCGGTAGTAATTCCATTTCCGTGAATCTTTTTCACTTCATGGAAATCAAGCATGCTGAAGGTGTAATCTATCGGGATAGATAAATTCTTCCTGTTATGTCTTCTCCTGTCCACTTAATTAATGCCGTCCTTTTCAAAAATATACATTTATATTTTAGTGGGGTCAAGAAAATAATTTAAAAAAAATATCGGGCATGGTAAAATAACATCTATTTAGAAACAGGCTAATAATAGATACATTGATACCCTTCGGCTTCGCCTGTCTGCCCTGTCTGCCCTGTCTGCCGACAGGCAGGCTCAGGGTGACAAAGAGCGAGGGCTCAGGGTAAGAGGCTGGGATTTGTCATTTAGAGGAGTTTTAAAGTTATGATCAATATCGATATGGCAGACAGGGTGAAGAATCTGCCTCCCTACCTTTTTGCTACGATAGACAGGATGAAGCAGGAGGCGTTCTCGAAAGGGGTAGACCTCATAGACCTGAGCATTGGTGACCCGGATATACCGACACCTGAGAATATAGTTGAAAGGATGAAAGAATCAGTTGGGGATCCTCAGAATCACCGTTATCCTTCCTATGAGGGGCTACTTAGATTCAGAGAGGCCGTTTCTGACTGGTACAGGAAGAGGTTCAATGTTTTGCTGGAACCGAAGACCGAAGTGCTCTCACTTATTGGTTCAAAGGAGGGTATAGGCCATATCCCTCTTGCCTTCGTTAATCCGGGGGATAGGGTGCTTGTACCTTCTCCGGGTTATCCTGTCTATCCTGTAGGGACACTTTTTGCAGGCGGGGAATCCTATTTCCTGCCTCTGAAAAAAGAGAAAAGATTCCTCCCCGACCTTAAATCAGTCCCTGAAGATGTAGCAAAGAGATCGAAACTCCTCTTTATAAATTATCCTAATAATCCAACTTCAGCAGTTGCTGGCAAGTCCTTTTATGAAGAGGTTGTAGAATTTGCATCAAGGTATAACATAATCGTCTGCCATGATGCGGCCTATTCCGAGATCTATTATGATAATTTAAAGCCTATGAGCTTCCTTGAAGTTCCCGGAGCAAAGGATGTAGGGATAGAATTCCATTCTTTATCCAAGACATTTAACATGACCGGCTGGAGGATAGGTTTTGCAGTAGGTAATCAAAAGGTTATTCAGGGTCTTGGGAAGATAAAGACTAATCTCGATTCAGG
>CAKKRL010000144.1 GCA_919902655.1 Thermodesulfovibrionia bacterium
TCATCCTACCATGTCTTTCAAGGACAGGGTTGTTGCTGTAGCACTCACAAAGGCGATGGAATTCGGATTCGATACGGTTGCCTGTGCCTCGACAGGGAACCTGGCCAATTCTGTTGCAGCGCAGGCAGCTAAAGCAGGCCTTAAAAGTTTTATTTTCATTCCTTCAAACCTTGAGGCAAGCAAGGTCATAGGGTCGCTGGTATATGGTACTAATCTGGTGGCTGTTGATGGAAACTATGATGAGGTGAACAGGCTTTGCAGTGAGATAGCAAACCGTTACCGGTGGGCATTCGTGAATATAAACATTAGACCCTTCTATGCAGAGGGTTCGAAAACACAGGTCTATGAGATAATGGAACAGTTAGGCTGGAAGGCACCCAGACATATAGTTGTTCCCTGCGCGGGTGGTTCTCTGATTACAAAGATATGGAAGGGGATAAAGGAATTTTACAATCTAGGGTTTATTGATAAAATTGAAACAAGGATATATGCGGCACAGGCAGAAGGCTGTTCGCCAATAGTTACAGCAATAAAAGAGAACAGCGAAATAATCAAACCTGTAAGACCTGCGACCATAGCAAAATCTCTCGCCATAGGGAATCCTGCGGACGGTTACTATGCCGTGAAGACCTCGAAGGAGAGCGGAGGTTACGGAGAGAGTTCTACTGATGAAGAGATTGTGCAGGCGATAAAACTTCTTGCAGAGGCAGAAGGTATTTTTACGGAGACAGCAGGGGGAGTTACCCTTTCTGCTGCAAAAAAACTAATCGAAACAGGGAGGATACCAAGGAATGAGTCCATAGTGATATGTATTACAGGTAACGGCCTGAAGACACAAGAGGCAGTGGCCGATCATCTGAACAGGCCTTACAGTATTAAACCGAACATAGCATCCTTTGAAGAATGTTTCAAAGGGATTAAATAATAAAATACTAATATCTAAATTCTAATAATCCCCCCATTCCCTCTTTAGAAAAGGGGGGATGGGGGGATTTGATCGGATTTCGAATTTAGGATTTGAAAATAAAAGGAGGAATAAGAAATGGGCGTAAAGGTAAGGATTCCTACTCCTCTCCAGAGGCTTACCGAAGGTAAGGAGGAGGTAGAGGCAAAGCCAGGAACAATAATCGAACTTGTGGAGGATCTCGAAAGGAGTTTCCCTGGAATCGGTGAGAGGATATCAGAGAACAAAAAGATACGGAGGTTCGTAAATATCTATCTTAATGAACAGGACATCAGGTTTCTGAGCAATGAGGGAACAGTTGTTAAAGATGGTGATGAGGTTTCTATAATCCCTGCGATAGCAGGAGGCGTTTAAATCAGTGAACAGTGAATAGTGAATAGTTTTACTGACTACTGTTCACTAACAACTATTCACTAAGGAGGAGGAGGTCTTATGAAGAAAAAGGTGAAACTCACCTTCCCCCAGCATCTGATTAAAGAGCCTGTGGTTTATACGATGGCCAAGAAGTTCGATGTTATGCCTAATATCAGGAGGGCGAAGGTAACAGAGACTGTTGGAGAAATGATACTCGAACTCGAGGGGACAGAGGAAAACCTTAATGCCGGAATAGAGTTACTTAAAAATCAGGGTGTTAAGGTGGAACTTGTCGAGGGGGATATCATAGAATAGTGAATAGTGAACAGTTTTTACTGACTACTATTCACTAACGACTGTTTACTAAAAGGGATTTGAATTAAAATATGCTCTGGAATGGTGTTATTGATAAATACAGGGACTTTTTCCCGGTAACAGACAGTACTCCTGTGATTACCCTTAAAGAAGGCAATACCCCTCTTTTTAAGGCAGATAATCTCGTGAAGGTAATAAACCCTGCCTTAGAGATATACCTTAAATTCGAAGGGGCAAATCCTACAGGGTCATTCAAGGACAGGGGAATGACATTGGCTGTTTCCAAGGCCATAGAGACAGGGGCAAAGGCTATCATATGTGCCTCTACAGGGAATACATCAGCCTCAGCATCCGCCTATGCTGCAAAGGCAGGTATACAGGCATTTGTCCTGATCCCTGAGGGGAAGATATCTCTCGGGAAACTTGCGCAGGCAATGATCCATGGAGCAAGGGTAATCCAGGTTGAGGGGAACTTTGATGAGGCCCTGTCTATCGTGAAGAAGATATCAGAGAAATACCCAATGGTCTTAGTAAATTCGATAAACCCTTTCAGGATTGAGGGGCAGAAGTCTGCCTCCTTTGAGGTGTCCGACCATCTCGGTGAGGCACCAGAGTATCATTCCTTACCAGTAGGGAATGCGGGGAATATAACTGCATACTGGAGAGGGTACAAAGAATATTATGATGCCGGAAGGATAAAGAATCTTCCCAGGATGCTCGGGTTTCAGGCAGCAGGTGCAGCCCCGATTGTGCTCGGTCATCCTGTTGATAGACCTGAGACAATAGCTACTGCAATAAGAATAGGAAATCCAGCAAGCTGGAAAGGTGCATTACAGGCGAGGGACGAATCAGGCGGAAGGATTGAGGCAGTAACCGATGAGGAGATCATAGAGGCGTACAGGATGATAGCCTCGCTTGAGGGAATATTCTGCGAACCTGCTTCTGCTGCATCAGTTGCAGGAGTTATTAAACTTAACAGGGAAGGTTATTTCAAAGAGGGAGACAGGGTTGTCTGCACCCTTACCGGCAATGGTCTTAAAGACCCTGATACTGCAATAAGGGTCTCCAATGTCCCTATAAAGGTTAAGGCAGATATAGAGGAAGTCGAAAAGATACTGGGTTATGAAATATATAGTGCTCATAGGTGATGGAATGTCAGACAGGCCCCTGGCGGAATTGAATAATAAGACCTGTCTGCAGGTTGCGAAAACACCGAATATGGACAGGCTTGCATCTGAGGGGGTTGCAGGTAATGTAAAGACCCTGCCTGATGGCCTTCCTGCAGGTAGTGATGTAGCTAACCTTTCGATCCTCGGTTATAATCCGAAAAAATATTATACAGGCAGAGCACCACTGGAGGCAGCAAGCATAGGGGTAAAGATCGGGAAGGATGATGTGGCATACAGATGCAATCTTGTTACGATGAAGAAGGTAAAGAAGAGGATCTACCTTGAGGACTATAGTGCCGGCCATATACCGACTTCAGAGGCTGCAAAACTCATTAGAGAGATAGATAAAAGACTTGGTAGCAGTACCATACGATTTTACTCCGGCGTAAGTTACAGGCACCTCATGGTATGGAAAAAAGGTAAATATAGAATCGACTGCATACCTCCGCACGATATAACCGGAAAAGAGGCATGTGATTATATGCCTATGGGAGACGGGGAGGAAGTTTTATGGAAGATGATGGAGGAGTCCGGTCCCGTCCTCGAAGACCATCCTGTTAACAGGAACAGGAGGAAGGCAGGGCTTAAAGAGGCGAATAGCATATGGTTATGGGGCCAGGGGAAAAGGCCGTCCATTCCGCCCTTCAGGCAGAGGTATGGTTTAAAGGGAGGATTGATCTCGGCGGTTGACCTTATGAAAGGTATAGGGATTTATGCCGGTTTCAAGATTATTAATGTTAAAGGTGCAACAGGTTATCTCGATACCAATTATGAAGGAAAGGCTAATGCCGCGCTCAGAGCACTTAAAACCCTCGACCTTGTTTACATCCATGTGGCCTCTCCTGATGAGGCATCTCATAACGGAGATATAAAGGGGAAGATTAAAGCGATAGAGGATTTTGACAGCAAGGTATTAGGTGTTTTGTTGAAAGGGATGGAAAGGTCTGTCGAAGACCCGACACATAGGGGAGGATACAGGATATTGCTCCTTCCTGATCATGCAACACCCATAGACCTGAAGACTCATAGCCGTGAACCTGTCCCTTTTGTAATATACCCAAGCCCCGCCGGTCCGAAGGGTCCTGCGGAGAAGAAAGGGAAAAAGGTTTCTTACTTTGATGAGAGGATTATTAAGAATAAAAACCTTGTCTTTAAGGAAGGGTATAAATTAATGGATTATTTTCTTGGTCAATGACTCGTAGAGGAGTTTAGTTAAGTGGATCTGATAATACAGAAATATGGAGGTACCTCTGTGGCGAATCCTGAAAGGATAAAGGAGGTTGCCAGAAGGGTAGGGAAGACCAAGGACTCGGGTCATGACGTCATTGTGGTTGTATCAGCCATGAGCGGTGAGACTGATAAACTTATCAAACTTGCAAAGCAGATTACCGAAACGCCAGATAAAAGAGAACTCGACATGCTCGTCTCAACAGGTGAAAGGGTAACGATAGCCCTTCTTGCAATGGCCTTGCAGAATATAGGTCATTCATCCCAGTCATTTACAGGAAGGCAGGTTGGTATAATTACGGACAGCGTACATACAAAGGCGAGGATAGAGAGGGTGAGTGCTGAAAGGGTGAGGAATGCCCTGGATGAGGGAAGGATCCCTGTTGTTGCCGGATTCCAGGGGGTCGATGAAAAATCTGATGTAACCACTCTCGGCAGAGGCGGATCCGATCTTACAGCAGTAGCCCTTGCATCTGCCCTGAAGGCAGAACTCTGCGAGATATATACAGATGTGGACGGTGTATTTACAGCAGATCCCAATATCGTTCCCAACGCCAGAAAACTTGACAGGATATCCTATGATGAGATGCTCGAGATGGCATCATCAGGGGCGAAGGTGCTCCAGACAAGGTCGGTGGAATATGCAAAGAGATATGAAGTCCCTCTGGTGGTCAGATCGAGTTTTACAATGAATCCGGGGACATTTGTGATGAAGGAGGATAAAGATATGGAGAAGGTAATAGTCTCGGGAGTGACTTATAATAAGAATGAGGCGAAGGTGACAATTATGGGTGTCCCTGACAGGCCCGGGGTTGCTGCAAAACTCTTCGGGTTGATAGCAGATGCAGAGATTGTAGTGGATATGATTCTCCAGAATGTGAGTAGCGATGGTAAACAGGCAGATATATCTTTCACAGTCCCAAAGACAGACCTTAATAAGGCTCTCGAGATAACAAGGAAAGTAGCGAAAGATTTAGGTGCAAGGTCGGTGGCGGCAAGGGAGGATATCGCAAAGGTATCTATTGTGGGTGTAGGCATGAGGACCCACTCAGGAGTTGCTGCAAGGATGTTTGAGACCCTTGCAAAAGAAGGGATAAATATTATGGCTATAAGCACATCTGAAATAAAGATATCCTGTCTTATAGATGCGAAATACACAGAGCTTGCAACGAGGATACTCCACGATGCCTTTGAACTCGGGGAGGAGACAGCTGTAAAGGAATGAAACATTTCCACTGAGGGATTTTCAAGTGAGACTTATAAAAATCTACGATACGACACTAAGGGACGGGACACAGGCTGAGGATATATCCTTTTCTGTGGAAGATAAGATAAGGATTGCAGAGAGGCTTGATGATTTCGGGATCCATTACATAGAAGGAGGGTGGCCGGGTTCCAATCCAAAGGATGCAGAGTTTTTCAGGAAGATAAAGAAGGTCCCATTAAAGAATGCAAAGATGGTTGCCTTCGGAAGCACCAGAAGGCCGGGGATAAAAGCTAATAAAGACACAAATCTTAAGGCCATTCTCAATGCCGGGACAGGGGCTGTTACTATCTTTGGCAAGACCTGGGACCTCCATGTGAGGGATGCCCTGAAGGTCTCACTCAAGGAGAATTTAGACCTTATCAGTGATTCTGTCAGCTATCTCAGGGGAAAGGTTCGTGAGGTTTTTTATGATGCCGAGCACTTCTTTGACGGTTACAGGGCAAACCCTGAATATGCCCTGAAGACCCTGAAGGTAGCGGAGGAGGCAGGTGCAGACTGCCTTGTCCTCTGTGATACAAACGGAGGGATGATGTCTTCTGAAGTAGGGATGATTTTCAGGGAGGTTAGGTCCCATGTAAAAACGCCTCTGGGTATCCATGCCCACAATGACTCTGAGACTGCTGTTGCAAATACAATCGTTGCTGTGGAGAACGGGGCGGTACATGTCCAGGGGACTATTAATGGATATGGAGAGAGGTGCGGAAATGCAAACCTCTGTTCAATAATACCTAATATCAGGCTGAAACTCGGACTTGGATGTATTCCGGAAGAATCACTGAAAAAACTCAGGGAGCTATCGAGGTTTGTGGATGAGATTGCGAACCTCAGGCATTTCAAGAGACAACCCTATGTTGGAGACAGCGCCTTTGCCCACAAGGGTGGAATACATGTCTCGGCTGTGCTTAAAAATCCACTCACCTATGAACATATCAGGCCCGAGTCTGTAGGGAATTATCAGAGGGTACTGGTTTCTGAGTTATCAGGTAAAAGCAATGTGATCAGGAAGGCGAAGGAGTTTAAAATAAATATCACGAAGGACTCTCCACATTTACAAGAGATAGTGAATACATTAAAGGACCTTGAGAATCAGGGATTCCAGTTTGAAGGTGCTGAAGGTTCTTTTGAGCTTCTTATGAGGAGGGCTCTCGGTACGCATAAGAAGTTCTTTGACCTTGCTGGATTCAGGGTTATTGTTGAAAAGCGGAAGGAGAAGGAGGAACCGATCAGCGAGGCTACTATAATGGTAAAGGTGGGCGGAAAGGTGGAACATACTGCAGCAACAGGTAATGGCCCTGTCAACGCCCTTGATAACGCCCTGAGAAAGGCCCTCGACAGGTTCTACCCTGAGCTTAAGGATGTTAAGCTGATCGACTATAAGGTTAGGGTACTTGCCCCCGGCAAAGGGACATCCGCCAAGGTAAGGGTTCTGATCGAATCTGGCGATAACAGGAAGAAATGGGGCACAGTAGGGGTCTCTGAGAATATTATAGATGCCTCCTGGCAGGCACTGGTTGATAGCATTGAGTATAAACTTCTCAGGGGAAAACGGGAAAAATAACATTTTAAAATTATCATTTAGCATTTTAAATTTCAAATTTGAAATGCTAAATTTAGAATGAAATATGGAAGAAACAGGTATCGTTATAAGCACAGAAGGTATCATGGCGAGGATTCGTGTCCAGAAGAGCGGTGCCTGCGATGCCTGTGCAGCAGCAGGGACATGTAAGCCTTCAGAGGAGACAGCGGAACTTGAGGCCTTTAACCCTATAATGGCTAAGGTCGGTCAGACTGTAAGACTCGCACTTAAACCCCAGCTCTATCTTAAGGCGTCTATCATTGTATACGGCCTTCCTGTTGCTTCACTTATCGGAGGGGCAATACTTGGAAAGAACATTGGAGAGTTATATTTTAAAGGAACTGATTCGGATCTCATCGCTGCTGCCTTTGGTTTTGGTGCCCTCATAATCTCCTTTATTATAATAAAACTCTGGAGCAGTAAGGTTGAGAAGAAAGAGGAATACAGGCCGGTGATAGAAGAGATTATACAATAACACACCCCTTAATCCCCTCTAAAAAGAGGGGCTGGGGGTGTGTAAAAAAGGTTATTTGAATCTATTTCGGATTTAGGATTTGATGGAGGAAAGGTTATGGTTAATTTTGATGTCGAAAAACTCAGAAATGTTGCAGTTATAGCCCACGGAGGTGCAGGCAAGACATCCCTTGTAGAGGCAATGCTCTTTAATGCAAAGGCCATAGACAGGCTCGGCAAGGTGGAGGATGGGAATACTGTAACGGACTTTGAACCTGAGGAGATAGACAGGAAGATAACGATTACCTCCGCCCTCTGTTTCTGTGAGTGGAAAGAGCACAGGATGAACATCATAGATACCCCAGGCTATATAAATTTTATTGAAGACACAAAGGGGTGTCTGAGGGCTGCGGACGGGGCGGTAGTAATAGTAAGTGCCCTTTCAGGTGTTAAGGCGGAAACGGAGAGGGTCTGGAGGTATGCCGATGAATATGAAATCCCGAGGGTAGTCTTCGTTAATAAGATCGATAAGGAGCTGACAAACCTCTCAAGGGCGCTTGGCGATATCGAGAAGGCCTTCGGCAAAGAGGCTATCCCTCTGAATCTGCCGATTGGATACGGGGACAATTTTTCAGGGATTATAGACCTTTTAAAAATGAAGGCATTGAAGTTCTCTGATAGCCAGAGTGGTACATTCAGAGAAGAGGATATCCCTGGAGATTTTAAGGCTGAAGCGGATGAGTACAGAAAAAGGCTGATAGAGAAGGTTGCAGAGGCAGACGATACACTCCTTGAGAGGTATCTGGAAGGGGGAGAGTTGAATCATGCTGAGATCGAGAAGGGGATAAAGGAAGGAACGCTTACAGGCAGGTTTGTCCCTGTACTCTGTGGTTCAGCCTATAAGAATATAGGTATCCAGCATCTCCTCGATGCCATACTTCTATGTCTCCCTTCACCTTCTGATAAGGCAAAGATATCTCCTATCAGAGGGAAGAACCCAAAGAACAATGCTGATACAGAGAGAAAACCTTCTGATGCAGATCCGTTCTCAGCACTTGTCTTCAAGACAATCGCCGATCCATTCTCAGGGAAACTGACAATCTTCAGGGTATATTCAGGTGCCCTTAAGGCCGATTCAGCAATTTACAACTCAACGAAGGGTGTAAAAGAAAAGATAGGGCAGATATTCTACCTCCTCGGCAAAAAGCAGATACCAGCCCAGAAGGTGGGCCCCGGCGAGATTGCTGTTGTAACTAAACTTAAAGATACACTCACAGGTGATACACTTTGTGACGAAGGGAATCCCATCCTTTACGAGAAGATAAAATTCTCAGACCCTGTAATCTCCTTTGCCATAGCGCCGAAGAGCAGGGGTGATGAGGATAAGGTATCGAGCAGCATAGGGAGAATTCTTGAAGAGGATCCTGCCCTCAGATTTTACAGGGATGATGAAACAAAGGAGATGATTCTGTCTGGTATGGGTCAGGTTCACCTTGAGGTAACTATCGAGAGGCTGAAGAGAAAATTCGGCCTTGAGATAGATATGAAGACCCCGAAGATTCCCTATAAGGAGACCGTAAAAATACGGGCGAAGGCTCAGGGAAGATATAAGAAGCAGTCAGGCGGAAGGGGACAGTATGGTGACTGCTGGCTGGAGATAGAGCCACTTCAGAGGGGAACAGGGTTCGAGTTTGCGGATAAGATAGTTGGAGGGGTTATTCCGAGACAGTACATACCTGCTGTTGAAAAGGGTGTTGTAGAGGCGATGCATCAGGGGGTGCTTGCGAGCTATCCTATAATTGATATGAGGGTTACCCTTTATGACGGTTCCTATCATACTGTTGATTCATCAGAAATGGCATTCAAGATTGCAGGGGGGATGGCCTTAAAAAAGGCGGTAACCGAGGCAAGGCCTGTTATACTTGAGCCTGTTATGAATGTCGAGGTGATAACTCCTGAGGACTGCATGGGTGCTATAATAGGAGACCTTAATTCGAGAAGGGGGAAAGTTCTGGGGGTGGAGCCTCAGGCCAACAGTCAGAAGATAAAGGCACAGGTGGCTATGGCAGAGATGGTCAGATACGCGCCTACACTTCATTCCATAACAAGCGGAAGAGGGTTATATTCTATGGAATTTTCTCATTACGAGGAGGTCCCTGGTCCTCTTGCATCCAAAATTATATCAGAAAGGGAGGCCTTTAAAAAGAAAGAGGAGTCCTGAGCCTGTAACTTTAAACGATTAAGGTGCAAGGATTTTACTTGACAAATGGGATATCTCCTTATAACATAAGGTTTATCCCCAGGGAGGTTTTTTATGACAAAGGCGGATATAGTTGCCCAGATTTATGAGAAGATAGGCCTGTCAAAAAGGGAAGCATCAGAAATCCTCGAGATTGTCCTTAGCATAATGAAGGGGACCCTTAAAGATGGTGAGACTGTCAAGATCGCAGGTTTCGGAAATTTATCAGTAAGAAAGAAAGGTGCGAGGAAGGGAAGGAACCCAAAGAGTGGCGAGGAGATAGAGATAACACCAAGGAAAGTAGTAACCTTCAAACCGAGTGTTGTCTTTAAGGGAAGTGTAGATCACTAATAATTAAAGGTAAGGTTGATACATAAGCCTTAGCTTGGCCCAAAATGAGGAAACCAGCTCCAAAACAGACGATTCCTGAAAAGCTTTTCTATAAGATCGGAGAGGTAAGCCGGATAGTAGGTGTAGAACCTTATATCCTCAGATACTGGGAATCAGAATTCAATTTCCTGAAACCGCGCAAGAACAAATCAGGACAGAGGGTCTATGTAAGAAATGACCTTGATCTGGTCCTCCAGATAAAAAGGATGCTTTACGAAGAGAGATATACCATATCAGGGGTGAAAAAAAGGTTTGGAGAAGGTTCTATCAATAAAGGGAAGAAGACAAATACCAAGCCACCTGCCGAAGTAATAGGTAAGGTCAAACAGGAATTAAGGAATATCCTCGACGTCCTGAGGGATAGAAGGAAGATCATCAAACTTCACCCCGAATAAGTTTCAATAGAGCGGGGCGTGGCGCAGCCTGGCTAGCGCACTTGCTTGGGGTGCAAGTGGTCGCCCGTTCAAATCGGGTCGCCCCGACCAGTTAAAATGCCCACCATCCTCGTAACCAACGACGACGGGATTTATTCCCCCGGTATCCAGATACTTGCTAAAACCTTAAAGGCCCTGGGAGATGTTTATATCGTTGCCCCTGACAGGGAAAGGAGTGCTGTAAGCCATTCACTCACCCTTCACAGACCCCTCCATGCAGATGAGATAAAGGAAAGGGTTTATAGTGTAAACGGGACCCCTACAGACTGCGTTAATATAGGTGTGAACGGGATCCTTAAGGCAAAGCCTGACCTTGTTGTTTCTGGGATTAATAAGGGGGCTAACATGGGGGATGATATTACCTATTCCGGGACAGTGATGGCTGCAATAGAGGCGAGGATACTCGGTATCCCGTCCTTTGCGATCTCATTAGTGGCTTCAGAAAATTATCTTTTTCAGGAATCAGCCAATTTTGGTCTTATGCTCTCAAAGGCCATGCTCACAAGAGGCCTTCCTGATGATACCCTCCTTAATGTGAACCTGCCCAATTTACCATTATCCGTGATGAAAGGAGTGAGGATTACAAGGCAGGGTAAAAGGATCTACGGGGATGTAGTTACAGAGATAGTAGACCCGAGAGGAAAGAGACATTTTTGGATTGGCGGGAACAGGCTGTCCTGGGAAAAAGGAGAAGATACAGATTTTGAGGCAATCCATGAGGGAATGATCTCTATAACCCCGTTGCATGTTGACCTTACGAACTACTCTGCCATCGAAAAACTTAAGCCCTTAGAGGAAACCCTGATATCTCTGATAAAAACTGATAAAGTACTGACGGAATAGATGGCCAGATACGACATAATAATTGTCGGCGGAGGCCCTGCAGGGATATTTACTGCTCTGGAACTTATCCGTTCTGAGCTGGATCTGAAGATCCTTATTATTGAAAAAGGCAAGGATATAGAAAAGAGGTTCTGTCCGCTCCATGTAAAGGATGTATCCTGCAGGCATTGCGCTATGTGTGATATCCTTTCAGGATGGGGCGGGGCAGGTGCATTCAGCGACGGCAAACTCACCCTTTCCCCTGAGATCGGAGGATTCCTTGGAAGGTATATGGTTCATGAGGAACTCACCAAACTTATAAAATATGTGGATGGGATATACCTGAGCTACGGGGCCCCTTCTGAGGCATATGGCGGGGATACAAAAGAGGTGAAGGAACTTCAGGATATGGCCTCAAGGCATAACCTGATACTCGTCCCTTCTCTGATAAGGCATCTCGGCACAGACAGGTGTGCGGGGCTTCTTAAAAAACTTAAGAACGATATCAGTAACAGGGCAGAGATAAGGCTGAACACGACAGTGAAAGAGGTTATTGTCCAGAACGGAAAGGCAATTGGTGTGAGGACAGAAAAGGGTGAGGAATTGTTCGGTGATTATATAATCCTTGCCCCAGGCCGTGACGGTTCAGAATGGCTGAATGAAGAGGCAAAAAGACTTAACCTTACAGCCCTCAATAACCCTGTAGATATAGGTGTGAGGGTAGAGGTGCCTGCATCTGTTTTAGAGCCGCTAACCAAGATAACCTACGAGCCAAAGCTACTCTTTTACTCTAAGAAGTTCGACGATAAGGTTAGGACGTTCTGTGTAAACCCCTACGGGGAGGTTGTTAAGGAATACAGCCATGGGATATCTACTGTGAACGGACATAGCTATTCAGATAAAAAGACGAATAACACCAATTTTGCGATTCTCGTCAGCACCTATTTTACAGAACCTTTCCATGAGCCGATAGCTTACGGTCAGTATATTGCGAGGCTTGCAAATATCCTCGGAATGGGTGTTATCGTCCAGAGGCTGGGAGACCTCCAGATGGGGAGGCGATCTACAGAAGACAGGATTTCGAGGGGTTTAGTAGAACCAACATTAAAGGATGCAACACCTGGCGACCTCAGTTTTGTGATCCCTTACCGTTATATCTCAGATATACTTGAAATGCTCGTGGCAATGGATAAAATCGCCCCAGGCGTAAACTCCCGTCACACACTTCTCTACGGGGTGGAGGTGAAATTCTACTCGATGCAACTCAAACTGACTAATTCTCTTGAGACAGAGATCAAAGACCTTTTTGCTATCGGGGACGGAGCAGGGGTTAGCCGTGGATTGATTCAGGCCTCTGTATCGGTGGTTGTTGCAGCGAGGGAGATAATAAAAAGACTAAAGACACAAGACACAGGACTTAAAAGGAGCGAGAGTGGAATTCGAAAGGCTTAGAAACCTGATGGTTGAAACCCAGCTCATATCAAGGGGGATAAAGGACGAAAGTGTCCTGACAGCCATGAGAAAAGTTCCGCGCCATCTATTCGTAGACGACTCTCTTATTGAGAGGGCCTATGATGATAATGCCTTACCTATCGGGGAGGGGCAGACCATCTCACAGCCCTACATGGTTGCCCTTATGACGGAGTTACTGGAGTTAAGGGGGGATGAGAATGTCCTTGAGATCGGTACAGGCTCGGGTTATCAATGCGCAATCCTTGCAGAGCTTGCCTCAAGTGTCTGTTCTGTAGAAAGGGTTGAGAAGCTGGCAATAAGAGCGAGGGATCTCCTTGGTTCATTGGGGTACAGGAATATAGAGATAAAGATTACAAACGGAACCTATGGCTGGGAAGAGGCGGGTCCCTTTGACGGTATCATCGTTACTGCTGCTGCCCCTGAGATTCCAAAAACACTTGTGGAACAGCTTGTGATAGGAGGTAAGCTTATTATCCCTGTGGGTGACAGGTGGTCCCAGATATTAATGAAGGTTACAAGGACACCAGAAGGTGTGATAACACAGTCAATAACAGGCTGTATCTTCGTGCCACTCCTCGGTGACCTGGGATGGAAGGAGGGGTGGCATGATTGAAGATATTTAAGGTTGAGAACCTGTTGACTCATAAACAAACTATGGTAAAATAGATATCGTCTGAACAGGGTTTCACATGGATAATAAAGAAGCCCTCATAGTAATAGGCATGCTTAATGACTTTGTACTTGAAGGGGCACCGCTTGAAGTTCCTTCCACAAGAACAATAATACCTGAACTTAGAAGAGAGATAGAAAAGGCAAGGGAAGAGAACATACCTGTTATCTATGTCTGTGACAGTCATGACAGGGATGACAGGGAGTTCAGGAAGATGGGGTGGCCTCCTCATGCTGTGAAAGGGACAAATGGTGCAGAGGTTGTGAAAGAACTAAAGCCACTTAAAGGAGACAGGATTATTGAAAAAAGGACCTATTCAGGCTTCTATGATACAGAACTCGATGCAGGATACTGAAGGCCAAGGGGATTGATAAGAGGGTCAAGGCAGAATTCTTTGCCAAGCCGAAGAGAAAAAGAAATGCGAATGTACTGGAAGATACGAAGAACTTTTGTTACCATTTATAGACTCAGGGAAGATCTCAGGAGGTCTGCCCAAACCGCAGGAAATCAGGAATTATGTATTAGAACAGGTTGAGAGGATAGGGTATGAACCTAAAACTTAAATTCTCTCTGGCAGTTATTATCCTCATATCAATAATGATGTTCCTTGTGACCATCATGGTTCTCGACTTCCAGAAGAGGCTCATCATTGAAAGGATGGAGACAAAAAGTATTGTCCTCGTCCAGAAGGATATAAATGAACTGAGTGACAGGCTTATATCCATCACTGCACTCGTCCTTGTTCTGGGTGTCCTCGGTGCAGTGGCACTTGCACAGTTCTTTACAAGGCCCCTGCTTCAATTAAGGAAAAAGATGCTGAAACTACAGGAAGGAAACCTGAATGTAGAAATAGAGAATAAGAATCTTTTAAGATGCTGGGAGAGGCTGGAATGCAATAAGAGGGAATGCCCGGCCTATGGTTCCAAAGACCTCAGGTGCTGGCTTATAGCAGGGACTTTTTGCAGGGAAGGGATTGGCAGTGAATTTGCCAAGAAACTCGGTGACTGCAGAAAATGTGTTGTATACAAGGAATCCTGTGGAGATGAGATAGGCGAACTTAAGGAAGGTTTCAATATCATGGTAAGTAACCTCCGTTACAATCTGAAGAAACTCGAAGAGGCGAACCGGGAAAAAGAGAGGGTTGGCCGTTTTGCTATACTGGGTGAGATGTCAGCAAGGGTTGCCCATGAGATAAAGAATCCCCTTAATGCGATTGAAGGGGCAGCCGCATATATCTCTAAAAACTTCAGGGGGGAGCTCCTAAGTGAGTTCACAGGGATAATAAAGGAGGAGGTCGAAAGGCTCGATAAACTTACGACAGGGCTCCTCAGTTTCTCCAAGCCTGTTCTTCCCCAGAAGTCCTTCGGAAATATAAATGAACTTATAGAGAAGACCATAAATCTTCTTAAGAATGAAACAAAGAATGCAGGGATTACAATAGAAGCGAATCTGGATCGGGGAATACCCCATTTTTATTTTGATAAAGGACAGATGAAGCAGGTTTTGATAAATCTGCTCGTTAATGCTATAGAGGCAACACCCCCTGAGGGAAAGATTGTGATTTTTACAGAAAGTGTAAACAGTACGCTCAGGATGCACCTGAAGGACACAGGCATAGGTATCAAGCCTGAGGATCTGTCAAATATCTTCAAACCCTTCTTTACAACGAAGACAAGGGGGAGCGGCCTCGGCCTTGCTATAGTCAAGAGAATAATCAGGAGCCATGACGGAAAGATTTCTGTTGAGAGTAGAGAGGGGATAGGTACCACTTTTGCGATGTCGCTTCCTATCAGAGAGGAACCATGAAGAGAAGGATCCTTTTAGTGGATGATGAAAAGAATATCCTTAAGGTCATGTCAGCCTCTCTGAAAAAGGAGGGATATGAGGTTGAAACTGCAAGGAGCGGTGAGGAGGCAGCAGGGAAGATGGAAACCAATCGGTACAGCCTTGTTATTACAGACTACAAACTGCCCGGGATTAACGGGCTTGACCTGCTTAAGGAATTAAAGATTAAGAACGCAGAACTTCCTGTCATAATACTTACAGCCTTCGGGACCATAGAGAAGGCAGTTGAGGCGATGAAGGAGGGGGCCTCCAATTATCTTACAAAGCCCCTGAACCTTGAGGAGCTGACCCTTGTTGTAAGAGATGCAATGGAAAGGCATGCCCTTATCGAGGAAAACAAGGACCTGAGGCGCAGATTACTCGATAAATATAGCTTCGACAATATCATAGGAAAAAGCCCTGCCATAGAAGAGGTCTTCAGGATGATAAGGATGGTGAGCCAGAGCAATGCAAACATATTGATCATAGGAGAGAGCGGTACAGGGAAAGAGCTTGTGGCACTTGCAATCCATTATGATTCTGAGAGGAAGGATTTTCCCTTTATCCCTGTTGACTGTGCCGCAATACCTGAAGGGCTCCTTGAGAATGAGATATTTGGACATGAGAAGGGTGCCTATACAGGGGCATACGATAAGAGGATAGGCATGATCGAGCAGGCTCATATGGGGACGCTCTTTCTGGATGAGGTGGGCGAATTAAGCCTCAACCTTCAGAAAAAGCTGCTGAGGGTTCTGCAGGAGAGGGAATTCCATCGCCTTGGAGGAAAGGAAAAGGTAAAGGTAAATATAAGGGTGATAGCGGCGACCAACAGGGACCTCCAGCAGGATGTGAAAGAGGGGAGGTTCAGGGAGGACCTCTTTTACAGACTGAATGTTGTCACAATCCCTATCCCTTCCCTGAGAGAGAG
>CAKKRL010000145.1 GCA_919902655.1 Thermodesulfovibrionia bacterium
CCGAGGTCTATTACCCAGTCCGCTGTCTTTATAACATCAGGGTTATGTTCGACAACGATAACTGTATTTCCTGAGTCAACAAGTGTGTTAAGTACAATGAGAAGCCTCTTTATATCTTCAAAGTGCAAACCAGTTGTCGGTTCATCAAGGATGTAGATATAATCCCTTATCCTCCAGTTACCGAGTTCATGGCATATTTTAAGCCTCTGGGCCTCTCCCCCTGAAAGGGTAGTTGCAGACTGGCCGAGCCTCAGATATCCGAGTCCCACATCTATCAGGGTCCGGAGCTTTTTCTTCAGAGATGAATTATCAAAGAAATCTATTGCCTCACTAACAGTCATCTGAAGGACCTGGGCCATATTCCTTCCGTTGTAGAGCACATCAAGAATCTCCGGCCTATACCTTTTTCCCCCGCAGCCATCACACGTAACATAGAGGTCTTCGAAGAAATACATCTCGAGTTTCTGAAACCCGGTTCCCTGACATTCCTCGCACCTTCCTCCGGCGTGGTTGAATGAGAAGTGTCCTGGTGTAAATCCCATCCTTTTAGAGTCCTGAAGGTCCGAAAATATTTTTCTTATGATGTCAAAGGCCTTTATGTATGTAACCGGATTTGACCTCGGGCTTTTACCGATAGGTCTCTGGTCTATGAGTTTAACCCCTTTGATATATTCAAGCCCTGAGATTGCCCTGTATTTCCCTGCTCTCTCGAATTCAATCCTGAAGGCCCTTGCGAGTGCCCTGTATAGCGTATCCTGGACAAGGGTGGATTTCCCTGAGCCGGAGACTCCTGTGATGCAGGTGAGTGTATGGAGAGGGATCTTTACATCGATATCTTTTAAATTATTTTCCCTTGCCCCCTTTATCTCTAAAGACCTTCTTCCTGTTTTTCGTCTGCCGATGGGTATCGGGATGAAATCTTTTCCCTGAAGATATTTTGCTGTGAGGCAGTCACTATTAAGAAACTCAGCCTTTGTACCTGAAAAGACAACCTTTCCACCTTTTTCTCCGGCTCCAGGCCCCATCTCTACCACAAAATCAGCAGAGTCGATAAGTGTCCTGTCATGCTCTACGATAATAACTGTATTTCCTTCCCCTGCAAGTTCTTTCACGATTTCCGCAAGCCTACCCGTGTCCCTCGGATGGAGCCCGATGCTCGGCTCATCGAGTATATAAAGTGTGCCTGTGAGTTTTGATGCGAGCTGGTTAGAAAGGTTTATTCTCTGGGATTCACCGCCGGAAAGCGTCTTTGTTTGTCTGTTAAGTGTGAGGTAACCGAGGCCGACCCTTAACAGAAAAGAGAGTTTCATATCTATCTGCCTTAATATCTCCTTTGCTGTTTCCCTTTCTAAATCGGTGAGTGATAAATTCCTGAACCATTCAACAATTTTATCAACAGGCATGGCGGATACCTCTGCTATATTAAAACCGTTGACCTTGAAATTGAGGGCCTCTTCCATGAGCCTTGTTCCATGACATGAAGGACATTCGAATCCACTCCTGTATCTGCTTAAGAAAACCCTTACATGGATCTTGTATTTCTTTCCCTTGAGTTCCTCGAAGAAGTCATTTATACCGTAGAAATCCGCTGTCCCTTTAAAGATGAGGTCTTTTTCCTTTTTAGATAATTCCCTGTATGGTTTCTTAAGGTCTATGCCACTCTTTTTTGCACCAGCGAGCATCTGCCTCATCCACCACCTCGCGGCAGGCTTTGTCCACGGCTCTATTGCCCCTTCAACGAGACTCAGAGATTTATCAGGGACGATAAG
>CAKKRL010000146.1 GCA_919902655.1 Thermodesulfovibrionia bacterium
GAATGCGAATAATTCCCACGATGTTGAGTGGTTCTGGAGAAATTATGCATCATCAATAACGATAGATATAGGGCATTTGGAAGCTGCCGGGATAAATGCACAAAAGTGGGTTAAGGATTTTCCCTCTGATCTATTGAATAAAGTCGAGTATATACACCTTCACAGGAATAACGGCCTCCGTGGCGGGCTTACAGACCACTGGCCGATAACGAGAAAATGCAGGGAGGTTAAGGCGCTCAAAGAATTATTAGAGAGAAAGTCCGATATAAAAGTGATACTTGAAATCAATGAGACTGAGGAGATGGAGGAGAACCTCAGGATTTTGGGCGAACTTAAATAACAATAATTAGGGTACAAATCCCTGAATGAAATTCGGTATGAATCTAAAGAAAATACTTTTGGTCCCATCTGGATGTCAAGGGAAGTTAAAAAGATAACGGTCTTTGCCTACTCAGGCCATAGGGGATTTGAGAAACCGATGGCCTTCTTTATCGATGATGACAGGATAGAGGTCAAAGAGATTTTAGGTTCCTGGCAGGAAGGAAGTATAGACCCTAAGGGTTATATTAAGAGGTATTTTAAGATTAAAGGCACTGATGGATATGAATATACGCTATATTATGATGAAGGCATAGAGGAGTGGTTTCTGGTTTGAGGGAATTTGACATAAACAGGTTGTATGAGAATGCGAGGGTAATAGCGTTTACGTGAAAGACAGGAGGGATCGAAGGTGATTAGAGAGCTTTCAATACCGAATGAATGGATGAACGCCGTTCATTCCCTAGAGAATGAAAAGGGTCTGGCAATTATTCTCGGGATGCACGATACAGGGAAAAGTACATTTGCGAAATATCTTACATCTAATCTCACTGCGAAGAAGATAAAGGTAGGACTTGTAGATGCAGATATAGGACAGTCCTTTCTCGGGCCGCCTGCAACAATAGGTCTTGATTTATTTGATCCTGAACACATTCCGACAGTGCCGGATTGGGAAAAGATATTACCACATTCATTCTTCTTTGTCGGCTCAACCTCTCCTGAAGGGCATTTCCATGAACAGACAGAGGGGGTGAAAAGGATGGTTGATAAGGCCATCCAGGCAGGTTCCGAGGCAGTTATAGTAGATACGACAGGTCTTGTTACAGGTGATGCAGGAAAGGAACTTAAAAGAAGGAAGATAGAACTCCTCTCACCCCGTCATATCTTTGCACTTCAGAGAGGGCATGAGATCGAGCATATCTTAACCTTGTATAAAGATAACCGGAACATAAATATCCAACGTCTCCCTATTTCAGAAATGGCAAAGGCAAGATCAAAGGAAGAGAGGAGGGCATATAGAAACAGAAAGTATCAGGAATACTTTAAAGACTCGGAAATTAGAGGATTAAGGGTCAAAGGTATAGGGGTAACAGGACACGTCATAAACTCACAGGGTGATTCCATATCCAGTGAAAGGGCTATCTTTATAAAAGGGCTTCTTATCGGGCTCAGAGATGGAATGGACGATACTCTCGCATTAGGAATAATAGATGAATTAGAGAGAGAAAGGGGAATCTTTAAGGTTAATACTCCGCTGAAAGAATTAGATAAGGTTAAAAAGATCCAACTCGGTTCATTAAAACTAAATCCATCCTTTGAGGAGGAGCCATTTTGATAGAGGTAGTAGTTGAGAAATTGATCTATGGTGGCAAAGGCCTCGCAAGACATGATGGTCTTGCCCTTTTCGTCGCAGGTGTTCTGCCCGGTGAGAAGGTTAATGTTGAGATAAAAAAGAAGAGGAAGGGATTTGCCGAAACCGAGCTTATAAATGTAATCAACCCCTCGCCCGATAGAATCACTCCTCCCTGCAGGGGAGAGGAGGAATGTACAGGTTCTTCGTGGTCCTATATCTCCTATCCTGCACAACTAAAATTCAAGGAAGAAATACTCCTTGAAACGTTAAGGAAAATTGGGGAGATAGAGCCAGGGGATGTTTTTCCTATAATCCCTTCTCCTGATACTGAACACTATCGACTGAGGGTGCAATTCAATGTGAGGTATAAGGATTCAATGCCGATGATAGGGTTCTTCAGGGAAGGGACGCACCAACTCGTAGAGATAAAGAACGGATTCCTACTCCACCCGCTTATCAATAGGACTCTTGACGGTATCAGGAAGATCGCCGATAAACTTCCACCATTAAAAGAGATCCATATGAATGTTAGTCCTGAGGGAGAGATTTTAGTGCTCTTCTTTGTAAACCTCGAAAGTCCTCCTGTCCTTGAACCGGTATTTGAGACACTAAGAGAGGAGATTAGTGAAATCGCAGGAATTATATGCTATGCAGGAAGGAAGAAATATGAAGTCTTAGGGAAAAACTTCCTTGTCCTTAAACTCAATGACCTTACTTTCCAATCAACCGAAGGGAACTTCTTCCAGGTAAACTGGGAACAGAATAAAAATATGATAATCTCTATCCTTCAACTTGCTGAACTCAAAGGAAATGAGATGGTATTCGACCTGTACAGCGGGATCGGGAATTTCAGTCTTCCATTAGCAAAGAAGGCAGAAAGGGTCATCGGGATTGAGAGCGGTTATTCTGCTGTTGAGGATGCAAGGAAGAACGTTGAGTCAAATGGAATAAAAAATATCGAATTTATATGTGATGATGTAAGAAAAGGTCTTAAAGGGCTTATTGAGAAGAAAGAGAAGGGGAATCTTATAGTCCTTGACCCTCCGAGGGCCGGCGCAACAAAGAAAATTATAGACAGGGTTATTGCCTTATCCCCGGAGAAAATTCTCTATGTATCCTGCAACCCCACTACCCTCGCAAGGGATCTCGGCTGGTTGAGAGAGGGAGGCTATCAGCTCAATCGCCTCCAGCCCATAGATATGTTCCCGCATACATACCATATCGAGGCGATTGCGGAGATGGTCAGGGAGTGAAGGACTTAAAGCTTTCTTCCTCTACCACGAAGCCTCTTAATCTGGTATTATGGCATGTTATAACCGCAAATGAGTTTTTTGTCCCAAAACCAATTGACAAGATACATTTTATTGTATATATTAGATATATACAAATATGACGGATCAGACCGAAATATTATCCCTTGTTGAAGGATTCGAATGGGACGAAGGGAATATTAAGAAAAATTGGGAAAAGCATGGAGTTGCCCATATTGAGTGCGAAGAGATATTTTTTAACAAGCCGATCATTGTCAAGAAAGATGAGCCCCATTCAAGGGGGGAGAATCGGTACTTTGCATTAGGCAGAACAGACGCCGATAGATTTCTTTTCATCGTTTTTACTATAAGGGGCAATAAAATCAGAGTCATTTCGGCACGAGATATGAGTCGGAAAGAGAGGAAAGTTTATGAGCAAATTGAAAAGGATACCAAAGTTTAAGAACGAAGATGAAGAAGCCGATTTCTGGTCAAAGCATGACTCAACCGAGTATGTTGACTACTCAAAGGCAAAGTCGTCGATCACCTTTGCAAACTTAAAACCTTCAACTAAAACTATTTCGATCCGTTTGCCAGAATCTCTTATTAAACATCTTAAGTTGCTCGCCAATAAGAGGGATATTCCATATCAATCTCTTTTGAAGATGTTTTTAGCCGAGAAGGTAGAAGAAGAACTGCGCGGAACAGCGAAATAAGATTTTTTGGTAGGAGAAAAGGGGACGGTTATCTGGACTACTTCAACTCTATCGTTTCTTCTTTTGAACAAATTCCAACCCCGTCGGGCCCCCAAGGCCTGTAGATTGCAACGACCCTGTACCGTTCACCTCTTTTTAAGACGTATCCAAACTGGGCCGTTCCAGTTATAAACTTCAAGCCCTGAAAGACCTCACTGAAGTGAGAGCCCGGTTCGAGGGTTTTTTCTTGGAACGTGGGGTCGACTTTAGCTTTTCCCTCTGGTTCAATAACGTTACCTCGTGAATTCAAAACAATAAACGCCACCGCCATTCGGTTCGTTGGACTTTGAGCTTTGACCCTTTGCTTTCCGATATTCTTAACGGTAACTATCCCATCAACTTCGGACAGCTCGCCAGTCACTATTCCTTGTTTTAATTCCAACGTCAATTCAATTTTGGCATCGACCACAACCTCTGTATTACCACTCTGCCCGATGGCATTTAAAATTGTCGGAACGACCAGCATGAGGATGGTGAGAACAATATTCTTTTTCACGTCGTACTCCCTAGTCCAGACAACATTATATTTTATACTGCTGCAACATTTGTTTGCTTGTTTATATCAAAATAAGTTTTACAAGTCAATTTATTCCATTAAAGTCGAGAATATCCCATAAATATTGCAGTATAACGCTGATATTTTAATGATTATACTGTAGCAACATAATTTTAGTTTTTGTTATACAATTCCTTCTATACGGAACATAAGTGTGCTTAGCAAGTTCTTTGTCTCTTACAAGACTTCCTGCCATACGTTCGCCCTTCTCTATTCTCTCTAAAATTAAGGTATACAAACATCATTAAGATACTAATCTTTATCCACATATACAAGCTCGATCAACGTAACCTCAGGTGGTGAGAGAAATCTGATCGGTGGACCCCATGTCCCCGCACCTCTGCTTACATAGAGATAAGAATTATCCATAAGCCTTAGATGTCCTGCATGAGCAGTATGCCTGTAATAAAGTCGTGTGATGAGGCTGAAAGGAAATATCTGTCCTTTATGGGCATGTCCTGAAAGCTGTAAATCAAAAAGACCGAGGGCATCTTTATCAATAACTGGTCTGTGCTTTAGGAGCAGAGTAAACTTTTGAGGAGAAAGTCCCGAAAGTAATTCCTTTTCTGAAATATCTTTATAAAGGCCATAGGTCTTTCCCTGGGGGTCATCAAAGCCAGCAATATTAATCAGCCCTGAAACATTAACCCCCTCTCCCCTGAGAATTGAAAAGCCTGCATTCTTTGTAAAATCGAGTGCCTGAGCAAGCCCTGCATAAAATTCGTGATTCCCTGTTATCGCAAATTTCCCATATCTCGGATTAATCTCTTTTAGGAGATCTGCAAGCCTTTCAAGTCTGTTGATCTGTCCATCCACAAGATCGCCTGTCGATATGAGAATATCAGGGTTTACCTTTTTCACCTCTCTGAGAATCCTTTTTAATCTTTCTTCCCTGATAATCAGCCCAAGATGGACATCAGAGATCTGGACTATCTTGAATCCACTGATTCCTTTTGGGATCTTAGAGGTTTTGACTGTTACTTTCTCAATCCGGATATTCAATGCCTCGAAATATCCATAGGTTGCTATAGATATGGAAAGCAGAAGGGGTATAAAAAAAGAAAATCTTGCTGAAGGGCTTATAATAGTTAAATCCTTCTGAAAGATAAAAGTTGCTGAATATACCAAGAAGCGATAAATATCAATAATAAGTGAGGCAGATATGAATAGAAATAATATACCCATCCATGTATAGCCAAGGTAAGACATATCCCTAGCAATAGATTCGAAACCATGTTTTTCTGAAAAGTGGATAATGAAAGGTGTAAGGATCATACCCACCATAAAGATAATAATGGGGATACTTACTTCTGCACCAAAAGATAAGGCTTCTCTTGCCTTCAGGAATACATAGAGATGCATCCCTGAATAAAGCAAGAAGAAGGTCATCAAAAATAGAATCATGGTGTGATAACCCTACCTTTTTTTATTAAAAAGACAAGAGGGAATATAAAATCATTGTCCCATCTTTCACTATTTTAATAGGATAAAGGTACCGAATGAAAAGATAATGATAGTTAAAAAGATAATTAAAATCTGTACTACCTTGAGTAATCTTTCAGACCGGATATACTCAATTACCATTCTCCATAGACCATTAAATCCGTGATAAGATAAAATCGCAAGGAAAAATATATCAAAGGTTATCCAGTAAGGGTTTGAGAACCTCTCGACTATCGAGGCGTGTTCTATGGCAGAATGGTCTTCAAAATGCATAATATAAAAATGTACCATAAGCACGAGAAACAGGAAAAACCCTGTAACCCTCTGAAGAAACCACTGGGTTACTTCCTTCATTTTATACCTCTCAGGATATAGAGGCCTCCGATTGTGAGAATAACAAACCCTGTACATGCCGATGCCCAGAAAATGATTTTATGGAGTTTCGTAGAAACTCCAGTGTCGATGAGTGTAAGCCTTATTCCATTTAAGGAATGGGCGAGGACTAATCCAAGAAGAGCGATTTCCCCGAGTTTTATAACAGGGTCGTTCATGAAAGTAATCATAGCCCTATACTCTTCAGGGTCTTTTAGTTTATTTATTAGATAGAGGTGTAAGAAGATATAGAAGAAAAGAAGTATGCCTGTTATCCTGTGGATGATCCATGCGAGAGAGCCTGTATGCCATTTGTAGGACCTTAAGATTTTTTTATTCGGCTTTACTGTCATGAACGAAATCTATTTTTTAAGGCAAGCCTTTTAAGCTCTGTTATATGCCCTGTGATATCTATCTCTTTCGGGCAGGACTCAACACAATTGAATATCGAGTGGCACCTCCAGAGCCCGTGTACCCCTGTGACTTTCTCAAGTCTTTCCTCTTCTGCCCTGTCACGGGAATCAAATATAAACCTGTATGCCTTTAAAAGGGAAGATGGCCCAAGATACTGGCTGTCTGTCCAGTAGATAGGACAGGATGATGTGCAGGAGCCGCACATTATACATGTTATTGACTCAAGTATCATTTCCTGCTCGGATGGACTCTGCAGTCTCTCCCTTTCCGGAGGGGGTTCATCATTTATAAGATAAGGGAGGACAAGGTCGTTCTTTTCAAAAAAGTCTTCCATATCTACAACAAGGTCTTTGATGACAGGAAAGGCTTCGAGGGGTTCGATAACCACTGTAGGGGCACGGCGCGCCGTGCCCCTACCTTCTATATCTCTCAGAAGGCTCTGACAGGCAAGTCTGTTTCTACCGTTGATCTTCATTGCACAGGAGCCACAGATGCCATGTCCGCAGGAACGTCTGAATGTGAGAGAGCCATCTGCATAATCCTTTATCCTATCTAATCCATCGAGGACCCTCTCCATCGGTTCCATATCAACAGAGAATTCATCCCATCTGAAATTCTCTTTTTCAGGGTCGAATCGTTTTATCCTGAAAGTGTATCTTTTCATAGTTCCTTGTGAGATTCTTCGTCCCGATGAAAATCGGGACTCAGAATGACAGATGGGAAAATGTCCTCAATAAATCCTCTCCTCCGGTTTAAACCTCGTTATGTTCACAGGCTTATAACGGAATTCAATCTCCTTGTCCGTCTTGAAGGCAAGTGTATGCTTCAGCCAGCTTGTATCATCCCTTTCCGGACAATCCTCCCTGTAATGGGCGCCCCTGCTTTCTTTTCTTTCTATGGCTGAAGAGGCAATTACCTCTGAAATATTGAGCATGTGATTGAGTTCAATCGCATCGATAAGCTCAGTATTAAATTTTCTTGTCTTATCCTTTAAATATATATCCTTTGTCCTCTCTTTCAGATTCCTTATCGACTCGATTAACCCCTTAAGATTTTTTTCGTCCCTGAATACAGAGCAATGTTCCATCATCCTGTCCTGAAGCTCTGTTCTTATATTTGCGAGCCTTTCTTTCCCATTACATTTAAGAATGGAATCTATCATTATTTTCGATCTTTCAAGTAGGGGCACGGCGTGCCGTGCCCCTACTATATCTTCCTTCTTATTCTTACCAGCAGTGTCCCTGCCTATCTCTTCCTTTATAGCCCTTCCCGCCTTCCTTCCAAATACCACAGTATCGAGCAGGGAGTTACAGCCAAGTCTGTTTGCACCGTGCACAGACACACAGGCACACTCCCCTGCAGAATAAAGCCCTTGCATAACAGAACCCTTTTCATCCATCAGAACCCTTCCATCAATATCTGTCGGTATTCCACCCATTGCATAATGGGCAGTAGGTATTACAGGGATCGGTTGCTCCGACGGGTCTATTCCCATATAGGTTTTACAGAATGTTGTTATCTCGGGAAGCCTTTCCTTAATGGTCTTCTTCGGGACATGTCTTAAATCAAGATATATATAGTCCTTCCCATCGATCCCTCTCCCTTCCCGTATCTCTGTGAGAATTGCCCTGCAAACCATGTCTCTTGGTGCAAGGTCTTTGATGGTTGGTGCATATCTTTCCATAAAGCGATCACCTTTTCCATTTATCAATATGCCGCCTTCACCCCTTGCACCCTCTGTAATTAGTATCCCGAGACCATAAAGCCCTGTGGGATGGAACTGGAAGAATTCCATATCCTCCAGAGGAATCCCTCTGTTGTACAGAATGCTCAGACAATCACCTGTGCTAACATAAGCATTGGAGGTTGTTTTAAAGACCCTGCCATAGCCACCGCTTGCGATCAGTGTGACCTTAGAGGAAAAGATATGAATCTCACCTGTGGATATTTCAAGAACAATGACACCATGACATCTATTGTTTTCGATAACAATATCTAAAACAAATAATTCAGGGAAAAACTTTACTCCCTTAAGCTGGCACTGTTCATAGAGGGTAAATACAATGGCATGACCTGTCCTGTCTGCTGAATAGCAGGCCCTTCTTACTGGTGCTGTTCCAAAATCCTTCGTATGTCCTCCAAAATACCTCTGGGCGATTCTTCCTTCAGGTGTCCTTGAGAATGGAACTCCCATATGCTCAAGCTCGATGATCGCCCTTATTGCATCCCCGCACATTATCTCTATTGCATCCTGATCTCCGAGAAAATCACTTCCCTTTACAGTATCATAGAAATGCCACTCTGGTTTATCAGGCTCTTCATTTCCGAGTGCTGCTCCAATCCCACCCTGTGCAGTAGTAGAATGACTCCTGGTCGGATAGAGCTTAGAAAGGACTGCAACATTTCCTGCACCTGCTGCCTCAAGGGCAGCCCTCAGACCTGCAAGCCCGGAGCCTATGATTACGGTGTCAAATTGATGGGTCATTTTCTTGCAAGGCCTGTCCTCTTCGCATCTTCTGCTACTGCGTGGGCTACTGCCAATGTTATCTTCTTATCGAATATGCTCGGGAGTATATGGTCTTCTGAGAGTTCATCTTCCTCAAGATAATACGCAATGGCGCGGGCTGCGGCAAACTTCACCTCTTCGTTAACCCCCTTTGCCCTTATATCGAGGAGTCCCTTGAAAAGGCCAGGGAAGGCAAGCATATTATTTATCTGGTTTGGATAATCAGACCTTCCTGTTGCAAGGACCCTGACAAGTGGAAGGGCATCCTCCGGGGCTATCTCTGGTTCCGGATTTGCAAGGGCAAAGACCACAGGGTCTTTTGACATCTTTTTTATATCATCGGGGGTAAGGACATTCGGCGCAGAAAGCCCGATAAAAAGATCTGATCCGTCTATTATATCGGATATCTTCCCTTTAAGATTATTTGGATTTGTAATACGGGATAGCTCTTCTTTATGGGGATCCATATCCTCAATTCTTCCCCTGTAAATAGAGCCTGCCCTGTCACAGAGGATGATATTTTTCGCCCCGTATGCAAGGAGTGTCTTTGCAGTCGCTGTGCCTGCTGCACCTGCACCGACCATAAGGATATTAAACTCCGAAGGTTCTTTCTTAAGCAGCCTTGCCACATTGATAAACGCAGCAAGCACAACAGTGGCAGTTCCGTGCTGGTCATCATGGATAACGGGGATATCGAGTGATTCCCTGAGCCTTTTCTCTATTTCAAAGCACCTCGGAGAGGAGATATCTTCAAGATTGATTCCACCAAATCCCGGGGATATGTTCTGAACTGTCCTGATAATCTCATCGGTTGCCTTTGTATTAAGGACGATAGGGAAGGCATTTATTCCTGCGAACTCTTTAAATATCATTGCCTTCCCTTCCATAACTGGAAGTGCTCCCTCCGGGCCAATATCTCCGAGCCCGAGTACTGCACTTCCATCCGTAACTATGGCAACGGAATTTCCCTTTATTGTATAGGCATAGGCATGGTCTTTGTGTTCGGCGATGTCGTTGCAGACCCTTGCTACACCTGGTGTGTAGAGTCTTGAGAGGTCATCCCTGTCCCTCAGGGGGTGTCTGTTTGTTATCTCTATCTTTCCTCCGAGATGTGATGTAAAGGTTCTATCGAATACCCTGAGTACATCAACCCCATCTACCTTCCTGATCTCATTCACTATCTGTTTTTCATGTTCTTCATCCCTGGCATTTACTGTTACATCCCTTATGATTCTGCCCTTTTCTGCTTTTACGATATCGATCGCACCAAGATCACCACCGGCAGTACTTATTGCGGTGGCGAGTTTTGCGAACATACCTATTCTGTTTTCGATAGAGACCCTGATAGTTATACTATAGCCCGGTGTAGGAATCTTTGACATAGCCCTTTTTTAATTATATAATTTCTAATAAATAAAATCTAACAGGAACCTGAAAATAGAGAAAAGGATGAACCTTCTGCACAAATAGGACTACCCTGAGATCCGAGGATAACTGCTCTTCATAAGCATCATAAGTGGCAGGGTGCAGACCATCAGGATGCTCAGCAGATAAAAGGCATCGTTAAAGGATAGCATTGATGCCTGCCTCATCAATTGTCCGTAGATAGCAACAAGACTGCCATGCTGGGAAGTCACAGCATCAAACCCCTTCTGCTGTAAAAACTGGGAGGCCTGCGATGTGGCTATCTGGTAACTCGTATCAAAGGGTGTAAGATGCTCCACAAGATGGGCCTGATGAAACTGTGAACGTCTTGCGATCATTGTTGTAACAAGGGCAACACCGAAACTTCCGCCAAGGTTTCTCAGGAAATTGAATATCGCCGTTGCATTGCCCATCTCTTCCTTCTTTATCGAAGAAAAGGCAAGGGTCATAAGAGGTATAACCGTGAAACCCATGCCTATTCCAAGGACAATCCTCGGCCAGGCAATAGAATAGAAATCTGCATGGAGGTTAAATCCTGACATGAGATATGTTGAATAGGCGCAGATGATTATACCGAAAGAGAGTATAGCTTTTGAATTTATCTTTGTAATAAGCCTCCCAGCTAAAGGCATGGTGATCATCGTAGCAAATCCTCCGGGCCCGAGGACAAGACCTGCAAGTGTGGCGGTATATCCCATGAGGGTCTGGAGATATATAGGGAGAAGCACGATACTTCCGAAGAGGTTAAAGAATGTAAAGAACATGACGATATTTCCTGTGCTGAAGGAGATGTTTTTAAAGAGCCTGAGATTTACGACAGGGTGTTCTGCAAAGAATAGCTCAACTATTATAAAGACTGCAAGTGACATTACAGAGATTACAGCAAGCCATGAGATAAAATCAGATTCGAACCATTCCTTCCTCTGGCCGAGGTCGAGGATAACCTGAAGGCATCCGATACCTATTACAAGAAAGAAGATACCGGCATAATCTATCTTCATCTTTATCCTTTTCATATAGGGAGGGTCTGTAATAAAAAATAACGCCATAATAATAGAGACAACACCTATCGGAAGATTGATATAGAATATCCATTGCCATGACCAGTTATCCGTTATCCATCCTCCGAGGAGTGGTCCGATTATAGGGCCGAACATGATACCTATCCCGTATATAGCCATTGCCATACCGCGTTTCTCTACAGGAAATGTCTCAAGGAGGATTGCCTGGGAAAGAGGCTGGAGTCCCCCTCCGCCTATACCCTGAATAATCCTGAAAAAGATAAGACTCTCCATGCTCCACGAAGACCCGCACATAAAGGAACTTATGGTAAAGAGTGAGATAGAAAATATGAGGTATCTCTTCCTGCCGAATACCCTGCTAAGCCATCCTGAGATAGGGATGATTATTGCATTTGCTACAAGGTATGATGTTATCGCCCATGTGGATTCTTCGATGCCTGCAGAGAGGCTTCCCCTTATATGGCCAAGTGAGACATTTACAATAGAGATATCTATTATCTCTATGAGGGTGGGAAGCATTACAGTGATTGCGATAAGCCATCTATTCACGATTTTTAACTAACTGAGATGCAGGATGCATGATACATAATTCCCGATGCAAGATTTTAAACATGCATCATGTATCTTGCATCTTGTATCATGTTTCTATAAATTGTTATTTTTCAACAATTATCATCGGGATGACTGACATTCCTACCCTTAAGACATGTTTGGGATCGGTGTCTTTCTCGAAGATGATCTTTACAGGGACTCTCTGGACGACCTTTACAAAACTTCCTGTAGCGTTCTCAGGAGGGAATAAGGAGAAGACCGAACCTGTGCCTGCCATGATACTCTCAACCCTGCCATTAAATGTCCTGCCCGGATATGTATCGACCTTTATCTTCACTTTCTGCCCGGGCCTTACCCTCTCGAGCTGTGTCTCTTTATAGTTAGCTATTATCCATATATCATCAAGAGGAACAACTGCAAGAAGGGGCTGACCTGGTTGAACCTGGTTACCTGTCTCAACAGATTTCCTTGTTATATAGCCATCTGTTGGCGCCTGTACTTTTGTATAACTCAAGTTCAGTTCTGCTGCACTCAATGAAGCTTCTCTCTGTCTGATTAAGGCCTTCTGAGGTTCTAGCGAAGCCTCTGTCTGTTTTATAAGTGCACTCTGGGTTACAAGACGTGCCTCTGCCTGCTTCAGATTCTCCTTCGCAGCCTTGATCTGGGCAAGTGAGACATCATAGCCTGTCTTTGTCTTTTCATATCTTTCCTTCGGGATGACATCTTCTTTAAGAAGGTCCTCTGCCCTTTTCATATCTGACTCTGCCTGTCTCAGGTTTGCTTCCTGTAGATCGAGATTAGCTTTGGCTGTTTCGACTGATGCCTTAATTTCTTCAAACTGCTGTCTTGCCGTATCAAGCCTGTACCTGAGTTCTGAAAGTCTTGTACTTTCTGCATCGAGCCCTGAAGACACCTCTTTTACCTTTATATCAAAATCCCGTGTATCTATTTCAACAAGTACATCTCCTTTTTTAACAAACTGGTTATCATTTACAAAGACATACCTGACAGTCCCGGGTACCTTTGAACTGATGGTATGGATACGACCTTCGACATAGGCGTCATCTGTTGTAATATATGCCTTCTTATACTGGATATAGAGATAGCCTGAGATACTGCCAGCTATCACAACGATTGCAAGTATTGAAAGGGCGATGGTCTTTCTTTTTTGATTCGAAGGAGCAGGTGCCTTTATTTCTTCCATGCTATGACTCCCCATGGGTCATTGACTGACTCCCGACTCGCGACTTTCTCATAAGCTTTCCCTGCAGTTCATCAAATAAATCATATACAACAGGAACGACTATAAGGGTAAGGAAAAGGGATGTAAGAAGTCCTCCGATAGTTGAGATCGCCATAGGTGCACGGGTCTCGGCACCTTCGCCAATACCGAGTGCTATAGGCAGCATACCGAATATCATGGCGAAGGTCGTCATTAATATAGGCCTGAGCCTGACAGGCCCAGCCTGTAAGATAGCCTCTTTCCTTTCCATTCCCCTTGATCTGAGGGTATTTGTGTAGTCAACAAGAAGTATCGCATTCTTTTTAACAAGCCCCATAAGAAGAATAAGCCCGATGAAACTGAAGACATTAAGGGTTTTGCCGGTTATCAGCAGGGCACCGAAGGCTCCGATGAATGAGAGGGGCATCGAAAGTAACACAATTATTGGATGGATAAAACTCTCAAACTGTGCTGCAAGGATCATATACGCCAGGATGATCCCGAGTACAAGTGCAAAAATAAGATAACCAAAGGATTCACCCATTACGTCAGCCATTCCTTTGTATATCCCGGAATAATCAGGGGGGAGGGTCTTCGCTGAGATTGCATCGAGTTCTGACTTTGCCTGGCCGAGGGGTTTCCCTTCAAGATTTGCAAAGAGAATTATTGCCCTCTGCCTGTCAACCCTGTTGATTACGCTTGGGCCTCCACCTTCCTGAATATCGACGATATTAGAGAGTTCGACAAGGCGGCCGTCTTTCGCCCTTACATAAAGCCTTCCTATGTCCTCAGGTTTTGATCTGTCCTGCTGTATAAGCCTCGCCCTTACATCGTACCTCCTTCCCCTCGCCTCATCCTTGAACTTTGTCACATCCACTTCGCCGCCTATCAGAAAATTTACTGCCTCTGCAATTGTGGAAACATTTACTCCTAAATCTGCTGCCTTGTCTCTGTCAATGAACACCCTCACCTCAGGCTTGCCGGTCTCAAGAGACGTATCCACATCAACAATTCCAGGCAGTTTTGAAAACTCACTCACAATCTGTTTTGTATATGTCTCAAGAGTCTCGAGGTCTCTTCCTCTAATACTGTATTGTATAGGCACGTTTCTCTGGCCACCTCCGATAAGTGAAATATCCTCGGCAGTTCCTTTAAGCCCCGGGATCTGCCTGATTTTTTTCCTTATGTCCACCATTATCTGCTGCTGTGTCCTTGCCCTCTCTGATTTTGGTTTAAGCCCTATGATCAGCGCAGCCTTATTAGTCTCTCTAGCGAGACCTCCACTTTGAGAATAATAGACAGTGTTTAATTCAGGTATATTCCGGGCTATCTCCTCTGCCTGCCTGAACATCCTGTCAACTTCATCAACAGAATAATCTATCGGCGCCCTCAGCCTTACAAAAAACCTTGACTGATCTTCCTGAGGCACAAACTCCTTACCGATAAACCTTGTGATGAAAATGCTGACAGCAAACAAACCTGCTGCTGTGATTATTACAATCGCTTTATGGTTGAGCGAGATCTGTAACAGTTCCCTGTAAAACTCTTCTGTCTTCTTATAACCTTTTTCAAGAAAATAAGAGATACGGGTAAGTAATCCCCCCAACCCCCCTTTAGCAAATAATCCCACCCCACCCCCCTTTAGTAAAGGGGGGATGGGGGGATTTGACTTCCGACTTTTTAAATATCTCGATGCCATCATAGGCGTCAATGTGAATGAAACAAAGAGCGACACCAGTACTGCAAAGACTACAGTAAGGGCAAACTGTAGAAAGAACATGCCGATTATCCCCTTCATGAATGCCACGGGAAGAAATATTGCAACGATAGCAAAGGTCGTCGCCATAACCGCTGTCCCTATCTCTGCTGTAGCAAAAGAAGCAGCTTTTATGGGTTTCATCCCGCCCTCTATATGTCTGTGGATGTTTTCTATGACAATGATTGCGTCATCGATCAGGATTCCGACCGAAAGGGAGAGGGCGAGCATGGTCATATTGTTGAATGTGAAACCGAAGATATTCATGATGGTAAAAGTAGAGACAACCGATGTGGGCAGGGCAAGGGCACTGATAAGAGTAGTCCTGATATTCTTCAGGAAGAGGAAGACTGCAAAGACTGCAAGTATGCCTCCATAAATCAGGTGATGCTGGACCTCATTTATAGAGCGCTTTATGAATGTGGACTGGTCAAAGTTTATTCCGACACTCATGCCGGGAGGAAGTGTCTTTGCGATGTTTGAAAGTTCCTTCTTTATCCTTTCTACAACTTCAACTGTATTGGTTCCTGATTGTTTCTGTATCCCTATGCCGATAG
>CAKKRL010000147.1 GCA_919902655.1 Thermodesulfovibrionia bacterium
AAGGAGTCTCGGGACCAGCCATCTTGCACTGAGAAGTACAACCGCTATAATCAAAACCGCCTTCCCCATTTTGATTGCAACCTCCATTATGTCTATCCCCTCTCCGGACAATGCCGGAATGAGGAGCATTAGAGGCACAACGCAGAGGTCCTGAAAAATCAGTATTCCCGTCATCATTCGCCCATGGGGAGAGTCTATCTCTCCCTTTTCTGCAAGTATCTTCAGGACTATAGCTGTACTGCTTAATGCAACAAGGAAACCGAAGAAAATAGATCTGTTGATATTTGCTGTCACAAGATGGGAAGCAATAGCTGATAGCATAATAGTAAACAATACCTGTAATCCACCTCCTCCTATGACAGCCTTTTTCATTCTGAGAAGCTTTGCCATGGAGAACTCAATGCCGATTGTAAAAAGGAGGAGTACAACTCCAATCTCTGCGAGCATCTCTACTGAATGGGCATCTTTTACAATTCCAATACCATAAGGACCAATGATGGCACCTGCAACGAGAAAACCTACAATGGAAGGGATCTTCAACCTATAGAGCAAAAATACTACTAAGGCAGAGACACCGAAGATAATAACCAGCGATTTTAAAAACTCAGATTCCATATTATTCCTTACTCTTTATAAATGATATCTATCTAATTCTATTGACCCTTCCCCTTAAACCTCTTCAACCGATAATAGGCCTCCCTCTCCCTCTCACCGATATACTGGGAGATCGTCTTTATCTGGAGACTGAGTTCCGGCTGTATCCTTTCCTCAAGGACCCTTATCCTCCTCGTTATCCTGATGATCTCATCACCAAGCCTTTTTAACTTGCTTTCGAAGGTTGCAATCTCGATCATCGTAGCAACAACAGATTCAAAGCGATGGGTACATTCATCGAGATGGGGTGTGGTTGAGAGGTAATCATATCCCCTCTCTTCGGGAGACCTTACAGGTGTTTCGTGTGCCACCACATCCCTGTATTTCAGCCCCCAGATACTCTTTTCGTTAATCTCTATACTAAATTCCCTCCTGGTAATCGCTACAACGGACTCAATGCAATTCTTCCCCTCATGTCCAAGGCTGAGCTTAAGTTCTTCGATGGCTTTTCCATAGGTCTTTCTTATCTCCTCTCTTGATCTTAGAAAAGGCATGGTCGTGTTAAGAAATTCCCTTATAAGGGCCTGTCTCCTTGCCTTAAGGATACCTGTGCTGTTTATAACTGACCGCGACTTTTCTTTAAGTATTAATAGATTTGTCCTTGTAGGGTGTATTATCATCTATGGTTACCGAAAAACAATTCTGTTATCAATCTAAATATACCAGATGGATTCAGCCTCCATCCCCTTACCGGCCATTCGAGTTCATGTTTGTCACATATGGAGGCAATACTATTCAATCTGACAATCTCAGTCTTTATTGATCCCTCCGTCTCTCCTGAATCATCTAATTTCTTTATAAGTTCTACAGCCTTTCTTATGTACCCCTTTAACCCTTCTGCCCTTCCTTTTTCTATGATACCGTATTTCACCTTAATATCAAGGAGCATCGATGCTGCATCATATGTGGCCCTCACAATATCATCCCTTTTCATCCACTCTGTCTCATAGTTTAATGCAAGTTTCCAGCTCGGCATAAGCATTGCCTGTCTGTGTTCCCTCAATGTCCTGTAAAAGAATCTGTAACCGTATCTCTCCGGATTTTCAAAGATAGGGCTTCCGGGGTCAATAAAAGGTGCGAGGGGTGCAATCATCGGCAGGATGCTTTGTCCATATTCCTTCAGCAACTCTTCGCAATATCCCACAGTATCCATAACAGACGAATAGTCCTGATACGGAAGGCCAATCATAAAGAACATGTCTACTCTCCTGCATCCTTCGCTCAGAAGTGTCTCTATCGACTTCTCCAGTTGCTCATTTGTGTAATGTTTTCCGAATGCCTCTCTTACCTTCTGATCATGGGATTCCGGGGATATTTCCACATTGTAATAGTTTATAGAATCCGCCACTTTTCTTATAAATGATTCAGGTGGAGGATTGAAAAATTCAATTGCAATCTCATTATCTATATTATATCTTTTTATAATTTCCAGAAACCTCTCTGCGTAACTATGCCCTGCCTGAAGGAGGTCACCTATCAGCATAACCGGTGCGCCTGTGAATTCGGATATATCCCTGATATCTCCTGCAAGTAATTCAGGCGACCGGAAAGCCGGCCTCTCTCTTTTACATAACCTTCTAAAGGCATATAGCGACCCTGCGCAGGACCCACAGTTATGGTAACAACCCCTGCACTGAAAGACCGCTGTTACGGGATAACTTAGCCAATCCTTGAATGGCATGTATCCTGTCATGTCCCTGTATTTAATTGCCATCTTAAGGAGGTGGGAATAGTCAAAACTTATATAGTCGAGGTTCTCCGGTTTATATGACATCTCATTCACGATTTTATTCCTATCCTTCCTCCATACCAGATTCGGTATTGATTCATATCCACCGCCAGATTTTATCGCATCCATAAGCATCCTCAATGGCTCCTCTGTCGAATCCCCGCATACTATGAAATCTACGAATGGATAATCCCTCATTATCTCATCGTAATAATAGGTTGCCGTAAGTCCACCCAGAATCACAGGCCTTTCCGGGTGATGTTTTTTTATAATCTCTGCAAGGTCAAGGCTTCCATCAACATGGGGAAGCCAGTGCAGGTCTATTCCGAAAGCCACTGAGTCAAATCCCATTATGAACCTTTCAGGATCGAATGATCTGTCCTTCAGCATCTTCATCGCAATATTTACAATCCTGACTGATATTCCGTGCCTGTGAAGATATTCTGATATAGTAAGAAAACCGATGGGGTATATCTCGAATATAGAAGAGGATGGGACCACATCGCTTATTGGGCCATGAAAAATCGGTAGTTCTCTGAATCTTAATGTAGTCGGGGGATGGAGGAGGGTCAGGTCGGTTCGTGGCATAGACCTCCATATATCTTCCTTACGGACTCCCTTGTAGTCACCTCTTTCATATACTCCATAACATTAAACAATGTTCCCGCAAGCAGGTCTTTTGCAATATTAATAGGATACAGAGGCATGATCGAGTTTGTTACCTTCATGGTCTCGAGGTTATATAATTGTAAAATCTCCTTTATAACCTCCTTGAATCGTATTTCTGTATAGACATCCCTGACCACATTGGCAAACGGTACAGAATCTTCCCATCGCCTTAACAGCTCGAAGACAACCCCTGATATTATCTTAATCCTCTTTTTTCTTATCTCTTTAAATTCGTTATATCTGACATCAATTGATAGCGGGAGTATTGAGATCTTTTTTATAAATTTCTTATCCACATCAATCGTTTTCTCAAAGACGGTCTCTAAATCTATATCACCGATATTTCTCCCTGTTTCATAATAACTGACCGCATTCTCTATAATTATCCTGTCCTTGTCTGTCTCCTTCTTTACATTCATATCCATGAAGTCATTAAATACCGAGAAAAATACCCTGAACATAAAATGGTCTTTAAGGTTATCAATACACCTCCTGCTGAATTCATTCATCAAGGCAGAGTCTTTACTGCTTAGAATGCTTATCCTGTCCACCCTTTTCTCTCCACAAAAACATATTTTTTAATCAGTAAAAGAACTGCCCGAGAATTATCAGGACTAAAAGAGACAGGCCAATGAATATGACTGAGAAACCGAATATAACCCCGGAACCAAAAACCCATCCCTTCGGCTCAGGCACAATATATTCTTCAAGCCTTTTTTCTTCTGTAAGTCTCTTATATTCAAGTGGCCTCTCATTCTTCAGTTCCTCGAGCGTTAGTCTTCCTGTAAAGATAACCGTATCCATCGGGAACTTCTCAGGCCTGAGATGGGTGTTGAAGAAATGGATAGTAAAAATAAACCCTGCCGCAAGCAACGCCTCATCGCTATGCACGATTGTTGTGATGTTAAATATCCATCCAGGGAAAAACCTACCGAAAAACTCCGGAAACCAGAGTATAAGACCTGACACACCGATCATCCCTACCCCCCAGAACACAGCCAGGTAATCAAATTTTTCCCAGTATGTCCATCTGTCAAATTCCGGTCTGGGGCCCTTTCCTAAAAACCATTTGAAGCTCTTATATATATCTACGAAATCCTTAAGCCGTGGGACAAGGGACTCCGGCCCGAAGATCTTAAATCTTAATTTTCTGACAATTACAATGTGGTAAAGGACATAAAGGATATGTACAATAAAGTATCCGAAGGTCACTATTGCACAGACCCTGTGAACAATGCCTGCATTCTCATAGCCTCCGAGCAGTCTCATGATCCATGCTGCCCAGGGCGCATAGGAATATCTGAGCGGCATCCCTGAGGCCACAAGGCCGATGAAGCTTACTGCCACAATAATATGGAGGATTCTGTGAAAGGCATTAAATCTTTTTATATATGTCATTCAGACCTCTTCCTTATTCGCTCCATTAACGACCGGTAGGCCCATAATGCTGTATGTGTAAAGAAAAAGGCGAACACTCCAAGAAGGAGTAGCGTCATAAAAAGATATGTATAGTAAAGCAGAGGGTATTTTGCCCTGTTATGCTCCTCTGCATGAGCGAAGTACTTTGTAAATCCTACTGTTGCCTTCGGGTGGCATTTCATGCAGGTATCCAGTATCCTTTCTCCTGATAATGTGGAGTCCCTGTCAGATACAGGCAGAATATTATGGGAACCGTGACAGTCAGAGCATTTAGCAACTGTGATATATCCGAGTTTAGTCACCTTCCCATGAAATGTCCGCCTGTATGTATCGAGCTCTGCACTATGGCAGTTTCCGCATTCCTTTATAAGTGATAACTTCCATCCTTCCTCTTCAACCCCCGGTATTTTATGTTCCATGTGGCAATCAAAACAAGCTGCAGCGCCTGTGTTTTTCTTATCAAGGAATTCTTTGCCATGTATGCCCTTTTTGTAAACCTCGTACTCGTTAAAGTGGCACTTTGAGCAAAGAGACGGGATCTTCTGTCTTTTTGTCTCAGAGCGTTCATCCTTTGAAGGGAATATATAATGGGACCCATGGCAGGCCTGGCAGTCAGGTGCCATAGTATTCCCTGCCCTTAATGCCCTGTTATGAACGCTGAGCTTGTATTCCTGCGCCTTCTCCTTCGGAGCCCCTTCAGTGCCGAGGAAATGGCAGATCCCGCAGTTTACCTTTGATGCCTTCCCATGGGGATAACCGATGATATCGAGGTGGCATCTGTTGCATGTGAATTTCCCGTGGGAAGACTCTTCGTATAACGCGCTATCCAGAAACAAGGGAGTACCCTTCTGCCCGTGACATGAAAAACAGTCATCCTTCGAAAGGGCATAGGATAATTGGGTAAGAGATATTATAAATAAAATGGATAACAGGATTCTCAGTCCCATAGTCTCATTATATCTCAAGTGAAAATCTTTTCAAAATACTTATTCCTCTGTCAATGGTCTCGTTTATATCCCTTCTCGCTGTTCCCTGGTTTACAAATTCCCTCTCAAAGATATCTGCAAAATCGAGCATATGCTTATCACTATCCGTCATACCGTCCTTTCCCACGATCGCCTCGAGCCTCCTCAGATCTCTGCCCTTAGCATAATATTTGTAGAGGCTATTAGCGATTTTTCTATGGTCTCCTCTCGTATGGCATTCACCAATTCCCCTCTGCATGAGCCTTGAGAGGCTTGGAAGAACATCTACAGGAGGAAATATCCCTTTCTGGTGAAGCTCCCTGCTGAGGACGATCTGTCCCTCAGTAATATAACCGGTAAGGTCGGGGATTGGATGTGTGATGTCGTCCTCAGGCATTGTCACAATTGGAATCATTGTAACAGAACCTGACATCCCTTTAACACGACCTGCCCTTTCATAAATAGAGGCGAGATCCGAATACATATAGCCTGGATAACCTCTCCTTCCTGGCAGTTCCTCCCTCGCAGTAGAAACCTCACGCAGCACATCGCAGTAATTTGTCATATCTGTTATAACAACAAGGACATCCATTCCCCTTTCAAAGGCGAGGTATTCAGCAACGGTAAGCCCGAACCTCGGCGAAAGGAGCCTTTCCACTACTGGTTCATCCGCCATATTCACAAATGCAACAAAACCTGTTCTTATTTCATTAAGTACATTCATATAGAATGAATAGTCATGGAATGTAAGGCCAAGGGCAACAAAGACAACAACAAATCTACCCATCCCAACAGCAAGCCTTGAATTCTGGAGTATCCCCGCTGCCAACTCCTTTGAAGGCAGGCCTGCACAGGAAAAAATAGGAAGTTTCTGCCCCTTGACAAGGGTGTTCAACCCATCAATACAGGAAAACCCTGTCTCTATAAACTCCTCAGGCCTCGCCCTTGCTGATGGATTCATCGGAAATCCTGTAACAGATGCCCATTTTTCCGGTATGAACATCGGGACATCATCTACAGGTAGAAAAGAGCCGTTAAAGACCCTTCCGATAATATCAATCGAAAGGGGTGCCTTTTTTACGGTGTCAGTGAAGACAACAGAAGAATTCCCTATATCAAGGCCACGGGTCTCCCCATATACCTGTATAAGGACCGTATCTCCGTCTATCTTTAAAACCTCTCCGTCCATAGACCGGCCATCAGGGAACAGTATATTTACCACCTCTCCAAGCCTTGCACTGAATACCTTTTCAACAAAAAGGAGAGGTCCTCTTATAGAAGAAATCGTGCGGTATATATGCTCCGAGAGTCTCACAGCAACTTTTTAATCCCCCTAAATCCCCCTTTACAAAAGGGGGGACTGAGGGGGATTTATCCTACATCTTCAGCATCTCCTGAAGGGGAATCCCTTCCTTGAGTCTCTTAGCCGCATTATCATGAAATTCGACTATTTCCCTTATTTTAGAAAGGGTCTTTTCAGGCGGTGAAAAGGCATCATCTGTATAGGCATTCTGTGAGAGGAACTCAAGCCTCAATTTCTCTGCCACTACCATCAGAAGCCTGTCTGCATCCTGCAACCCTTCAAAACCTACAACCTCTGCTACCTCCCTCAGTGCCTCCTCTCTCTGGAGTATCTCCCTGCATCTCTGTTTCAGATCATTCCATTCATGTGAAATCTTCTCCCTGAAATAGTCCGCGAGTGACCTCTCATAAAGGGAATAACTCTGGAACCAGTTAATTGCAGGAAAGTGCCTCCTGTGGGCAAGGGATGTATCGAGCATGAGAAATGCCCCTGCGATCCTCAGGCATGCCTGTGTAACAGGCTCTGTAAAGTCACCACCAGGCGGGGATACAGAGAGTATCATACTGAGAGAGCCTATCTTACCGCTTACTGTCTCAACAACACCTGCCCTTTCAAAGAATCCTGAGAGCCTTGATGCAAGATAGGTGGGGTAACCTTCTTCCCCTGGCATCTCTTCGAGAGATGATGAAATCTCCCTCAAAGCCTCCGCCCAACGTGAAAGGCTATCAGCAAGGAGAAGTACATGATAACCCATATCCCTGTAATACTCAGCCATTGTTATGGCTGTATAAATAGACGCCTCCCTTGCTGCAACAGGCATATTGGATGTATTAACCACAAGTATCGTCCTTTCCATCAATCTCTTCCCGGTCCACGGATCTTTTAATGTAGTAAATTCTTCTATCATCTCCGCCATCTCATTCCCGCGCTCTCCGCATCCAACATATACAACTATATCCACATCAGCAAACTTCGCTATGGACTGTTCAAGTATCGTCTTCCCTGTACCGAATCCTCCGGGAAAGATCGCTGTCCCTCCCCTTGCCAGAGGAAAAAGAAAATCTATACATCTCTGCCCTGTTATAAGTGGCTCTGACGGAGGGAGCTTCCTTTTATAAGGCCTTGGCATTCTCACAGGCCACTCATTATATCCAGGAATCTCCCTTCCATCATAAAACTTCCCGATAGGTTCGTTAATACTGAATTCACCGTCAATTATCTCTGAAATCCTTCCATCACAACCAGAGGATATAAAATGTTTTAATGGACCCTCTTCCACATAACCGATTATTTCGCCGGCCTTTACATCTGCACCTCTTTCTTTAAGCGGGGAGAATCTCCATTTCTTAAGGTGGTCAAGACCGTATACCTCCCTTCCTCCAGAGATAAAAGACCCCATCTCCTCTCTTAGTTTCTCAAGGGATCTATGCAGTCCATCAAACATGCCGGAAAGAAGACCCGGACCTAATTTCACGGTAAGGGGCATCCCTACACCCTTTATTGGCTCTCCGATACCAAGCCCTTTCGTATTTTCGTAGATCTGTACTACAGCTCCATCCTGTTCAAGTCTTATAACCTCCCCTGCAAGCATGGCATGACCCACATATACCCTGTCATAGAGTCTAAGTCCCTTAAGATCAACACTTACAGTAGGACCGGATATTCCCTTTATATGTCCAATCATACACTCAACCTCACATGGTATCCTATCGCCCTTTTTATAAGTCTCAATGCATAATCCTCCACCTCTATTCCTGCCCTTTCCGGGGCAGGAAGTACAAGAAGGACGCCATGCCATCCCTCTTCCATCCTTTTGAGTCTCTCTTCAGGTATATTCTTTATCAGCCTCTCATCAACCACAACTACTCCTGTGTCCGGGTCAGCCATTATCTTTTTGAGCATATTCTCTGCATCTTCTATATCTATGGCATACTGTGTTACACCTGTAAGGCTGAATCCATATTCTGCGTCAGGAGGGGTTATAAAGACTATCTCCTTCAATTTATTAATTCTCCTGAAATAATTTCCCTGTCAATATCCCTGCCATTTAGGATAACACCTAGATTCCTTGCCTCAATATAACACCGCCATAGATAATCAAGTATAAGCCCGGTACCTGAAGGGCCCCTCCCTGTTCTTACAAGATATTTTCTAACCCATTTAAGAAGAGAATTCTCTACATTTGTGGCATCAGGACTTTCAATCATTATACCTGTAAGTTTCCTTATTATGGAATTTATCCGGAAGATATCCTTTCTCTTAATTACATCACCGAGCCTTCCCGGATCAATGCTTCCGCCGTTTATGAAATGTGGAGAGGTCTTTATATCCCACCAGAGGTGTTTATAAAGGGCAATGATATTTCTGAGGTCAATAATATGTGCAAAATATTCTCTAATAACAGGATGAATCCCAGAGTCAATCATATACTCAAGATAGATGCCGGTTAATCTCTGCTCAAGCTCTTTCAATCCCTCTTTCAGGGATATTTCCTTAATCCCTCTGAACCTGTCCGAAACGGATGAGAAGATAGATTCCACGCCCACAATAGCAGAAGTAACATCTTCACTATCTCTCAGATTTTCTTTAATTTCCTCTGAAAGGAGACTGAATCCAAGAAGCTCATCAATCTTTCGGTCTTCTCTTCCTTCTTTGTACCTGAGAGCAAAAAGGATTGTCTTTATCTCCGAGTACTGAAAATATGGCCTGAATATATCCTGTAAACTACTATTCATCTGAAGATATACCCAGTTATGCTCTTTAAGAAGGCGCCTCCATACAGCCTCTGCTCCGGGACTGGTTATAAGATCTTTATAATATGTTGTGGAAAGATATTCGATAGGATCCGGGGTAACGAGAAAAGGTCTCCAGTCGGCAATCATGTTAGCCCTCCTTCCCCTTATCCTCGAAAGGAGATAGTCGGTAGGATAACCTCTGTTCTCTATCTTCTGAAGGAGTTCCATATATTAAATAATAATCATTTTAAAATTATCATTTAACATTACAAAATTTAAATTTAAATTGCTAATTGCTAAATTTACAGTGAATTTCTTTTATCAATTCCGGCAGCAACTCTATCCACGCCCTCTCGAGTCTCTTTTCAAATGTATTCACAATACGGATCATGCTATCGATTCCTGTAACTTCCAGCCCGCCTGAAATCTGATCATCAGTCAGGACATCTGAGTCAGGAAAATATTTTCTGGCAATCTTTCCATCCTCAGGACTTATCCTTATGGTTTTCCATTTCTGTGGAGGAAGTTCCTGCACCAAAGTATCAAAAACATTTCCGTAACCTTCATTCCTCAAATGGCGGAGGGATCTTACGGCTATGCCATGAAGATGTTCTGACATACCCTTCTCAGCAGAACCCCTGATAGTCTTCTCCCTGTTTGCTGATTCAGAAAGGATATCCTCCATCTTTTCCTTGATTAATGATGAATGTATACTGTTATATTCCTCCCTCGTTTTTTCGATTGTCTCGATGGCTTCTTCCCTGATCCTCCTAACTTCGTCTTCCGCCGCAAGCCAGATTGCACTAACCTTCTCATCACCTTCTTTACGAAGAGCGTCGATAAGCTCCCTGTAGCCCATTCTATTTAACTGTAAGGAGTATCATTGTTGCCACCACAAAACCGAGTATCACCATTGTCTCAGGGATTGCAAGAAGGATAATAATAGTTCCGCTCAACTCAGGTTTCTCTGCGAGTGTGCCTGCTCCTGCAGAGCCTATCCTTGATTGCGCCCATGCAGTAGCTATAGCAGAGACTCCTATTGCAAGTGCCGCAGCAAATGCTATAAGTATTTTTTCCATAAAATCCCTCCTTTTGTTGATCAATAGTATACAATTAAGGTCAAAAACTGTTCACTGTTCACTGTTCACTTTCTTCATCGGCTCAAACTTCCTTCCGCCAGGTTCAAGGAACTTTGTGAAAAACTCAACATAATGGAGCCTCATGGAATGTATTGTCGGAGAAAAAACGCCCAGGATCATGTTAAGTAAATGGAGCAATCCTGCCACTATGACTCCGATAACAATGTCACCTGTCATCCCTGCAAGACGGTTTGCAACGAATGCAAGGAGGACAGATGTAAGTCCTATAGCCATTATCCTTGCATATGAGATAATATTCCCGATACTCTTGATCAGTTCGAGAGGTGCCAGTATTCCCCCTGCAAAAAAAAGGAGGGGAGTAAGGATCAGTATAGCTATAATAATCGGCTTCGTAAGAAGCCATGGGAAGGGTTCAAAGAATGATGCAAAAAGGGCTATCACGCAGAGGATGACAGTCATATTTATAAGCTTAAATAATATCACCCTCTTTGCCTTCTTTTTTATGGCCGATATAAACGCAAGAAAACACGCTATCGTAATATGGACCATCCCGACTGTAAGTGAAAAATATAACATCGGGAGTACAGCGGTACGTCTTTCTATACAGATCGGTTCAAGACCAAAGAGCAGAAGTGGCAGTTCTCCGAAAAACTCTCCGTAGAGTATGCCAAAAAAGATGGTGTAGACAGAAGAGATAAGGAGTATCCTGAATGCATCCTGAATGTTTCTTTTATTCCTGTATCTTTTTGTCAGAATGAGAGAGACGATAAGGAACACAAGCCCATAGCCTGCATCACCCAGCATCATACCGAAAAAGACAGGAAAGAAGATTGCCATAAATGGTGTCGGATCATAGGATGTATATCTTGGTAAAGGGAGGAATTTAGTAAATAACTCAAACGGGCGGAAAAATGGAGGGTTCCTGAGTATTACGGGGACCATTTCAAGGTCTTTCTCGAGCATCTCCCTTTCCTCAAGGACCACCTTTCCTCCGGATGTATCTGTCAGTCTTCCTCTCAGTTCCTTCACATTTTCAGAAGGCATCCATCCTTGAATATAAAAACACATCTTAGTTTCAAACACAGAGGCGGTTGCCTTCAAGAGGGAAAGCCTCTCATTTATCCACTCCATTACCCTTTTGTAAATCGGCGTCCACCTGTAGGAAAATATCTCCATTTCCCTGTCAATCATCTCAATCCCCGGGGAGACCTCGGAGATCCTCTTCCGTAAAAAGGTTATTTTTTCAGTAAATGTGAGACCTCTAAATGATGGCGGGAAGCTTAGTTCAGGGATATGTTCGTCGCTGAGGGATTTCTTTACTTTTTCCGATATAGCTTTCTCGACGGTTATCAATCCGACAAGCGTACCGTCCTCTGCCGCCGCTGTAAGCAGCTCAAACCTCCCACGGCTTAACCTGAAGATCAAACCCCTCAGAGGCTCGACTGTTTCAGGGTCTTTTATTGTAATTCCGATAAATTCAAAATTGGCAGTCTCACTTACACCTTCAAGGAGAGATTCGAGGGTACCAAGAAATATTTTATAACGGTTTAGCTCTTTCATCTCTTTCTGCATGGATTCCCTCTTCTTATATAACTCCCTGCAATCTGTGATATGCCTCTCGATGGTTTTGGCAATAGTATCTATTATCGAAACAGGTTCAATATAACTTTTCCTCGCAGATATTTTTGGCAGATATGAGAAGAGTTCGTCAATCTTCATCCTGAGGTCTTCGAGAAAGAGTCTTTCGGAGAGTGTTTCCTTATCAAGCAAAAAAGATCTGATATGTTCTTCTGCCCCGCTTTCGATAAATCCTGCTTTAGTCGGCTCTATCTGAAATACCGATGATTCCTGCAATGAGGCAAGTACCCCTTGAAGCAGGCCTTTCGGACCGACAATCTCAATCTTTGACATCCTGACTATCATTTTATTTGTAGTTCAGCGTGCAGGGTTCGACGTTCAGCGAATTTTTTATTCAAAACTCTTAACTCCCCGGCCTCGCTCCCCGATTCTATCGGGGGGCGGGCTGAACTCTTAACTTTCATTAACAGGCAGTATCCTCACAATATGCCTCATTATGATCTCTTTCAGGGCATCGTCGCTTATTTTAGCAAGCCTATCTGCATCCCTTGTAGCATCCTCAACTATCTCTGAGGCCCTCCGTTTTGCATCTGCAATCCCATCTTCCTCTGCCTTCTTAAAAGAGTCTTTTACTCCCTCCTCTTCTCTTATGACCCCTTCTTCAATCTCTCTCTTTATTTTCTCTACCCATTCTTCGGCCCTTTTCTTTTCTCTATCGAGCATATCCTGGACCTCCTTCTCTGCCTCTATTACCTTATTTAGTATATCTCTTTCCATATCAAATAACAAAGGGGTAACCTATTATATTACAGGTTACCCCTCCATCAGAAAATAGTTTTCAAGTTTACAATAATCCTTCTCCACCTTCCTCAAAGACACCTATTTTTCTGAATTTATTGTATCTCAAGGTAAGAAGTTCTTCTATCGATATGCCAAGAGTCCCCCTCAGATTTCTTCTTAATGCCTCCTTAAGCGATTCTGCTGCCCGCTCGGGATTCCTGTGGGCTCCTCCTAAGGGTTCCTTTATTATCTCATCCACTATCCCCAAATTAAAGAGTTCCTGGGCGGTCAGTTTCAGTGCCTCTGCTGCCCTGTTGATCTCATCCTGCTCAACAGGCTGACCATCCTTCTTCAACAGAATTGCAGCACAACCTTCAGGAGAAATAACTGAGTAGACGGAGTGTTCAAGCATAAGAAGTCTATCGCCAACACCCAACGCCAGCGCCCCTCCACTCCCACCTTCACCAATCACTACTACAATGATAGGCACTCTGATGGTTGCCATTTCCTTAAGGTTTCTGGCAATTGATTCGCCCTGTCCCCTTTCTTCTGCCCCTATTCCAGGATATGCCCCAGGTGTATCTATAAAGGTGACAACAGGTTTCTGGAACTTCTCTGCCAGTTTCATAGCCCTCAGGGCTTTACGGTTACCCTCAGGATGTGGCTGTCCGAAGTTCCTGTATATCCTCTCCCTGGTCCCCCTCCCCTTCTGATGTCCTATTACTATTACAGATATTCCATCGAATCTCGCAAGTCCGGAGACAATGGACGGATCATCACCGAAGTAACGGTCTCCATGAATCTCTACAAAATCCTCCATGAGAAACTCGATATAATCAGATGTATAAGGCCTTGAGGGATGACGGGCTGTAAGTGTCTTCTGCCAGGGGGTAAGGTGAGAGAATATCTCCAGCGTAATATCCTCTGCCTTCCTCTCAAGCCTCTTTATCTCTTCTACACTCCTGCCGTTAGAAAGACGTTTAAGATCTTCGATCTTTCTGTTTATTTCTGCTACAGGTTTCTCAAAATCTAAATAATCAATACTCATATAACAAATACCTTCCCTTTCAATCTTTTTTCGATCTCTGTGATAAAGGAATCAGAAGGGTCAATCTTAATATTCCCTACCGCAATGAGCGACTCCTTATTGTTTGTTTGAATCCTGATGAAAACAGGGTGATCTCCAGGAAAATCAAGGAGGATCCCTTTGAGAAGGGTCAGGTCATCTTCTTTCAGGCCGTTAGATGGCAACCTCACTTCCACCCTTCTGTTATTTTTCTCCCTTTTAGATAACCTTGAAAGTGTTTCGATCTTCTTCGCTTTTATCTTCACTCCGTTCTCAGCCTTGTCTATTTCCCCTGTAATTATAAGGGGCGAATCATTTGACAGATCCTCCGAGTATTTCTTAAAGAGATCAGGGAAGACCAGGATTTCAACGTTACCCTGGAGGTCCTCCAGCGTTAATGATGCCATCCTCTCTCCCTTTCTGGTTGTCAATCTCCTCATTCTGCTGACTGTCCCCCCAACTGTAACTTCCTGCCTGTCAGCTAAATCACTGATCCGTGAAGTAGAAACAGTAAGACTGTTAAGTTCTGTTTCATAACTTGCAAGGGGATGGCCTGTGATGTAAAGACCGAGGGCTTCTTTCTCGAAGGCAAGGATCTGGTTTTTATTCCATTCAGGGATCTCAGGGAGATTATGATAGGGAGAGTCTTCGGAAGATTTTACCGACTCGAAGATACTCACCTGACCATGGGCAATCTCTTTCTTACAGCTATCTGCCCATTCCGTGGCGATATCGAGAACCTGCATAAGCTGAGACCTCCTTGCTCCGAATGAATCAAATGCCCCTGCCTTTATAAGTACCTCAAGGACCTTTCTGTTTACCTTCCTGAGATCAACCCTTTTGCAGAAATCAAAGATCGACATGAATTCTCCTTCATTCTCCCTGCTTGTTATTATGGAGTCAAGTGCTGCAGTACCTACATTCTTTATAGCAGAAAGTCCGAAGCGGATATTCCCCGATTCAACTGTAAACTCTTTATAGCTCCTGTTAATATCAGGAGGGAGAATCCCTATCCCCATCTCCTTACTCTCACCTATGTACCTCGCTATCTTATCCGTATTGTCTATCTCGCAGGTGAGGAGTGAGGCCATGAATTCAAGGGGATAATGGGACTTGAGATAGGCAGTCCTGTAAGCGATCATCGCATAGGCAGCAGAATGAGATTTATTAAATCCGTATCCTGCAAAATAGGCCATAAGATCAAATATTTTCTCTGCCTTCTTCTCGCTTATACCTTTTGATTTAGCACCATGTATGAAAAGATTTTTCTGCTTTTCCATTTCGTCAGGTTTTTTCTTACCCATCGCAAGCCTGAGGATGTCTGCCTCACCGAGGCTGAAACCTGCAAGGATATTCGCTATCTCTATTACCTGTTCCTGATAGAGGATTACTCCGTGTGTTTCCCTGAGTATATTCTCCAATTGAGGGACCTCATACCTGATAGGGATAAGCCCCTTCCTTCGCTTGATATAATCATCCGCCATACCACTTCCGAGGGGGCCCGGCCTGTATAAGGCGACAAGTGCAATAAGGTCTTCAAAGCTCTTTGGCCTCATCTTTATAAGAAGCTCCTTCATACCCGGACTTTCGAGCTGGAATATACCAAAGGTATTACCTGAGGACAGAAGTTCGTAGGTCTTCGGGTCTTCGAGGGATACATTCTTTATTGAGAAATCATGCTGCCCTTCCTGCCTTGCCCTTATCAGCCTTTCAGCCATATCTATCACAGTAAGGGTTTTAAGACCCAGAAAATCGAATTTAACGAGCCCTATCTTTTCTATGGCTTTCATATCGTACTGGGACGTAACTTCATCCCCCTGTCCCTTGTATAACGGGAGATGCTCGGTAAGAGGGCTCTGAGATATTACAACCCCGGCGGCATGTGTAGAGGCATGACGTGTGAGCCCCTCAAGTGACTTAGCAATATCAACAAGCTCTTTGATCCTCGTATCAGTCTCGATCAGTTCCTTTAGTTTTGGTTCTGACTGAATCGCCTCCTCAAGTGTTATGTGTGGAACATTGTGCACAAGCTTTGCCACCTTATCCACCTCCGCATAGGGAATATCCAGCACCCTCCCCACATCCCTTATAGCACCTCTGGCAGCCATCGTGCCGAAGGTTATAATCTGGGTGACATGGTCAGAACCGTATTTCTCTGTGACATAATCTATCACCCTGTCTCTGTGATCCATACAGAAATCAACATCAATATCGGGCATGCTGATTCTTGCAGGATTGAGGAATCTCTCGAAAAGCAATCCGTATGGGATAGGGTCTATCTCTGTAATCCCCAGCGTGAAGGCAACAAGGCTTCCTGCAGCAGAGCCCCTTCCAGGGCCGACCGGGATGTTGTTGCTCTTTGCATACTGAATGAAATCCCATACTATGAGAAAATAGCCTGCAAATCCCATTGATCTTATTATCTTAAGTTCATTCTCCAGTCTGTTCCTGTATATATCAGGGTCGCCCGGTCCGATATCCTTGAGACATCCATCAA
>CAKKRL010000148.1 GCA_919902655.1 Thermodesulfovibrionia bacterium
CAACTCCAGAGGGGTCAATTGTCTTCGCAGGGCTTCTTGCCTTCTTTATCATAGCGAGCATTTTAATATTAAGAAGACAACCTTCATCTGTTTCCCCCAATCCCCCCTTTAATAAACCCCGCTCCTCTGCGAGGGGCGAGGGTAAAGGGGGGATGGGGGGATTAAGGTCTTTTGCAGGGGGGCTATTGCTGTTACTAATAACAGGGGGTATGATTATTATTCTTGGCCGTAGTCTTCCAACAATACAGATCGAAGGTGAAAGTATGAGACATACAGCAGGGGTCCACTTTAGAAACGCGGAAATGAATGTCTGGGTTCTACAGGAAAATGGAACTGTTTGGGACAATGTAGTTCTTCCGGACAAAAGGGATGTATATGCCCACATCCTGGCTGCAGGGCAGTGTAATACAGGGGAGGCACCTCATATAGTTGTGAGCATCGGGAATGAGGTAATAGGAGAAATGGAAATACTTTATGGCAAAGATTCCTGGATAGAATCTAATTATACCTTTAAGATTCCACCTATGAAAAGAGGTATGTATTCTTTTAGCATAGAACTGACAAATGGCAGGGACGATCGAAGAAATGGATCCTTCTGCGGGCTTTATGTAGATCGAATAGAGTTTAGAAGAAAACCGCAATAAGCCCTTACATATCTTGAACTTTTGGTGCTATTATGGTATATAAAACCATCCATGAAAATCTTAATGTTAAACCCGCCTTTTGCTGATGATTTCTGCCGTTCAGCGAGATGGGCGGCAAAATCAAGGGGCAGGGTTCAGAGACATCCTGACTGGATGTTAATTGCAACTGCCGTCCTTGAGGAAAATGGGCACGATATTAAATTTATTGATGGGGCGGCATTAAATCTGAAAAAGGAAGATATCAGAAATGAAATTGCCTCTTTCAAACCTGAAATATTTGTAATCCATACGACTACCCCTTCAATTTATAATGATATATCTTATGCCCGACTCTGTAAAGAATTGATGGATTGCAGAACAGTTCTAATCGGGCCGCATGTCTCTGTTGAAACTGAGAACACCTTTGAAATTGCTGATGACTCTATCGATATTATCTGTAGAGGAGAGTATGATTATACCTTAAAAGACCTTGCCAATGGATCCGCCCTGAAAGAGGTTAAAGGTATATCCTATATCAATGATGGTCGGATTATTCATAACCCGCAGAGAGAGCCTTTAGATGTAAATGAACTTCCCTTCCCGGCGTGGCACTTTATTAAGCCAGAATGGTACCGTGATGCCGGGAAGAGATCTCCCTTTTTAACCCTGATCTCGGGAAGGGGTTGTTTCGGAGAGTGTACATTTTGCAGGGATACGCCTGTGATGTATGGAAGGAGGTTAAGATTACGTAATCCGGAATTAGTTATTGACGAGATAGAATATGACTATAGATTATTTCCTTATTTAATGGAGATAATGTTTGAGACAGATACCTTTACTGCATCAAGGAAACATGTAGAAGGGATATGCGAGGAGATTTTAAGAAGAGATCTAAGAATTACCTGGAGCTGCAATGTAAGGGTAGATATGGACCTATCACTGCTTCCATTGATGAAAAAGGCGGGCTGTCGGATGCTCATGGTTGGAATTGAATTTGGGACACAGGAGGCCCTCGATGCAGTAAAGAAGGGAATAACTATAGAGCAAACCAGGATATTTGCAGATACCGCACATAAATCAGGTTTTACCATTCACGGCTGTTTTATGGCAGGGGCGCCCGGTGAAACAGAAGAATCTGTAAGGGCAACAAATAATTTTGCAAAGTCGCTTCCCCTGGATACAATCCAGATATCGGGTGTATGTGCCTATCCGGGGACAGAGATGTATAACTGGGCAAAAGAGAGGGGTTATTTAGTGCCAGAAGACTGGTCTGAATGGGTTGGAAAAGACTTTGAACAGGTAACCATCTTAAATTATCCACAACTTTCTAAAAAGGAGATAGATAAACTTATTGATAAAGGGTTAAAAGAATTTTATATGAGACCACAGCAGATTTTAAGAATGGCTTTGAATATAAAGGATATCGGTGATTTAAAAAGAAAGCTTTACGGGTTTAAAAGTTTTTTGGGATATTTAAAAAAAGGAGGGTCATGATGAAGGTGATGTTGATTGACCCGCCAGGTTTTATGGGACATGCGATAGGCCGCATTCTGGGTAGTTTCGGAACGAACAAGGCTGATCAGGCTTGGCCCCCTTATGATTTACAGGTAATGGCAGGTTACTGCAGAAAGAACAGGCATGATTTCAAGATATTGGACGCCAATAATTTAAGGCTCTCTTACGAAGATGTTTATAAAGAGATAAAATCGTATAATCCTGATTGGGTTATTTATTTGACGTGTTTCCCTAACTTTATTCTTGACGCACAGATCGCCTCTGCTGCTAAAAGGGTTAGTCCTTATATCAAAACAGCCTGTATGTCCCTCTCTATCTTTAGTATCCGGGAGCCTGAAACTCAGATGCGTAAGATTGTTGATTTAGACTATATACCCTGGGGAGAGCCGGAAATTACCCTTATGAAGTTGATTAATGGTGAAGAACCAAAAAATATTAGAGGATTATATTATCGCGATTCAGATGGGTCAGTTAATTTTATCCGAAGGATCCTGTGGACAGGGGGGGAGGCAGAGAGGGTAAGAAATCTTGATGATTTAGGTGTTCCTGTTCATTCTTCTCTCCCGGTTGATATTTATAAATGTCCTCTATCCCTCAACTACCCCATGGCCATTGTCAATTGTTCGCGGGGATGTATAAACTGGTGTGTCCATTGCCAGGCAGGTGCCTTCCAGAAACCACTCCGTTATCGCTCAGTGGATAATGTATTAGAGGAGCTTCATGAGGTCAGGGCAAGTGGTATAAAAGAAATTAAATTTTATGATTGCTCTTTGCCTACCAATAAGGAATTCACAGAACAGCTCTGTAAGGCAATGATAGAGGAAAAATTTAATTTCACATGGAACTGTAATGTCAGGGCTGAAGTGGTGAATGAGGAGATATTAATGGCCATGAAAGAGGCAGGATGTCATACAATAGCAGTCGGCTGTGATAGTGCCAATCCACAGATTCTGAAAAATATGAGAAAGAACGAGACAGTGGAGCAGATCGAGAAGGCGGTCGATCTCGTTAAAAAATCAGGTATGCGCGTCCTGATGTATCTCACCTTTGGACTTGAAGGTGAGACAAAAGAGACCATGGAAGAAACTTACAGATTTGTAAAAAGGCTGAAACCTGAGTTCGTAACCTTTGGTATTGTTGTTCCGGCGCCGGGCACTCCCTTTTATGATTCCTTAGAAAGGCAGGGGTCTTTACTGGGTAAGGACCTGGAATACCAGGACCCTAATGCACTTCCGTCTTTCTTATACCCGCATCTCCCGCCGGATGATATACTTAATTTTACACGGGCCGCATATCGTAACTACTATTTCAGTAAGGGGTATATACTGAGCAGGCTTAAGGGATTAAGGTCATCTACAGAGTTTAAGGCAGGCGTTGAGAATGCCTATAAGATGGTCAGACGTTATGTTTTAGAGCGGGTCAGATAATGCCGCTTGAGTTCAGATCTCCGCTTCTCTTGGTCACAGAGGAGGCAATTCCACCTGTTTACAGATTTTCTCTTACAGAAAAAATTGCTATAGAGATCGCAGATAAGGGTCATCCCGTGTATCTCGTATGTGTTAAAGGCAACGGTGATTTTTCTCACAGAGATATTCAATACCATCCTGTAGAAATTAATGGCTGGAGTCTCTTTGATCTTAAAAAAAGGGCGGAGGCCAACATAAGGCTTATTCTTAAGGCAGTTCAATTATGCAGAAAAGAAGATATAAGGCTGGTCTATGGCTGGTGGCCGGTCCTATTTTTTACAAGGCTTACAGGGAGGAAGATAGTTTCTGACATGCCTGAATTTATCGATGTGATGTATAAAAGTTTTAATAAGCCGTATTCAAAATTCGTTGGTCTGTGCCTGAGATTGTTTCAGAGAACAGTTGCGGGGCTTAGTGAGTATGTTATAACAGAATCAGATATTTCGAGAGCTATATGGTGCAGCAGAAAAATACCCTATGAGAAGACCATTGCCATACCTTACGGTGTTGATGTAGAAGCTTTTATTAATTCGTCCCGTAATGAGAATTTCAGAGAAGACTATGGAATAGGCAAGGATGAACCGGTTATCATGTTTCATGGAGACATTGGAATAGATGACGGTGTAGATATATTAATAGAGGCTACAAGAGGAATAGGTGCAAAGACTGTGATTATTGGCGATGGCGACAAGAAGTACATGCAGTATTTAAAAAAGATATCGTCAAAAGATGTGATATTTACAGGCTGGATTCCGTACAGAGAGATTCCCGGTATCCTTCTCAATGCGGATATTTATGTGGCACCCTTCAGGAGTTCACTTTACACAAACTCCACCTTCCCGATCAAACAGATGGAGGCAATGGCAGCCGGAAGGCCAGTAGTTATGTCAGAGCTTCATGCGTTCTCCCGCTATGTAACAGATAAGGGTGATTGCAGACTGGTTATGCCAGGTGATGCTAACAATCTTAGATCAGTTATATCAGAGTTGATTGTTAATCCTGAGGAACGCAAGCGATTGGGACAGAATGCTCAGAGGACAGCAAGGAAAAGCTTCGATTGGCGAATCCGTGCAGGAAAAGAGGCGTCATTATTGATTGAGACGGCAGACAAATTAGCGAAACAAGGAAAATGAAGATTATACTGATAAATCCGCCAAATATTGTAGACCTCTCCTTCGGGAGCCTGAGGCAGTTTAAAAATATTGACATAGGAAACTATTTGCCTCTGGGTTTACTGTATATTGCAGCTTCTATTGAACATAGTTCAAAGCACAAAGTAGAAATCATTGACGCCCAAGCCGAAAAGCTCGACTTTGATTCTCTCAGGATAATTCTTGAAAGATCTTTACCAGATGTTGTAGGCGTGTATACCATGAGTTTTACGCTGTTTGACTCTTACAAAACAGCAAAGATCGCAAAGACCGTAAGTAAAGACATAATTACTATCCTGGGAGGGCCCCATTTAGCGGTTTACCCTGATGAAAGTGCCAGTCTCCCCTATATTGACTATATAGTGTGCGGCGAAGGGGAAGAGACGATCGTCGAGCTCCTTGAAGCAATTGAGGGCAGAAGGTCATTCATCTCTGTAGGAGGGATTGGATATAAGGAGAACGGCAAAACGATACTTACACATCCACGTACTGCGATCAAAAATCTGGATAATCTTCCTTTCCCGGCACGTCATCTGTTACCTCCTGATAGATATTATTCAATTGTTGGACAGAAGAAGATAAGCACAACGATTATGGCAAGCAGGGGATGTCCTTCCAACTGTTATTTCTGTTACATCCCTTACAGGACGTTCCGCATGAGGTCGGCTGAAAATATTGTCAGGGAGATAGAGATATGTGTTGATGCCGGGATAGAGGAATTTTTCTTCTTTGATGAGAACTTTACTGTGAGTTCAAGGCGGGTTATTGAAATATGCGATGCAATAATTGATAAGAAACTAAAAATAGACTTCGACATCAGATCGAGGATCGACACAGTAAACCAAATATTATTAGAGAGATTAAAAGAGGCCGGATGTAAAAGAATACAATTCGGCGTTGAGAGCGGGAATGAGGATGTCCTTAAAATGATGAACAAAAAGATAACCTTAAAACAGGTAAGAGATACTTTTAAATTATGCCATGATGCCGGCATCAGGACTTATGCAGATATTATAATCGGGTATCCCGGAGAGGATATTAAACAGATTTGGGACACGGTTGACCTGATTCATGAAATAGATCCTGATTATGTACAGGTTGGTATAACCATGCATTTCCCAAGCACAAAGATTTACATTGATGCAATGGCATCAGACCAATTGGAAGATATCTGGAGGGAACATGCAATGAATCCTCAGAGAGACTTCAAGGCTCCATATGCCAGCAATAGATTCACCCCGGAAGAATTAGAAAACCTTCAGCAGAAGATTATCAGGGGGTTTTATCTACGTCCACAATATATATTTAAAAGATTAAAAGGGGTCAGTGGTCTGATAGAATTGGTGCGTGGTTGTAAGGCTGGATTTAGATTATTGCTACAGACCCT
>CAKKRL010000149.1 GCA_919902655.1 Thermodesulfovibrionia bacterium
AACGTTCACAAAGGAGAGCAAGCCGCAATGCAAGCAAGCGGCGAAAAGATAAAACAAAACTATCCATGAAATGGTAAATGGAGTCAATGGTAAAAAGAATTGAAAGGGGTCACATTTTGTCATTTTGTTCCCGAGGTTAAATCCTTTATAAAGGCACCAAAGATGCCAACCATTTCTGGCTATTCTACGGGTTATTTTTTCTTTTCATAATTAAGTTAGAGTATGTTATAATTATTTTCCTAACATAAGATGTTTACAGGAATAATTGAGGAATTAGGAAGGGTCAAGGGGATAGAGAGAAAGGGAGGAAATGCCGATCTTGCCATTGAGGCGAAGATTATCATTGAGGAGGCTAAAATCGGGGACAGTATCTGCGTAAACGGTACCTGTCTTACAATGGCAGGGATCAGTAAGGGTTTTTTCAGGGCTGATGTTTCTCCTGAGACACTCAGAAGTACTAACCTCGGAGAACTTAAGTCAGGGAGCAAGGTTAATCTGGAAATGCCTATGAGATTATCTGACCGCATTGGAGGACATATAGTTTCAGGGCATGTTGACTGTGTGGGGATTATAAAAGAAAAAACTCCACTCGGTGATTCTATCTCATTCAGGATTGAGGCACCACGGGAGGTTCTAAGATATACGATTCTTAAAGGGTCTATTGCTGTTGATGGCATAAGCCTTACGGTTACCGACATAACAGAAAAAGATTTCGGAATTGTAATAATACCGCATACTGCGAAGGTTACAACCATGGGTTTTAAGGGGATTGGTGACAAGGTAAACATCGAGGCTGATATCCTGGGGAAATATGTGGAGAGGATCCTGTTGTCAAATGAGAAAGGAAAGATTACAAAGGAACTTCTCAACGAATACGGGTTTGCTTAAAATAATGAAGAGAGAAGATTATAAATTCAATACAATCGAAGAGGCCATTGAGGACATAAAAAGAGGAAAGATGGTTATCCTCTGCGACGATGAGGACAGGGAGAACGAAGGAGATCTTGCAATGGCTGCAGGAAAGGTAACTCCCAACGCCATAAATTTCATGGCAAAATACGGAAGGGGTCTTATATGTTTGAGCCTTACGCCTGAAAGGGTCGAGGAGCTCAGTCTTCCAATGATGACACAGGATAATAATTCACCCTTTGGAACAGCCTTCACTGTTTCGATTGAGGCTAAAAAAGGTGTTACTACAGGTATTTCTGCATCTGACAGGGCGACTACAATACTTACCGCTATCAATCCAAGAACAAAACATGAGGACATTGCAAGACCGGGCCATGTCTTTCCCCTCAGGGCGAAGAAAGGCGGGGTTCTTAAGAGGGCCGGCCAGACAGAAGGTTCGGTCGATCTCGCAAGAATCGCCGGGCTTTACCCTGCAGGGGTTATCTGTGAGATTATGAATGATGATGGGACAATGGCAAGGGTTCCTGAACTTCTGATATTTGCTAAAAGACATAATCTAAAGATTGTAACCATAAAGGCACTGATTGAATACAGGATGAGGAAAGAGTCTTTTGTAAGGAGGGTAGCAGTAACAAAGATACCTACAAAGTACGGAGGGGAGTTTACTGCAATTGCCTATGAAAACGATATCGATAAGGATACACACCTTGCCCTTGTGAAGGGAGAAATAAGACCGGGGGACGAGGTACTTGTAAGGGTTCATTCAGAATGTCTTACAGGTGATGTCCTCGGATCAAAGAGGTGTGATTGTGGTGATCAGTTGAGAAAAGCAATGGAGGTGATAAATATGGAAGGGAAGGGTGTTATCCTTTATATGAAGCAGGAGGGCAGGGGGATAGGGCTTGCAAACAAGCTTAAGGCCTATGAGCTACAGGACAAGGGCCTTGATACTGTCGAGGCAAATAAAAAACTTGGATTCAAGGCCGATCTTAGAGAATACGGAGTAGGTGCACAGATACTTGCTGATCTTGGACTTCATAAACTCAGACTTATGACGAATAATCCGAAAAAGATCATAGGCCTTGAAGGGTATGGGCTCAAGGTGGTTGAGAGGGTACCTATTGAGGTACGGCCGCATAACAGAAATGAAGCTTATCTTAAGACAAAAAAGAGGAAGTTGGGGCATATGCTGGAAACGGTATAAGAAATTAAGTTCTGAGGTTTGAGTTTAAAACTAATCACTGTTTTATTTAGGAGGATACAATGGCTAAGGTTATTCAGGGAGAGATTCAGGCAAAGGGGTTTAAATTTGGTATTATCGTAAGCAGGTTTAACGATTTCATCTCTAACAGGCTCCTTGAAGGGGCATTGGATGCCCTAATGAAGCACGGGGCAAGGGATGCCGATATAGAGGTAGTGAAGGTTCCCGGCTCATTTGAGATTCCCTTTATTGCTAAAAAGATGGCTCTTGCGAAGAAATATGACGCTATTGTATGTTTAGGGGCTGTGATAAGGGGTGGCACGCCCCATTTTGAATATATCAGCTCCGAGGCAGCTAAGGGGATTGCAACTACTGCCCTTGAGTCTGGAATCCCTGTAATCTTTGGCGTCATTACTACAGATAATATAGAACAGGCAATAGAAAGGGCAGGTGCAAAGAATAACAAGGGCTGGGATGCGGCTATGACGGCAATGGAGATGGTAAGCCTAATGAAGAATCTACCATTAAAAAAATGAACTTCAATAATGGCAATAATTATTTTGTAGGGCAAGCCTTTAGGCTTGCTAATTTGTGCAGGGCTAAAGCCCCCGCAAGCGGGACAGGCCCGCCCTACATATTTTTTATTGCCGTTACTATATAATGGGGAAAAGGAGAACTGCGAGGGAGTTCGCACTTCAGATTCTTTACCGTCTTGATATGGGACAGGAGAACCTTGCAGAGAAGATACTTGAGGAGTTCTGGGAAACCAATCTCACATCTGATGATGTAAAGGAATATACAGATTTACTTGTAAAAGGAACAAAAGAAAACCAAAGGGAGATTGACAGGATTATTGCTGATTCAGCAGAGAACTGGACCATCGATCGTATGGCCTCGGTTGACCGGAACATATTGAGGTTTTCTACATACGAAATTCTGAAAAGAAATGAGATACCATCAAGTGTCATTATTAATGAGGCAATAGAGATTGCAAAGAAGTACGGTACAGAGGAATCAGGGTCTTTTATAAACGGGATACTTGACAGGGTCGCTAAAGAGGTGAGGAAGGGTTAGAGATGTGCGCTACGCTATCATCTCAGATATTCACAGCAACATTGAATCATTTGATGTAATCTTGTTAGAGATTGAAAAGGAATCCCCTGACCGGATACTTTTTCTTGGTGATATAGTGGGTTATGGACCAGAACCGAGCGAGTGTATAAAAAAAATAAAAGAAACAACAGATGTTATACTTGTGGGAAACCATGATCATGCGGCTGCAGGACTGACCGATATATCCTATTTTAATCCTGATGCAAAAGAGGCATTGGAATGGACAATCGGAAGACTCACAGAAGAAGAAAAGACCTATTTATCACGATTACCCTTAACCGGAGAACTTACTGCAGATGACATATTTCTCGTTCATTCAACACCTAAAAGACCACAGGAATGGAATTACATCTTTACTATTGAGGATGTTATAGAAAGTTTCGAATACTTTGAACAGAGGGTTTGTTTCTCCGGTCATTCCCATGTTCCTGTTATTATTGCGATGGATGTTTCCGGAGGGATAGATATCCTGAAGGATGAGGCAAGGATAGAAAAAGATTCCCGGTATTTAATAAATGTCGGGAGTGTAGGCCAGCCGAGGGACGGGAATCCTGATGCGGCCTATGCACTATATGATTTAGAAGAATCAACTGTGAAAATAAAGAGGGTTTCATATAACTATCATAAAACACAGGAGAAGATGAGGAAAGCAGGGCTACCTGATTATCTTATAAACAGGCTTTCTGCAGGGAGATGAATAATGATACTTAGATACACAAGACCTGAAATGGGAAATATATGGGAGCCTGAGAATAAGTTCAGGAAGTGGCTCGATATTGAGATCCTCTGCTGTGAGGCCCTGGCAGAGCTCGGTGATATCCCAAAGAGCGTCGTAAAAGAGATAAAGAAAAATGCAGACTTTGATATAAAAAGGATAGATGAGATTGAAAGTACCGTAAAGCACGATGTGCTCGCATTTCTTTCAAACCTTGAGGAAAGTATAGGGGGTCTTTCAAGATACATCCATAAAGGTCTAACATCCTCTGATATCCTTGATACCTCCCTGTCAATCCTTATGGGTGAGGCAGCAGATATAATTATAAATGATATCAAGGAGTTACTAAAGGTAACAAAGAAAAAGGTCTATGAATTTAAGGATACGGTCATGATTGGGAGGTCTCATGGTATTCACGCAGAGCCTATAACCTTTGGATTGAAACTTGCCATCTGGTATGAGGAGATGAAAAGAAATCTTGACAGGATGAAGACAGCAAAGCAAAGGATAAGTTACGGGAAGCTCTCAGGGGCGGTTGGTACATATTCTAATATAGATCCGAAGGTTGAGGAATATGTTTGCAAGAAACTTGGACTGAAACCTGCTCCTGTTTCAAACCAGATAATCCAGAGGGACAGACATGCAGAATACCTAACGGCTCTTGCAATAATAGCAAGCTCTATAGATAAGTTTGCCACAGAGATAAGACACCTCCAGAGGACAGAGGTCCTTGAGGTTGAGGAGCCATTTGAGAAGGGCCAGAAAGGCTCCTCTGCCATGCCCCATAAAAGAAACCCTGTTGGCTGTGAAAATCTATCAGGCCTTGCGAGGATTGTGAGGGCAAATGCACTTGCCTCTCTTGAAAATATTCCTTTATGGCATGAAAGGGATATAAGCCATTCATCAGTTGAGAGGGTGATAATCCCTGACAGTACGATTCTCTTAGATTTTATGCTTGTAAGATTTAAAAATATCCTTAATAATCTTATAGTTTACCCTAATAACATGATAAAGAACTTGAACTTAACAAAAGGCCTTGTATTCTCCCAGCGAGTCCTCTTAGAGCTAACTAATAAGGGTCTGTCTAGAGAAGAGGCCTATGGTCTTGTCCAGTCAAAGGCAATGCATGTATGGAAAAAGGGTGGGGACTTTAAAAGGCTTTTAAAATCTGACAAGAAAATAACAAAATATCTTTCAAAAAAAGAAATAGACAGATGTTTTGATTTAAGGTATTACTTGAGGAATGTAGATAGAATATTTAAAAGGGTCTTTGGACTCTTTTAAGTGTCATTCCTGCAAAAGCAGGAATCCAGATATTTCTAATTGTAGAAACATTATATTTGTGAGGATTAATCATGATTAAAGCAAAGGTTTATGTAACCCTTAAAAAGGCAGTCCTCGACCCTCAGGGCAAGACAATAAAACAGGCCCTGGAACACCTCGGATTCAAGGGTATTGAGGACATAAGGTTGGGTAAGTATATGGAAATTGCCTTTAATGGTAAGTCAGAGGCTCAGGCTGAGAGTGATATTAAAGAGATGTGCGAAAAACTCCTCGCAAATACTGTAATAGAGGATTACAGGTTTGAGATAGAAAAAGGAGAATAACTTTGTTCGGTATAGTTATATTTCCCGGAAGTAACTGTGACCATGACTGCTACCATGTCCTGAAACATGTATTCCATCAGGATGTGGAATTTGTCTGGCATAAGGAAGAGAATATTGATAAGAGGTTTCGTGTCATCATCCTTCCTGGAGGGTTTTCTTATGGTGATTATCTGAGGACAGGTGCTATAGCGAGGTTCTCTCCTGTTATGAAGGCAGTGGAGCGATTTGCTAAGGATGGAGGCATTGTCCTCGGGATATGTAACGGCTTCCAGATACTCCTCGAGGCAGGGCTTCTTCCCGGTGTGATGATAAGGAACAAGAACATAAAGTTTATATGTAAGGATATATATGTGAGGGTTGAGAAGACCGATACACCTTTTACTAAAGAATGTAAAACAGGGCAGACCCTAAGGCTCCCTATTGCACATGCAGAGGGGAACTACTATGCAGACCCTGATACATTAAAGAGCCTTGAGAAAAACAAACAGATAGTCTTCAGATATACCACAAAGGACGGTGAGATAACCGAGGAGGCCAACCCTAACGGTGCAAAAGACAATATAGCAGGGATATGTAACAGGGAGGGTAACATCATCGGGATGATGCCCCATCCGGAGAGGTGCTCGGAGGCAATTCTTGGTAATGAGGATGGGAGATTTATTTTTAAGTCGCTAATAAAAACAATAATATTTTGACACTTTAATTCTTTTTGGTATATGAACGATATCAAGGTTACAAAAGAACTCATAGAGGCACATGGCCTCACAGAAGAAGAGTATGAGAGAATCATTAAGATCCTCGGAAGAGAGCTTTCCTATACAGAGCTCGGAATATTCACTGTCATGTGGTCCGAGCACTGTAGCTATAAGAGTTCAAAGGTTCATCTTAAAAGATTTTCCACAGAGTCACCATGGGTTATCCAGGGGCCTGGAGAAAATGCAGGTGTTGTAGATATAGGTGATGGCCTGGCAGCGGTATTCAAGATGGAATCCCATAACCATCCTTCGTTTATAGAACCATACCAGGGCGCAGCAACAGGCGTAGGCGGAATACTCAGGGATATATTCACGATGGGTGCAAGGCCTGTTGCATCTCTCAATTCGTTAAGATTCGGCCTTTTAGAAAAAGCGAGACATAAATACCTTTTTAACGGTGTTGTCTCAGGTATTGCAGGATATGGGAACTGTATAGGTGTTCCTACAGTGGGAGGGGAGATCTATTTTAATGATACATATAACGGGAATATACTCGTAAATGTCTTTAACATCGGAATAGCAAAGAAGGACAGGATATTTAAAGGTAAGGCCTCAGGAATCGGCAATCCTGTGATCTATGTAGGTTCGAAAACAGGCAGGGACGGGATACACGGTGCCTCACTCCTTGCCTCACACGAGTTCGATGAAAAATCAGAGGAGATGAGACCTACTGTCCAGGTAGGCGACCCTTTCACAGAGAAACTTCTGCTTGAAGCATGCCTTGAGCTTATGGATAAGGACCTCATCGTTGGGATTCAGGATATGGGTGCAGCAGGGCTTACATCCTCTACTTCAGAGATGGCAGGCAGGGCAGGTACAGGGATAGAAATAGAACTTTCACTTGTGCCGACAAGGGAAGCGGGGATGACCCCATATGAGCTTATGCTCTCAGAGAGCCAGGAAAGGATGTTGATTGTAGCAAAGAAGGGAAAAGAGAAAGAGGTTGAAGATATTTTCAAGAAATGGGACCTTGAGGCGGTAGTTATTGGAAAGGTTACGAAAGATGGCATACTCAGGGTTAAAGATAGAGGGGCTATTGTTGCTGAGATCCCTGCAAAGGCCCTGTCAGAGGAAGGCCCTGCATATAACAGACCTATGAAGAGGCCTGATTATCAGGATGAGATTCAGAGGCTTGATCTCTCTAAGATATTACTGCCGGGTGATTATAACGATGTCCTTTTGAGGATTCTCGGCTCCCCAACCATAGCGAGTAAGGAATGGGTCTATGAACAGTATGATCATATGGTAAGAACCAATACGGTTATACTCCCAGGATCTGATGCAGGGGTAATAAGGGTTAAGGGGACAGATAAGGCCCTTGCTATAACGGTTAACTGTAACAGCAGATACTGTTTCCTCGATACCTTTCTTGGAGGCGCACTGACTGTAGCAGAGGCCGCAAGGAATATTGTATGTTCAGGCGGAAAGCCTCTTGCTATAACGGACTGCCTTAATTTCGGAAACCCTGAGAAACCAGAGGTTATGTGGCAGTTCAGCGAGGCGATTGACGGGATAAGAGAGGCCTGCAGTAAACTCAAGACCCCTGTGGTAAGCGGGAATGTGAGTTTCTATAATGAGACAACAGACAAGGGGATCTATCCTACTCCTATAATTGGAATGACAGGAATAATAGATGATGTTAAAAAGACCATGACCCAGTGGTTCAAAAGAGAAGGGGATATGATTGTTCTCTTAGGCAAGAACGAAGAAGACCTTGGCGGAAGTGAATATCTTTATATCATCCACGGGCTTGAAAAAGGAAGTCCACCGTCTCTCGACCTGAACAGGGAGGTCATGATCCAGCAGGTCTGCCTTCAGGCGATAAAACAGGGACTTATCAATTCAGCCCATGACTGTTCTGAAGGTGGCCTTGCTGTTGCCCTGACTGAGTGCTGTATCTCAGGAAAGGAGTCTATCGGGGCAGAGATTGATATCGAAGGAGAAGGGATAAGGACAGATGCCCTGCTTTTCGGTGAATCTGCATCAAGGATACTGGTTTCCGTAAAAGAGAATAATTTAGAAGACCTGAGGAGGATGGCAGAGGCGAAGGATGTCCCTATCTCTGTTATAGGCAAGGTGTGGGGTGACAGGCTTAAGATACAGTTAACGGTTCACGGTTCACGGTTCACGGCTATTGATCTAAAAATTAGAGATTTAGAAGATCAATGGAGAGGTAGCATAAGGAGGTATGTCGGGGATGTTTGATAAGTTTAAAGAGGAATGCGGCATCTTCGGAGTGTACGGCCATCCTGAGGCTTCAAACCTGACCTATCTCGGGCTTTATGCCCTTCAACACAGAGGTCAGGAGGGCGCAGGGATTGTATCCTCTGATGGTTCAAAACTGTATGTAGAAAAGGATATGGGGCTTGTTGCTGATATATTTACAGAGGAGAGATTGGGAAGGTTGCCAGGATATATGGCTATCGGGCATAACAGATATTCCACTGCAGGTGAAAGTGAACTCAAAAACGTACAGCCCCTTGTTGCTAATTTTGCACTCGGCTCTATGGCAATAGCGCATAATGGTAATCTTGTGAATGCGGGAATGATAAAGGATGAGCTCGAGGCATATGGTTCGATTTTCCATTCAACCAATGATAGCGAAGTAATCATCCACCTTATTGCCCAGTCAAGGGAGGCTACCTTTAAAGACCGGATAATAGATGCACTTTCTAAGTTGCAGGGTTCTTATTCGCTCCTTGTCATCACAGAAAAAAATCTGATTGCAGTCAGGGACCCGAATGGATTCAGACCCCTCTGCCTTGGAAGTCTTAACGGTGCCTATGTTGTGGCATCAGAGTCATGCGCCTTTGACCTGATCGAGGCAGAGTTTATAAGGGAGATCGAGCCGGGCGAGATGGTAATTATAAGCCAAAACGGAATAGAATCATTCCGTCCTTTCCCTCTTTCAAAAATAGCCCATTGTGTCTTCGAGTTTATTTATTTTGCAAGACCGGATAGCACGATATTCGGTGAGAATGTTGATTTTATCCGTAAATCCCTGGGAAGACAGTTATGCAGTGAGACATACGTGGATGCAGACATTATCATTCCTGTTCCTGATTCCGGTGTACCCCATGCACTCGGATTTTCTGAATCGTCGAAGATACCCTTTGACTTCGGACTTATTCGGAATCACTATGTCGGCAGAACTTTTATAGAGCCCCGGCAGGCGATAAGGCATTTCGGCGTAAAGATCAAACTTAACCCGGTAAGAAAGGTTGTAGGAGGTAAAAGGGTTATTGTGATAGACGATTCTATTGTAAGGGGGACAACAAGCAAAAAGATAGTGAAGATGATAAGGGAGGCTGGCGCAAGAGAGGTACATATGAGGGTAGGTTCGCCTCCTACCATCGGTCCATGCTTTTATGGAATCGATACCCCGACAAGGAAGGAGCTTATAGCCTCCACACATACCATTGATGAAATAAGAAAATATCTGACTGCAGATTCCCTTGGGTATATAAGCATAGAAGGGATGCTTAAGGTAATCCCGAATTCCCAGAACAGGTTCTGTACCGCGTGTTTCAACCTTGATTATCCTGTTTCATTCCCGTGGGAGATGGCTATGCAGCTTGAACTCTTTGAGGGGAAGAAGTAAGGGAAATATGGTGGGCAGTCGCAGAATCGAACTGCGGACACAAGGCTTTTCAGGCCTCTGCTCTACCGACTGAGCTAACTGCCCGTGATCTTATTTTATAAAGAATTAATTTCATTATGTCAATCAGAAAAATAGACTCACTCGAAGGCCATAACCAGAGACTCAGGGAGATAATAGACTATCAGAGGAAGGCCCTGGAGTGCCTCTTTGATATCTCAAAGTCCCTTAGTTCTACCTCCGAGTTCGATTCTATTCTTAAGAAGACTATTGAAAGGATTCTTCCTGTACTCGATGCCCAGAGCGGTGTAGTATGGCTTTTGGAACAAGACACCCTGAAGAAATGCTGGGAGGTCTTTGAGTGTAAAGAGATAGGATGTAAGGCATATCAGAACCCCGAAGTGAAATGCTGGTCCATATCGAACCCACATTGCGGCGAGGCAGGGAATGATGGACTCGAATCGAGGATAGGGAAATGTATAAGCTGTGAGGTATTCAGAGGGGCTATGCTAAATACTGCGATAACAATAGGAATGACTCCGGAGATTATTGAACCACCATTCCTTGTTATAGGAGAAGGTATGTGTAAGGATGTAATAATGCGTCACCCGGAGATATCTGTATTCCATATCTTCCCTGCAGAAGAAGGTGTCGAATGCTACAGACAGGTAGAATGGATATCCGATGAAACCCCGAGTAAGAAACCAACAATGATACCGGGAAACTACTGCTTTCTGGAGACGTCAATATCAAATCCTAAAACAAGGATAGGTATTGTACTTATGACGCAAAAAAAACTTTTCGGCATCCTCTGTATAGCCCTCGACAGGGCCCATTACCTGACAAAGAATGAGATGAACCTTCTTATAAATATCGCACGTTTAACAGCGATATCCATAGAGAATGCTGAACTCTACTGTCTTGCTGAAAGACGTTATCAGCAGATAAGGACACTCCTCAAGGAGGCCCACCACAGGATAAAGAACAACCTGCAGACTATAGCAGGTCTTTTTTCGATGCAGTTACATGATAATCAGGATCCAAGGATAGAGGGGCTTCTTCACGACAATCTCACAAGGGTTAAAAGTATTTCGATGGTACACCACCTTTTATCTCAGGAGGACCTCAAGGATGTAAATCTTTCTTCTCTTATTAATAAAATTCTTGAAATGATAATCGATGTTACAGGATCGAAAGGAAGGATAATCTTTGAGGTGTACGGCGATGGAATAGAAATTCCTTCAAGGCGGGCAACATCTCTGGCCCTGATAATAAACGAGCTTGCCATGAATAGTGTAAAGCATGGCATAACTGACTCAGGAAGAATAGCTGTAAGGATTCAGAGAGAAAACGGCCAGATTCAGTTAGACTTTCATGATAACGGAAAAGGATTGCCTCAGAATTTTAATAAAAACCTGGGACTTCAGATAGTCTCTACCCTCGTGGAGGAGGACCTCAGAGGGACATTTCGGTTATCGAATAATAAAGGGACGCTTGCAAGGATCGATTTTAAGGAATGACGATAAACCGTCTTAGGGTCTTAATCGCTGAGGATGAGGCTGTAATCTCGATGAGCATAGCAGCGATCATAAAAAGACTTGGCCACCATGTTATAGGAAAGGCAAAGGACGGAAGGGAGGCTGTAAGAATGGCCAGGGAATTAGAGCCAGATATCATACTTATGGACATAAAGATGCCGGATATAGATGGACTTGAGGCAGCTAAAGAGATCCTTTCCATAAAACAGATCCCGATAATTATACTTACTGCCTATAGTCAGCCTGAGCTTATAGAGAAGGCGGACTCAGCAGGCATCTCATATTATCTTGTAAAACCTGTCACAGAGAAAGACCTGATGCCTGGTATAAGGCTGGCCGTTTCAAGATTCAAGGAACTCCAGGCCCTACAGAAGGAGGTCGGCAATCTGAAAGAGGCCCTCAGGGCAAGAAAGCTGATCGAACAGGCAAAGGGGCTAATTATGGAGAGGGAAGGCATTACTGAGACAGAGGCATTCAAGAGGATTCAGAGACAGAGCCGTGACAGCAATATTCCTATGGCAAAGATAGCTGAATCTATAATTATAGCAAGCAGGATATTAAAATGATTTCCTGAAATTACCTCCTGAGTCAATCCGTTTCATAAAAATCTTTAAGGAATTTCAGATAGGCTTCATTATACTCTCTAAGTTCTATTCCCATTCCATTTTTCATTATACTTCCAAGCTGTGACGAATATTTTATGACCCGTTTTACAAACCCCTTAAGTGAAATTACTTCTCCTGATGGTATCTCGAGGGCTATATTTATGCAGGTATCAGGCGGGAGTCCCCGATTCGTCCTTATGAACATCCCTACAGGAGATACATCACTCGTGAAACCTACAGTATCTGTATCTGATACGCCAAACTTTAAAAGTAGTCTCTTTACAACTCTTTTATGTTTTCTTTTTTTCATCTATTAATTAATCTAATTAATCATGATTAGTTTACCATAAAAAACAAATGTCAAAACATTTTATTTATAAATTTATAGTGGATGGGGGGACCAGGAATGTCAGTCTTGGTTTACCCTGCACCACGCCTTTACAGGTGTGGCATTGGGATATTCCCCTTCGGGATTTCTGATTGCATTCAGCCACGGGTTTACAGCCGTGGTTTTCTGCGTTGGTGCGGGGTTTACAGAAAAAGACTCCTTAAGCTAAAAAGAAATAAAGGGTTATATTTCTAACAAGGATCAGACAGTAATCTATAGATGACCTGAAACAAGATTTGTTAGTATAGGACCGATAATCGGTTTTGTCAGATAACTGTTAGCTCCTGCCATAAGACCCTTCTCAATCTCAGACTCTTCCCCTTTTGTTGTAAGAATTATTATAGGTATTTTAGAAACCATCTCGCCTCTTATCTTTTCTATCAACTCCAGCCCATTCAACCTCGGCATGTTTATATCTGTTATTATAAGATCGAAACTATTCTTATTGAGCTTTTCTATAGCATCGATACCATCTACCGCTTCTGTTACACTTACATTCTTAACTCCTCGAAGAAACATCTTTATGAAGAGTCTCATGGTTGGTGAATCTTCAACGATAAGAATATTTTTCATATTACTCCTGTTTTATGATTTCAGAACTGATTTTATAATGTCTGTTACATTATCAATATCTACAGGTTTTACAATAAATTTCTTTGCACCAAGTGATAATGCCTTATCCACTATTTCTTTGTAACCGATTGAACTGATAATAATTATTTTTGCATTTCTATCAACTTCAAGTATTTTTTCGACAGCTTCTATCCCTGGCATTCCCGGCATAAGTAGATCCATGAAGACTACGTCAGGATAAAAACGGGTATATTGAGTTACAGCATCTTTTCCGTCTGATACCTCTGCAACTACTTCACCTCCAATACGGATGATTATCTTTTCAAGATTCTTTCTCTGGAAAATAGAATCATCAACAATCATAAACTTTGCCATTATACCCATCAATGAAAGATTTCCTGTCTTATTTCACCTTTCATTTGTTCCTTATTGAAATTCCTTGATCCTGTAATTTTTAAAAGATTTATTGCTATATCATCAAGACTAAGTACAATGTCAACAAATCCTCTCTCAATTGCAGCCTTAGGCATGCCATATACTACCGATGTTTCTTCGTCCTGGGCGATAGTTATCCCGCCAAATTCTCTTATTCTTCCGAGGCCCTCTACTCCATCATTTCCCATACCAGTCATAATTATTCCGACAGATCGTTCTCTATATTCCTTTGCTACAGAAGAAAATAACACATTTGCAGATGGCTTATGTCCTGCTACTGCAGGGGAGTTACTCAGTACAGTAATTATGCCATAATTGGTTCTTTTAATCATCAGATGCCTTCCTCCAGGTGCTATAAATGCAGTACCTGGGCTTAGGATTTCGCCATCTGAGGCCTCTTTCACTCGTATCTTGCATATAGAGTCAAGGCGCCTTGACAATATATCTGTAAATCCTTCCGGCATATGCTGAACAATTAATATTGCTGATGGGAAATCTGCAGGAAGCATAGGAAGGATATCAGTAAGTGCTTTGGGTCCACCAGTTGAAATGCCTATTGCGACAATGCTTTCTGCAGTATAAGTCTTCAGAGGTAAAGCAGTATTTTGTTGGAAGGATTTTTTAAATGGTTGCCTCGGTTCTTTGTATTTTAAGGGTTTGTAATTTGTAGATAACTTTATCTTATCAATAAGTTCGTGGGATATCGCAGAAATTTTGATAGATATCGACTCCTTTGGTTTGGAAACAAAATCAAAAGCACCCATTTCAAGTCCCCTGAGTGTTATTTCAGCTCCCTCTTCAGTGAGTGAACTGACGAGTATGACAGGTATTCTGAAATCCCTTACAATAGACTTAAGAGTTGTCAAACCATCCATTCTCGGCATATTAATATCGAGGGTTATAACGTCAGGTTTTAAATAAGGTATTTTCCTCAGTGCAAAATCTCCATCCATGGCAGTCCCGATTACCTCAATATTCTCATCAGAGGAAATGATTAGAGGAATCATTTTTCTCATCAGGGCAGAGTCATCTACAACGAGGACCTTTATCTTCTTTTGAGAGCACATAAATTATCATGAATCCTAATCGAAAATAGCCAAGGCATCTTAAAATCTCCCTTTCCCGCAATGAATAATGTCGGACAATATATTAGCAAAGGGTTCATTATTCATAATGTATGATGCAGAATTCAGGATATTTGTATCTTGCATCGTGTATCATGCATATTCCCTTGACCCTTTTTTATTAGGAAAAGCGGATCGAGTATCAATATAACCTTTCCGTTACCTAATATAGACGCCCCTATAGAAAGGTTTGATGACGCCATAGTATCGAGCGATTTGATAACAAGTTCCTCCTCTCCGATTATATTATCGGCTATCAGTCCAGCCTTCATCTGGGAAATATGGAGAATTATGGCAAAGGCCTTGCCATTTTCAATGCCTGTCCCGTTCATAGATATCAGAGGAACCATGCAATCTCTATGTCTTAGAAAGGGATACCCTGATATCGTTTCAAGATCTTCAGGTACTACCCTTATTATCTCCGTAACTGATGTCAGAGGAATAGCAAATATACATTCGCTATACCTAAAAAGTAAGGAATTTATGATTGCGAGTGTCAAAGGAAGCTTTAGGGTAACCCTTGTTCCCCTATCTTTTACAGAATTTATCTCTAAGGTTCCTCTTAGTGATTCTACAACATGATTCACTATGTCCATACCAATTCCTCTTCCAGAAAGTTCTGTTACTGTGTCAGAGGTTGAAAATCCAGAGAGGAAAATTAGGTCCAGAGATTCCCTATCGGTCATCTTATTCCCCTCTTCTTTGCTGATTAAACCCTTCTGTATTGCCTTTTCCTTAAGTTTGTCTGTATCTATACCTTTTCCGTCATCTTCAACCTCAAGGACTATCTGATTTCCCTGGTGAAATGCCCTTAAGTAGATATGACCCTCCTCTTTTTTCCCTAATGACGCCCTTTCTTGAGGAGTTTCTATGCCATGATCAACTGCATTCCTAATAATATGTAATATTGGTTCTCCTAAGACATCAGTAAGTCCCTTGTCAAGTTCTGTATTTTCTCCCTCTATTTTGAGTTTAATGAGCTTCCCTTTTTCATCAGACAGTTCTCTTACAAACTTCGGAAAACGTCTGAAGACAAGGTCTATAGGTAACATCCTGACCTTCATAACTGAATTCTGAAGATCCGAAATTGTACGTTCAAAATTGGAATTTAGACTCTCCAGATCCGAGATTATTGAATCTTTCTTAAGTCTGTCTGATTCAATAATTATCTGTGAAAGCATTGATCGTCCTATAACAAGCTCTCCTACAAGGTTCATAATCCTGTCTATACGTTCCGGCTCTATCCGCAAAAATGGTTTTATCCTCGTTTCTCTTTTATCTGTTTTCAGCGTTTCATTTCTTCCACATGAGATAAGGTTATTACCGATAAAAGATTCTATTTTTGAGATTATTTCCGACATATCAGGTTCTAAACCCTTTGACAGTTTTTCAATAAATATTTCGAAAGCATCAACACAATCAAGAAGAAGGTCAATAGATGTCCTTTCAAGCTCCTTATCGTTTAAATATGCTATCAGGTCTTCAACCTTATGGGAAAAGGTACTCAAACTGTTAAACCCTAACGTCTTGGAGTCTCCCTTGAGAGTATGGAATGCCCTTTTAAGCTCCTTCCAGTTATATTCATCAGGCCGGTCCTCAATCGCCATAATATAGCGTGGTAGATTATCAAGTATTTCCTCCGCTTGAGAAAAGAAGATACTCTTCAGGGATAACATGTCTGATTCTGTGAGTATAATATCAGTCATGGACTCTTTCTATCTTTTGGTAAGCAGCACCCTTATTCGAGTAGACGAATTTAAAGTCTCCATTAGAAATCCCTTGAAGGCTTTCTGCATGACCAAGAAATAGATAGCCTCCTTCATTTAGAATCCTCTTAAAATTTGTAATTATTCTTTTCTGTTCTTCTGCATTAAAATATATCAGTACATTACGACAGAATATAACATCTATTTCGGCAATACCATTTTCATGTTTAAGATTATGGTAATCGAATTCAACAAATCGTTTTATGTCGTCCCGCATCTCATAGAATTCTCCAGTGGATATGAAATAATTTTTAAGATATTGTTCTGGAATATCCTTAAGCTTCTCTTTATGATATATGCCAGATTGGGCGATTTCCAGACACCTCAGTGATATATCGGAACCGATAATCTTTAAATTCCATCGCGAGATATCAGGTATTGTTTCGGTCGCAGCGATTGCTATTGAATAGGGTTCTTCACCTGTGGCACAGCCTGCACTCCAAAGACGTAGGGTAAAGTCACCTCTTTTCCTTTTTCTCTCTAGCAAATCAAGAAGTACTTTTTTCTTCAGTATTTCAAACTGAGGCATATTTCTAAAAAAATAGGTCTCATTAATTGTTACACTTTCGAGGAGATTGAATAATTCCTTTTTGTTCTTATAATCTGTAACATGCTTGTAATACCTGAAATAACTTCCTATATTCTGTTCTCTTAGTCTTTTTTCGATTCTTGTTCTGAGGAAGTCTTTCCTCGATTCCTTAATAAATATTCCTGATTCATTATGGATAAGATTTCTAAAGAGATTAAACTCGTCAGTTGTCATAATATTAGTGTAATTATTCATAGGTCTTAATTATACCTTCCGTTTAAAGAGAATTTTGTGACAATCGTCTGAAGACTGTCTGCCTGTTTTTTAAGTTGTTCAGCTACCGATAAGAGATTAACCGAGCTAAGTGCATTCTGCTGGACCATCTCTCTTACCCTTTCAATAGCCTTCACAACCTGCTCTGCCCCAGAAGATTGTTCCTCTGCAGATGTACTTATCTCCTGCGTAATATCATTCAGGCTTACCATCGCCTTTTGTATCTGTTCAGAGAGATTGGAAATCTGACCATGTTGATTGTACATCCCGGATAGATAAAGGTAGGCCCAATTGCTCCAATAGTTACTGCACTTAACCCCAATTTGATAAATTCACGTCTTTTCATCTTTTTCATTTTTAATCCCTCCTCTTAAATTATTAGAGTAATTCTTTTTTCAACATGAATATCTTTAAGGGGCCTGAACTCATCTAAAGTCTTAACATCTTTTAAATAGTTCATAATCTCAACCAACCTTCCCGTTGAGAGAAAACTTCCCTACGATAGCATGAAGGGATTCTGCCTGTTTGTTCAATTGTTCTGCAGATGTTGCAAGTTCAACAGAGCCAGAGGCATTCTGCTGGACCATCTCTCTTACCCTTTCAATAGCCTTCACAACCTGCTCTGCCCCAGAAGATTGTTCCTCTGCAGATGTACTTATCTCCTGCGTAATATCATTCAGGCTTACCATCGCCTTTTGTATCTGTTCAGATCCACTTGATTGTTCTACCGTCGCTATCCCTATCTCCTGACTGTATTTAGAAACCTCTGCTACAGCTTCTTCTATCTTCTGCAGGGCCTGATTGACCTCGCGGCTGAGGATCAAACCCTGCTCAACAATATCGGCGTTATTGTCCATATGGCTAACTGCTTCCTGTGATTCCTTTGTGACTATATTGATAAGTTCGGCAATCTCCCTTGTAGACTTGGCTGACCGCTCTGCGAGCTTTCTCACTTCCTCTGCAACTACAGCAAAACCCATTCCCTGCTCTCCAGCCCTTGCTGCCTCTATAGCTGCATTCAGGGCGAGGAGATTTGTCTGTTCTGCTATATCATCTATTACCTCAATTATTCTAACTATATCATCTGACTTAGAGGCAAGCTTTCCTATGGTTTCTGCAGCCCGTTTAGTCACACTATTTATTTCCTCCATACCTGAGGATGCCTTCATAACAGCCTGTCTTCCGGTTATAACTGCTTCTAACGCCTTTTGAGCTAGGTCTACAAGCCTTTTAACATTTTCAGCTACTCTTTGAATAGAGGATACCATCTGTTCTATTGAAGAAGATGTTTCTGTTACTGATGCCGATTGGCTCTGTATATTTCTTGCTACACTCTGTATATTGGCAGACATCTCATGCATTGTGGCTGTTATTTCCTCCACTGCACTGAATGATGATTCAGATTTTTTAGATGTCTGGTCAGTATATTCTGCGATATGAGAAGAGGCAGATGCGATTTCATCTGCGCCTGTTTTTACATTAGAGATTATTGATTTCAGTCCGTTTAGCATTTTATTAAATGCGTTACCGAGAAGGTCTTTCTCGGATTTTTGTACTACATTGCTTCTTAGGTCTCCTCCAGCAATCTCTTCGGCAGTCTTTGCCATTCCCTTAAGATAATCAATCATTGTTCGGAATGATTCGGCCAGTTTACCTATCTCATCTTTTCTGTTAATGTCGAGGTTCTTATCGAGATGTCCTTTACTCATTTCTTTGGTTATTTCCACAACACTTTTAAGCGGGCTGGTAATCTCTTTACTTATAATCCAGGAAAGTAAGATACCAATTAGGAGCGCTGTCCCTGTAACAGCTAATATGTTAGCTACCATTTTTTTATAGGTTTTCGATGATTCATTCTGTGCGCTTTTTATGATTCCAAGATTGATTTCGGTAAGTTTATCCAGATATCCCCGCATCTCCTCAAATTTTTTTCTTGATTCTCCAAGAGTAAGATCTATGGCAAGACGCCTTCCACTAATAGTATCTTCCACACGTCCATTCACTACCTTTTTCGAAAGTTCTTTCCATTCTTCCCTTGTCCTGTCATATTTGTATATAATCTCCTTTTCTTCGGTGCTGTTAGCAAGGGTCTTGTATTTCTGCCATCTTTCATCTGACTGTGCGAGGTTTAAGTCATAACCCTCTTTTAGCTCTTTGAACAATTCAGATTCAGGATTTGAGAATATCATAGACCTTTCAGCTACAAGCAACTGGTGGAGATTATTGCCTGTTTCCTTCAGATAATTGAGGCTCGGAATTCTTAAAAAAAAGACATCATCTACATGCCGTTGAATATTTTTAGAACTTATATACCCTGCAAGGCCAATAGCAAACATAAAGGTGATAATCACAAGGAACCCGAGTGAAAGTTTTAATCCTATCCTGAGATCTCTGAACCATTTCATTCTTTGCCTCACTTTCTGAAATGAAATTATTTGAATTTCTCAACATCTATACCTATTGTGATGGCACCTATTACCCTGCCTTCGTCCTTTACAGGAACGGATACCTGCACAAGATAGGCCTGGGTGCTGTCATCAAATTTCACATTACTGATATGGATGGCCCCTGTACCCCCTTTGTATGATTCAATAAATTTGTCCTCGTCACCCTGCCAGTAGTCTGTTGTCTTATCGCTCATACATACATTTGCACCTTGATTATCCATAACAAATATTTCTGCATAATATGGTGCTGATTTCTGGATGTCGCGCAGATGTTTTCCACACTCATTATCCATTAATGCCTGCATAAAGTCTGCAATGCCAGGGGTGGCCATCCATTTTTTATCCATCGCCTTTATCTCATCTAGAGTTTTTCCTTTAACATTTTCAGCCCTGACTGCTTTTACAATTATTGGGTCAGTTCCAAGCTTGACGAGTGATGTTTTTGAAAAATCTATAATCTTCTGAGGTGCCTTTTCGGCCCCATAAGTAAATCCCAAAAAAGAAGTTAAAAGAAACAAGATTATTAAAACCATCAAAATCCTTTTCATAGACCTCCCTCCTTTACCTGCTGATTTAAAACAGTATTATCATTATCTATATCTATCTTAGGACCCAAAACCTTATTCATATCTTCATTGCTTAATATCTTCTCAAAATCAAGAAGAAGAATTATTCTGTCATCGAGTTTTCCAACACCACTGATATACTCCACACCAGAGGAATTGATCATTTCCGGCGTAGGTTCAATGCTATCGGGATTAATCTTTACTACCTCTGAGACCTCATCTACGATCAACCCGATAACCCTTCCATCAATCTCAGTTACGAGTATCCTGTTTTTCTTATCCTTATGTGTGGCATCAAAATTCAATCTCTTCCTGAGGTCGATTACTGACAAAATCTTTCCCCTCAGGTTTATCACACCTTCAAGGAACTGCGGTGTATCAGGTATTTTCGTGATCTCTGGAATATTGATGATTTCCTGTACGTTACCGATGTTTATCCCAAAAGATTCCTTCCCCAACATGAATCTGACCACCTGATTATTTCTAAGCATAGGATCTCCTTCTATCTACAATAGTGTTATCTCTTTCCTGGATATTGGCCTGTATTCTTATATCCCCCCATTTTGTTGTAAGATTTATACATAATGATTCAAGATCATTATATGTTTTTTCACCAATATAAAAAAATGGTGTGGATAAACGAACACTGAAACCTCTATCATTCAATAAGGTTATAGCCTTTCCTATGATTATGTTTGTGATCTCGCAGATTGTATCTATTGTGAGGTAATCAATCCTATTAAATCGTGTACCATTTATAATATTGGCTAACTTTTTCGCAAGTAAAGGTTCGATATCCAGTACTACCCTCCCTTCTACTCCACCGGATAGAAAGTTTGTGATAGAAATGCCGCTCACTGAAAGAGAATCCTTCAGAACTATCAAACTGCTCTTTATATATGAATGCACAAAAAAATTAAGAACATCACGTGCAGAAACTATAAAAGGACTGATATATTCAAGCCGCATAAGGCGTTACCTCCTTGTATGCCTAATAATTAAAGCAAAAGAAATGCCAGAATCTATCTTATTGATTTTAAATGGATTTAATACGCTAAGAAGGGAAAAACATTCATGGCATTATGCCATACTATGGCATAATGCCATAATTAAATTCCATACTGTTTTATCTTTCTAAGGAGGGTTTTATAATCGATCTTTAATATTGAAGCAGCCTTTGTTTTATTGCCCAGCGTTAAATCCAAAACATCTTTTATATTTTCCATTTCTGCTTCTTTTAATGATCTAACAGTAGGCTCTTTGAATATATTGTTCCTATTTTCCTGTTTATCGCCAATAATGATAAACTCTAAATGTTCAGACCTGATTACACCATTATTTGAACGAAGGACTGCCCTGCGGATAACATTCTTCAATTCCCTGATATTACCTGGCCAGAGATATCTCTTTAATAGATTATTTGCATCGTCTGTTATTTCTCTTACCTGCTTATTCAGTTCAATACCTGCATCTATTAAAAATTTCTGGGCAAAGAATGGTATATCTTCAACCCTCTCCCTTAGTGGTGGAAGGTTTATAATAAATTCACCGAGACGGAAAAATAAATCCTCCCGGAATTTCCTTTCTTTTACTGAATGTTTTATGTCTTTATTGGTTGCTGTAATTATACGGACGTCTATATCCACAGGTTGTGTGCTTCCAAGGGGGTAGACCTTTCTTTCTTCGACTGCCCTTAGAAGCTTGCTCTGTACATAATGAGACATATTTTCAAGATCATCAATAAATATCGTACCGCTATTTGAGACTTCAAAAAATCCTTTCTTTTTTCTTTCAGCTCCTGTGAAAGCCCCCTTTTCATATCCAAAAAGTTCGCTCTCTACAAGAGTCTCAGGCATTGCACTGAGATCAACGGAAACAAAAGGGCCCCTTCCCCGTTTACTAAGATTATGTATAATACGTACGATGGTAGACTTCCCCGTACCTGTCTCTCCCTGAATAATGACTGATAAATCACTCCAGGCGACCTGGTGTATCTGTTCTATGATTCCTTTTATGGCATTGCCATTACCTAAAAGCCATTCAAGGGATACCCCCACGGCAGTATTGAGTCTTTTTACAGACCTTTCTAGCTCCAACTTTTCTATTGCCCTTTTCAGGGTGAAGATGAGTTTGTCAAACTTAGGTGGTTTAACTATAAAATCATATGCACCAAGCTTGATCGACTCCACAGCCGTAGGGATGTCACCATAGGCAGTTACAATAATAACCGGTATGTCAGGATCTATTTTTTTCAATTCCTGCATTACCTCAATCCCGTCCATATCTGGCATTTTGAGGTCGAGGAGAACAGAATCAGGTCTCTCCCTTCTGAAGATTTCAAATGTCTCTTTACTGCTGGAGGCCTCCAGAGTGAGGAAATTATTTTTCTGAAGGATTTCTATTAAGACATGTCTTAACGCTCTATCGTCATCTACAACGAGTATCTTGTTATCAGGCATTTTAAATCGTTTGAATGTGATCTTATTATATTATAGTAAACTATTTTATCAGCTTTAATCTTTTTGTCAATATTTTTCATTCTTTGAATAGAACCTTGCCTATTGAAACATTGTATGATAATATTTCTACAATGCTTGATCTATCCGGCTTTTTTAATCCCGAATCCATCGCAATCATAGGTGCCTCCGAAAAGCCTGGCAAACTCTCAGGCATTATCATCCAGAACCTACTCGGTGCGTGTTACAGGGGGAATCTATACCCTGTAAACCCTTCCTATAAAGAGGTTTTCGGTATCAGATGTTTTCCATCGGTTAATGATATTCCGACCAATATAGACCTTGCAGTTATAGCAATACCTGCACCTAATGTCCCCGGTGTATTAAAGGGATGCGGAGATAAAAAGATAGGTTCTGTTATCATTATAAGCTCAGGATTCAGGGAGACAGGAGAAGAAGGTGAAAGACTCGAGAAAAAGGTAAAGGATATTTCTAATGAACTGGGGATAAGGATTGTCGGGCCAAACTGTATGGGTGTCTATAGCCCTGCCTCCTGTCTTGATACATTCTTTATACCTTCTGAAAGGATGGAAAGGCCAGGGCCGGGCCCTGTTTCGATCCTTTCCCAGAGTGGTTCCTTTGCTGTTACGTTCCTCGATATTCTTGCATATGAAGGTATGGGTGTATCGAAGGTAGTCAATTATGGCAACCGCATTGACATAGGGGAATCAGAACTCCTGAGGTATCTGGCAGATGATAATGGCACAAAGGTTGTTGCTATGTACATAGAGTCTATTGAAAATGGAAAGGAATTTATTGAGGCCGCATCTTACTGTTCTCTCAGAAAGTCTGTTGTTGCCTTTAAGGCAGGCAAGAGGGAGGCAGGCGCATCTGCTGCTCGTTCCCACACAGGGGCAATGGCAGGAAGGTATGAGATATATAAGGCCGCATTCAGGAAGGCCGGTGTTGTTGAGGCAGAAACCTATGGAGAACTGCTTGATGCCTGCAAGATACTCTCATTCCAGAAACCTTCCAGAGGGAAAAGGGTCCTTATTGTTACTGACGGAGGAGGAATAGGGGTGGCTATTGCTGATCTTTGCGGTGATCACGGTCTTGATATACCGGACCTCCATTACGAAATAAAGGAGAGGCTGAGCAAGAAACTTCCTTCATATTATTCTCTAAGAAACCCTGTTGACCTGACAGGTAGCGCTACCGATGATGAGTATGGGATCGTTCTCAGGGAGGCATTGAGCGGAGATCATTACGATCTTGCTATTGTGACCGCTTTATGGGGACCTCCTGCCCTTACAGACAGACTGATTGATGTTATAGCCGGGGCAGAAGAGGTAACAGGCAAACCTCTTCTTATATGCAGTATAGGTGGAAGATTTACGATGAGCAGAAAGGGGCTCTTTGAAAAAAAGGGGCTCCCGGTATTTCCATCACCGGAAAGGGCAGTAAAGGCAGCGTCGCTGCTTGTTAAGAGGGGAATGATAAACACATAAATTAAAGGGCAGGCAGGCCTGCCACTGCTGAGGGAGATAAAATGGCTGAGGTAAAGAGAGAAAAGATTTATTATCCACCAGAAGATTTCAGGAAAAGGGCGCATATCAAAAGTGTTGAAGAATACGAAAAACTATATAAGAGATCTATAAATGACCCTGAAAAATTCTGGGCTGAAGCTGCAGAGGAACTCCAGTGGTACAGGAAATGGGATAAGGTAATGGAATATAATTTTAAAAGGGCTGAGATCTCATGGTTTAAAGGAGGAAAACTGAATGCATCATATAACTGTTTGGACAGACATCTCTTAACATTTAGAAAAAATAAGGCGGCAATCATCTGGGAATCAGAATCAGGGGAGAACAGGATCTATACCTATCAGGAGCTTCACCGGCATGTCTGCAGGTTTGCCAACCTTCTCAGGAAGATGGGTATCAGAAAAGGGGACCGTGTTGCCTTCTATCTCCCGATGATACCCGAACTTCCGATAGGCATTCTCGCATGCAGCAGGATCGGTGCCATACATAATGTAGTCTTCGGCGGGTTCAGCGCAGCCTCATTAATGGAGAGGCTGAATGACAGCGAGGCAAAGATACTCGTAACATCCGACGGAGGTTTCCGTGCAGGTAAGGTTATACCGTTAAAAAAGAATGCCGATATAGCAATGGAAGGTGCCCTGTCCGTAAAGAGGTGTCTCGTTGTTAAAAGAACAGGTACAAGTATCGATATGACGGATGGGAGAGACTTCTTTCTTGAAGAAGAGATATCTAAGGATGATATTCCCTCCTATTCTGAACCGGAACAGATGGATGCAGAAGACCCCCTCTTTATCCTCTATACATCGGGTTCTACAGGGAAACCCAAGGGACTGCTCCATACAACAGGGGGATATCTGCTTTTTGCATTGATGACCTTCAAATACCTCTTTGACTACCATGAGGAAGATACCTTCTGGTGCACAGCAGACATAGGATGGATAACAGGGCATACCTATATTGTATATGGCCCGCTTTCATGCGGTGCTACAAGTATAATGTTCGAAGGAGTGCCCACCTACCCAGAGCCTGACAGGTACTGGAAGATTGTGGAAAAATATAAAGTGGACATATTCTATACTGCACCGACTGTTATCCGTGCCCTTGCGAGGGAGGGCGAGGAATGGCCGAAAAATAGGGATTTAACCAGTCTGAGACTGCTCGGTACTGTTGGGGAGCCCATAAACCCTGAGGCATGGCTCTGGTATCACCGTTTTGTAGGAAAGGGGAACTGCCCGATCGTTGATACCTGGTGGCAGACAGAGACAGGCGGCGCCCTTATAGCATCCCTGCCAGGGGCCATTCCATTAAAACCGGGTGTTGCAGGAAGACCCTTTTTCGGAATACAGCCGGCAGTTATGAAAGCAGATGGACGAGAAGCAGGAATCAATGAAGAAGGTGCGCTTGTTCTTAAGACTGCATGGCCCGGCATGGCAAGGAGTATCTATGGTAACCAGAAGAGGTTTTATGAGATATATTTTTCCCAATACCCCGGGTATTATTTTACCGGTGACGGTGCAAAGAAAGACAGGGACGGGGACTTTCAGCTGCTCGGCCGGATCGATGATGTAATAAATGTATCAGGACACAGACTCGGAACTGCAGAGATAGAGAGTGCCCTTGTTTCACACCATAGCGTTGCTGAGGCTGCTGTTGTAGGTTTTCCCCACGAGGTAAAAGGGCAGGGGATTTATGCCTTTGTAATACTGAAAAGCGGTATACAAAAGCGCAGGGAACTTGAGGAAGAGCTTTACGTACAGGTAAAAAAAGAGATAGGACCTATAGCGAAACCTGATGTTATACGGTTTGTGGACGGCCTTCCAAAGACAAGGAGCGGAAAGATCATGAGGAGGATACTGAGAAAGATTGTTGAAGGTAAGTCAGACGAGATCGGAGATACCTCAACCCTTGCAGATCCCTCAGTAGTTGAGATGCTGATAAGGGAGAAAAGTTTATGATTGAAAGAATTTATTTGTAATTTTACATAACTATATTTGCAAAATTAAAATAATAATGATGGAGGTAAACGATGTGGTATATCATGATATTCGATGCTAAAGAGGAAACAACCCTTAAAGAGATCGAAAGAGAGAGGGAGGAATGGATAAAAGAGGGCAGGGATAAGGTCTTCCAGCAGAGATGCAGGACTATTAATCGTTATGAGGTTGTAGGGCTGTCACCTTTAAAGGTTATCTTTGTGATAGATACGGATGACCCCTCTGCTCTAAACCTCATATCGCGACACTTTGGTGACAGGTGGGACTCGGTCACATATCCTGTAATCCAGAGGGGTATTTATGAGGCACTCGAGGAAGACAGGACAATCATCGGGGGATGAAGAAATATGAATGCGGATTTAAGGGTTCAAGGGCTCAAGGATTCGAGTGAAACTATGGACAAGGCGAAAGAGATAGTAAATATGGCCCTTGCACAGAAAAGGTCTCTTTTAGAACCAGAGGCAAAGGCCTTAATAAATTCTGTAGGGATACCTATCCCGAGTTCAGGGGCCGCAAGAGACGAAGATGAGGCCGTTAATATAGCCGAATCTATTAGTTATCCTGTTGTACTCAAGGTTATTTCTCCCCAGGTAATACATAAGACAGATTTTGGCGGCGTTAAGATCGGAGCAAGAAATAAAGATGAGGTAAAAAGGGATTTCTCGGATATAATAGAAAATATCAGAAGAAAGGTCCCTGATGCAGAGGTCATCGGTATCCTTGTTGAAAAGATGGCTTTCCAATCAACAGAGGTTATAATAGGAGGAATAAGAGATCTGCAGTTCGGCCCGGCAATTATGTTTGGCCTTGGTGGTATATTCACGGAGATTCTTAAAGATATTTCCTTCAGATTAGCACCGATTACGAAAAAAGAGGCTTTAGGCATGATGGAGGAACTTAAGGGATACCCACTTATCGAAGGATACAGGGGAAGTAAACCCCTCGACAGAGAATCCCTCTCAGATACTATGGTTAAAGTATCAAAACTAATGGAAGAGATAAAAGATATACAGGAAGTAGACCTCAACCCTGTCTTTCTCTATCCTGAAGGACTTACTGTAGTAGATGCAAGGATAATACTGAAAGTGTGAGAGGTGTTTATGGAATACAAAGAAAAGGTTGTGCTTCGATTTATAAACGGTAAGGGCGTCAGGGGATATCTGAAATCAATCAATCACGGCAATGAAACTATTCCGTTAGAAACGAAGGAAGGGAGAAAAGAGATCAATCTCTCAGAGCTTAAGGCCATATATTTTGTAAAGACCTTTAAAGGCGACAGGGAATATCAAGAGAGGAATGTTTACGGTTTAACGAAAACTAAAGGTAAAAGGGTAATTGTTAAATTCAAGGACGGAGAATTGATAACAGGCTTTCTCGAAGGCCCTATACCATGGAAAAAGGGTTTCTTCCTCGATAATCCCGACCCTTCCCAAAAGGGATTTTTTCTTCTTCCTACCGATGAGAGGAGCAATAATATAAAGATCTTTGTGGTAAATTCCTCGATAGAAGAGGTAGTTGTGCCATAGCTCTGCATTAATGCAGGAAGTCTTTTTCTAATTTCTCCAATCATAAGATATAATTTATTATTCCCCCTCCCAAAACCACATCTCCCTCATAGAAGACCGCTGACTGACCAGGGGTTATGGCCCGCTGGGGACTGTCGAATTTTACATGAACATCTCCATTTAACGGTTTTATTGCCGCATCCTCTTCTTTCATAGTTGACCTTATCTTTACCTTAACCTTTTGTGCTTCCTGAAGATCGTCTAATGCTATCCAGTTAAGATCCTTTATAACAAATTCGCTTGAAAAGCAATCTTCTTCCTCACCGACGATCAAGGCATTACTATCCTTGTCTATCGAAACAACATAAAATGGCCTTGCATGGGCAATCCCGAGGCCCTTTCTCTGGCCAATAGTATAAAAGGGCAGGCCCCTGTGCTGTCCTAATATCTTTTTTTCTTTATCAAGAATCGGCCCAGGACTAATCTTATCGCATACAATATTTATAAGGAAATTAGGATAATCATCCCCGGGTATAAAACATATCTCCTGGCTCTCGGATTTCATTGCTACTGAAAGGCCCAGATCCTTTGCAATCTTTCTTGTCTCTTCTTTCCTCATGCCTCCGAGAGGGAAGATGGTATGGCTGAGGTGATCCCGGGTCATCACATAAAGGAAATACGACTGGTCTTTCTTATGATCGGCCCCCTTTTTCAGGAGGTACCTCCCTGATCGTTGATTCTTCTCTATTCTCGCATAATGGCCTGTTGAGATCAGGTCTGCGCCAAGTTCTTTTGCCTTCTCCCAGAGATAATCAAATTTCACA
>CAKKRL010000150.1 GCA_919902655.1 Thermodesulfovibrionia bacterium
CACTGCTGGATATGGTCAAGATAAACTCATTAACAGTGGACTTAGGGGTGTATCTTGTACTGACTGTTCCTGTAATATTTATTCTGCATGGTTTATCCAACAGTATAAAAGAAAAGGCCTTTGGATCTATAATCGTTCTTGTATCCGTATTTGCGCTTTATCTCACCCATAACAGGGCCGCATGGGTTGCATTTATTGCACAGGTGATATTGCTCACCGGTATAAAGAAGAAGTGGAAGACCTTATTGGCTGTTATATCTATGGTTTTTATACTGATGGTTATTGCGATCTTCTCGCCTGTCAAAGATGTTTTGATCCACGAGGTTCCTGTCCCCTCACCAACAGGGGAAATGGTCGGTAGAGAGACTGCCTTGTCCCGGATAGTTATCTGGAAAGAAGGGATAGGGAAGATCAGTGAACATCCACTTACAGGGATAGGTTATGGTAAAGAGAGCTTCAAGAAGGCATTTCCTGATAATCCTATTATGCTGGAGGATAAGGGGTTATGGCATACCCATAACATATTCATGGAGATCGCCCTTGAAATAGGGATACCGGGGTTGATAATTTTTCTGTGGTTATTGTATTCTTTAACAAAGACCCTTATAAAAGGGATGGGGCTAATGGCAGGTTTTGGGAAGGTTCTTATGACCTCTCTGTTGGTTGTCCTGACAGGTTTTTTAATAAGAAACCAGTTCGACTATATATATATAGATGACACTGCCCTTTTGTTCTGGCTCCTTATGGGTATGGGGTTTGCCATTATATTGAAGGGACAGGGTATGGAACTGAAGGAAAAGAGAATAGGATAATGGGAGGTAACCTGAAGTAATGGATAAGAGACGCACAATAGAGATCATGGATAACTTTTCTAAGAAGACTATTTTTATTGTAGGGGATATAATAATGGATCAGTATATCTGGGGAAAGGTGACTCGCATTTCTCCTGAAGCGCCTGTCCCGGTAGTGGATATGGAGGAAGAGGACTTTCTTCTTGGAGGGGCTGCGAATGTTTTGAATAATATCGTTTCCCTTGGCAGCAAGGTGCTGATCTGCGGAGTGGTCGGCCATGACGAGATAGGAAAAAAGATAATCCATGAACTCAGGACAAGGGGGATAGATACAGGTGGTATAATTGTTGAATCAAACAGACCTACAACTTTAAAGACGAGAATCATAGCACACAGTCAACAGGTTGTGAGGTATGACCGAGAGAAAAGGGATGAGATTAACAATAGTACAATAGAGATCATTAAAGGGTATTTAAAAGATAGACTTTCAGAAATCGATGCCCTTGTTATTTCTGACTACCATAAGGGTGTAATAACAAAGGGACTGGTCAGCGAAATTGTCTCCCTTGTTAATAGCAAGGGTTTACCTGTAGTGGCTGACCCTAAGGTTGGCCATTTCGATTTGTATAAAGGGCTTACACTTATTACACCGAACACCCTTGAGGCATCAACCGGTTCAGGGATCGCTATTGTAGATGAGAGGAGCATAGAAAGGGCAGGCAGGTCTTTAATAGAGAAATTAAAATGCAAGGCCGTTCTGATTACCCGCGGAGAAGAGGGGATGGCACTTGTGGAGGATAATGGCGAAGTTACATATATACCTACCGTAGCCAAGAAGGTCTTTGATGTAACAGGGGCAGGTGATACTGTAATAGGGGTTATGACCCTTGCCATTGCATCAGGAGCTACAATGAAGGAGGCAGCCATGATTGCTAATCACGCTGCAGGGATTGTAGTAGGGAAGATTGGAACAGCTGTGGTTGAGACAGAGGAGCTAAAGAAATCTCTTCAAATCGACTGATGGAAAAGGTAAAATCCCCCTCAATCCCCCTTTACTAAAGGGGGATTGAGGGGGATTAAAAAATTATGAAGGCATTTATCACGGGAATTAACGGTTTTGTAGGCAGTCACCTCTCTGAATTCCTCCTGGGAAGGGGTTATGATGTATCAGGCCTTATCCTCGAGAAGAATAAGACAGAGAAAATATCCGGGATTATAAAGGACATACATCTCTTTGAAGGGGATGTTAAGGATTATGGCCTCCTTAAGGACGTGTTAGAGGAAAACCGCCCTGAAGAGGTTTATCATTTAGCAGGCCTCAGTCATGTTCAGCATTCATGGAAGAATGAGTGGGAGACATACAGGGTGAACTTCCTCGGGACCTATAACCTGCTCGAGGCTATTAAAGAACTCGGACTGAAGACAAAGATTCTGATAATCGGCAGTAGCGATGAATACGGAAGGGTTCAGCCGGACCAGCTACCCACAGGAGAGGAGTATCCCCTTATGCCCCTGAGTCCTTACGGAGTCAGCAAGGCATGTCAGGAGCTTCTTGCGTTAAGGTATGCAAGATCTGAGGGGATAGATATTGTAGCTGTGAGGGCATTCAATCATACAGGCCCGGGGCAAGAGCCATACTTCGTATGCTCGGACTTCGCAAAACAGATAGCAGAGGCTGAAAAAGGTCTGAGGGCGCCAAAGATCTATGTTGGTGACCTGAGGTCTGAAAGGGATTTCACTGATGTGCGGGATGTGGTTGAGGCATACTATCTCCTCCTGAAGAAAGGGAAATCAGGTGAGGTATATAATGTCTGTTCTGGAAAGGCATTCTCCATAAGGTGGGTTCTCGACAGGCTTCTTTCGTTTACAGATAAGGTTATAACTATCGAAGAAGATACCAAGAAACTAAGGCCAGTGGATATAACCATGAGGGTTGGGGACAACAGGAAGATCAGAGAGACTACCGGATGGCAACCAGTGATTCCGCTGGAGAAGACCCTTGAGGATCTATATAAATACTGGCAGAAGAAGGTGAGCGGCTGATCCTGAACTTGATTCAGGACCTTGAATTTTTAAGTAATATACCGTATCCTTTTGATAAATGAGGCATTTATATGCGATTACTCCGTAAAGGAGGATGAGAATAAGTCAGGCGAGACGCCTGACCTACTTCGTTGGGGTATAAATATAATTACAGGTAGGACAGGCGTCTCGCCTGTCCAAAAAGGATTTTCAGGTGATAAAAAAAATAGATAAACCATGGGGGCATGAACTCATATGGGCGCATACAGAGAAATATGCGGGGAAAATTCTGCATATCAGAAAGGGCGAGATGCTGAGTTATCAATACCACGATGTAAAGGATGAAACAATCTTTCTATATTCGGGACTTATGGAGATCGATATGGAGGACGGAAAAAAAAGGAAAAGGGTTGTACTCAATCCAGGGGAGGGGATAAGGATTCTACCACACACAAAACACAGGATGATAGCCTTAGAGGATTGTGAGGTGTTGGAGGTATCAACACCTGAACTCTCTGATGTAGTGAGACTGGAAGACCGTTACGGGAGGACCGTAAGTTGATGAAGAATAACCTCTATGCAGTGATTATGGCAGGAGGGCAGGGGACACGGTTCTGGCCGAGGAGCAGGCATAAAAGGCCAAAACAGCTTCTCGATATCGTTGGTTCTGAGTCGATGATCCAGCAGACAGTCAGCAGGATAAGTCCTCTTATTCCTGAGAAACGGATATTTATTGTATCTAACGAAATACATGTTGCAGAGTTAAAAGACCATATCCCCTATATCCCTGAAAGCAACATAGTTGTTGAACCTGTTGGAAGAAATACAGCTCCTGCTATAGGTCTTACATCCCTCTATATAAAAAGGGCCAATCCCGATGCTGTCCTGGTTATTCTGCCTTCGGATCATTTAGTCCATAAGGAAGGTATTTTCCGTCAGACTGTAGAAAAGGCCAAACTGGCAGCAGAAAAGGGCGATTATCTGATTACGCTTGGAATGAAGATAACAAGCCCTGAGACAGGATATGGTTATATCCGGATGGGAAATATAATAAGAGATGGTCTTTACAGGGTGAAGGCCTTTATAGAGAAGCCGGATAAGGAAAAGGCAAAAAAGTTCATGCGCAATGGAGGCCATCTCTGGAACAGTGGTATCTTTATCTGGAGGGCCGATCTTATACTTAGAATGATAAAAAGGTATCTACCTGACCTTTACAGTAGTCTTATGGAGATAGATAAGGTAATAGGGACGGCGAGAGAAAAGAAGGTAATCAGATCAATATACAGCGAAATGGAAAGCGTTTCTGTAGATTTTGGTATTCTTGAAAGGGCGGATAATGTTACTGTGATTCCATCGGACTTTGGATGGAATGACGTGGGGAGCTGGACTGCCCTTGACAATATCCTTAAGAAAGGACCCCATGGCAACATAGAACAGGCGAGGCACGTTTCGATAGATACAACCAACACCCTGATCTACAGTCCGAGGAAATTAATAGCCACAATCGGGATTAAGGATCTAATTATTGTCGAGACGGAGGATGCCCTTCTGGTCTGTCACAAGGATAAGGCCCAGGATGTAAAGAAGTTGGTGGATAAACTGAAGTCGGACGGACTGGAGGAATATCTTTGAGAATGCAAAATGCAAAATTCAAAATGCAAAATTACAGAGCAAAAATCAAAATGTTACGGCTGTACTAAGAATTTTTTAATTTTGAATTGTCATTTTGATATTTGATTTTTGAATTTTGATTTTAAGGAGGTTTTGATGAGGGTCCTGATAACAGGCATAACAGGAATGGCTGGCAGTCATCTGTCAGATTATCTTCTCGAAAGGGGAGGCATAGAGGTTCATGGAATCAAGAGATGGAGGAGCAGAATCGAGAACATAGAACACCTTATGGACAGGATTACCTTACATGAATGTGAACTCAGGGATGCCTCCTCTGCGAAAAAGGTCTTAAAGGATGTCAGGCCAGAGAGGGTCTATCACTTTGCTGCTCAGAGTTTTGTCCCTGCAAGCTGGAACTCACCGGCAGATACCCTGATGAATAATATCCTGGGTGAGTTAAATATCCTTGAGGCAATCAGAGAGTTGGATTTAAAGGATACAAGGATGCATATTGCCGGAAGCTCCGAGGAATACGGATTGGTCTATGAGAATGAGGTACCGATAAAAGAGACAAACCCTCTGAGACCTTTGAGTCCCTATGCGGTAAGCAAGATAGGACAGGACTATCTTGCTTATCAATACTACAAGAGTTACGGGATATTTACTGTAAGGACGAGGGCCTTTAACCATACCGGCCCTCGGAGAGGAGAGGTCTTTGTAACCTCCAGCTTTGCAAAGCAGATAGCCTCTATAGAAAAAGGTCTCCAGAAGCCAGTTATCTATGTTGGGAATCTGGAGGCAAAAAGAGACTTCTCGGATATAAGGGATATAGTCAAGGCCTACTACCTATCCCTTGAAAAGGGGGAGGCAGGAGATGTGTATAATGTAGGTAATGACAAAGCATACAGTATCCATGACGTTCTCGAAACACTCCTCTCTTACTCGAAGATAAAGGTATCTATAGAAAAAGACCCTGAGAGGATGAGACCTTCTGATGTCCCCCTTTTAGTCTGTGATAGCAGAAAATTTAGAGAAAAGACAGGATGGGTACCTGAGATACCATTTGAGAAGACCCTCGAAGACCTGCTGAACTATTGGAGAGAGCGGGTATAACCACAAATCATAATAATCCCCCCATCCCCCCTTTAGAAAAGGGGGGTGAGGGGGGATTTGAGGATTTAGTTATTAGAATTTTGTTTTCGATTTGATTATGTTCAGTGGTATTCTTGAAGTCTTCAAATTCAGGGTTCTTATACAGACTCTTGTACTGAGGGAGCTTAAGTCAAGATACAGGGGCTCTGTTCTTGGTTTTTTATGGTCGTTTCTAAACCCCCTCTTTCTCATGGGTGTCTATACCCTTGTCTTTTCTGTTTATCTGAAGAATCCGATGGAAGGCTATCCGGCCTTTCTGTTCTGCGGACTCCTGCCATGGCTATGGTTCTCAACCTCTATAATTCATGGTGCTGCCTCCATCCGTGGGGGAGGGCATCTCATAAAGAAGGTTGTATTCCCCGCAGAGATCCTTCCTGTAGTGGCAGTCCTCTCCAATATGATAAATTTCCTCCTGAGTCTTCCTATCCTTTTAATCTTCCTCCTTTCATACAAGATAACCATAACAATGAATGTCCTTTTTTTCCCTTTTCTATTGATCATCCAGTTTATTCTCACAAGTGGTCTTGCCTTCTTTCTGTCTGCCATGAATGTCCACTTAAAGGATGTGGAACAGATAATTAATAACCTCCTTATGCTCCTCTTCTTTCTTACACCTATTCTCTATCCTGTGACCTTTATCCCCGAAAAATACAGGGGATTCTTTTTGATACTCAATCCACTTTTTCCGCTTATGACATCATATCAGGACATACTTTTTAACGGGAGACTGCCGGATATTAAAGGACTCGGCTATCTCCTCATTATTTCGGTACTTATATTCCTTATAGGTTATAATGTTTTTAATAGATTCAGGGATACCTTTGCCGAAGAGGTATGAATTGAAAAACAAAACTCTAATATTTAAATCCTGAATTCCTGATGGGTCGAAGACTAAACTATTAGGATTTAGAAATTATAATTATGGTTGCGATAGACATAGACAGGGTATCAAAGAGTTTCAGAAAATATACGAACAGGGAAATTGCTACAATCAAGGACCTGTTTGTAATGGGGATATTCAGGAAGGATACATTCGAAACGGAGACCTTCTGGGCACTGAGGGATGTAAGTTTCAACATTGAAAATGGAAAGATGATAGGGATTATAGGGAGTAACGGGTCCGGCAAGAGCACCCTCCTTAAACTCCTGGCAGGGATTATGGGGCCTACATCCGGAAGTATCCGGGTAAAAGGCCGGGTATCTGCCCTTATAGAGTTAGGGGCCGGGTTTCACCCGGAGCTGAGTGGAAGGGAGAATATCTTTATAAATGGCATTATCCTTGGACTTTCAAAGAAGGAGATCAAGGACAGGTTCGACGGTATAGTGAAATTTGCAGGGCTTGAGGATTTTATAGATAGCCCTGTAAAGACCTATTCCTCAGGGATGTATATGAGGCTTGGTTTTGCGATTGCCATAAATGTTGATCCGGATATACTGCTTATAGACGAGATACTGGCAGTTGGAGACGAGGAATTCCAGCATAAATGTCTTAATAAAATAAACGATTTCAAGAGGAAGGGTAAAACACTCGTCTTTGTTTCACATGACCTTGGCTCTATTGAGAGGCTGTGTGATGAGGTGGTCTGGATAGAGGATGGTGTTTTAAAGGCCAGGGGACTTCCGAGGATGGTTATAGATAGCTACACAGGATATGTCGCAAGTTTTGAGGAGGAGAGGGCCTTTGAAAACCATCAGAGTGCTCTCGAAGGGGCAAAGAGGGAAAGTCCGAACAGGTGGGGAACGAGGGAGATAGAGATTACAAACGTCAGGCTTACAGATGGGGATAAAAAGGAGAAATACCTCTTTGAGTATGGAGAACCTATAGAGATAATCCTGAGTTATAAGACAAAGAGAAAAATAGAAGACCCTGTATTCGGTATAGGGATATTCAGGGATGATGGCGTATGCGTTTTCGGAACGAATACTGCGATTGACGGGTTTTCTATTAGTGCGGTAGAGGGAGAGGGGAATGTCATATTCTCCATTGATAGAAGTAATCTTGTAGAAGGCTCATATCTCCTTGATGTAGCCATCCATAAGAGGGATGGACAGCCCTATGACTATCAGAGCAGGCTTTATTCCTTTGTGATGAGATCAAAGATAAAGGATGTAGGGATCTACAGACCAGACCACGACTGGTTAATAACTTCCAAAGAGGGTTAGATGACAGATATAAAACCAAAGGGTGAAAGCCTTTCGGTAAATGACATAATGGATCACCTCAGAGAGGAGATCAAGAAAAAGCAGGAAGAAGGTTTCTATGTGAGGGATGAGGGGAAGGAATTCCTGGAACATGGTGCTGCCCTTACAAGAGAGGTCAGGGTAAAGATGGATGAGCTGGTGGGCACCATAAACCAGATATGGGATCCAACCAGCGACAGAGAAATCGCCTCCCACAGGCCTTATATAGGCAAGTTAATCGTCCTTGCTAAAAAAATAGTCAGGGCCCTTGCAAGACCTGTATTTAAGGTTATGCTTCAGGGACAGAAGGAACTGAACCAGAATCTTGTTAAGCTCATGACAGTCCTCATTAATTATCTCAACCCATCCCTTCAGTCCTTAAGGGATAACATTCAGGACCTTATGGGTCGTTATGAGGAATTAGGTATAAAATATCTCGGCACGATAAAAAGTCATAATGAGCTTTATAAAAGTCATCTCAATATCCTCGAATCATTTAATATACAGCAGAGGAAATTGGAAGAGATACTCTCAGGGCTTAAAAGGGCACAGGACGCAGGACTCAAGACTCAAGACTTAAAACTCAAGACTCGAGACTCCAAACTCGAGACTGTAACCCTTGATGATCAGAGCTATCTACTCTTTGAGGATAGATACAGGGGCACAAGGGAAGATGTAAAGGAAAAGCAGAGGATTTATGTTGATTACTTCAAAGATGTTGAAAAAGTACTGGATTTAGGATGCGGGAGAGGGGAGTTCCTCGAACTGCTTAAAGAGAAGGGAATAAATTCTTACGGCATAGATACCAATGAACTGACCGTCTCCCTATGTAAAGAAATGGGTCTTGATGTAATAAAGGCAGACGGGTTAAGCCATCTGAAGTCACTGGAGGATGATTCCCTCGGAGGGGTATTCGCAGCGCAGGTAGTGGAACATCTTGAGGCAGGAGATATTATCGAGATGATAAGACTGGCCTATAGGAAGCTAAAAACAGACACAACCTTTATAGCTGAGACAATAAATCCCCTCTGCCTGACTACCTTCGCCGGCCCATTCTATCTCGACCTTACCCATATAAAACCAATACACCCTCAGGCGCTGGTCTTCCTTCTGGAGATGGCTGGATTCAAAAATGTTGAAATAAGGTTTGGAACTCCGTATCCGGATGAGATGAAGTTACAGCAGGTGGATTTCTTCCATAACCTGAGGAGGTTTGAGGATGCCTTTCTGAATACAATAAATAATAACATTAACAGGCTGAACGAACTTTTATACGGTTATCAGGAATATGCAGTGATAGGGAGGAAATGATGGAATGTCCCAATTGCCATTTTGTGCTGGAGAAAAAATACAGGGTCTGTCCTTCCTGCAATCTTCCTATAGAGAAGGAAAGGCGAAAGGAAGACAGGCGTAGAAGGACCGTATCTCCTCCAGAAGGAGTCGAGCGGAGAAAAGGCCCCCGGCGCAGTGGTGGTAAAGACAAAATAGCATGGGGTATATAAGATGGCCCACGTTCTGATTGATGGGTATAATCTTATGGGTGTTTCCCATAAGGATCTTGAAAAGTCAAGGGAAGGCCTGATAAAACGTCTCGAGGGATACTGTTTGATAAAGAGACATGACCTGACTATTGTTTTCGATGGCTGGAAAGAGGGGGAGCCTTTCGAATCTGTTATGCAGCAGGGAATGGTTACGGTCATATACTCAAAACGCGGTGAGACTGCTGATGCTGTGATAGAGAGGATACTGAGGGAGAGAAAAAAAGCATGGATAGTGGTAAGCTCAGACAGGGCTGTAGCAGATTATGCATGGAGCATGGATTATGCATCAGTAAGCTCTCAGGAGTTTGAAAGGAAACTGAGGTCATCAGGCCAGAGGGGGGCTTTCGATATTTTAGAGGAAGAAGACTATATGAAAACATCGAGAAAAGGAAATCCGAGGCAACCTAACAAGAGACAGAAACTCAAAATAAAAGCCCTTGAGAAGCTTTAGGATT
>CAKKRL010000151.1 GCA_919902655.1 Thermodesulfovibrionia bacterium
ACAATGGACATAAAAAAAATCCAACTCAAGGGGGCATCCCTTTACCAACTGGACCGGACTGACAGGCAGATAGCCTTTATTACTGTAAAGTTCCCATCTCAGGGAAGGGGTCTTTGTATCTTTACCCTGGCATGAATAAAATTTCTGGAGTGAACCTTTTCTGAAGTCCTCAATCAATTTAGGCCATGATTCCTCTGCCTCGCCGATCACAACAGAATCGCAGAAGTTTGAGACCTCTTCCGGCAGAAGGGAAGGGTGTACCCCACCGAGCACAACAGTGACCCCCTTCTCTTTGTAGATACGGGCTATCTCATAGGCCCTCTTTGACTGACAGGTCATAGTAGAAATACCTACAAGGTCTACATCCTCTGAGAAGTCGACAGGTTCTATCCTTTCGTCTGTTATAGAGATATCTATTTCAGGAGGTGTGAGCGAGGCTACGGTTATGAGGCCGAGGGTCGGAATATATCTCCTGTAGAGCAATGGGTAGTTACCCCATTCAGGGTATATAAGTTTTATTTTCATATTCGCAGCTTTATCTTGTCTTCATCCCAGAACGGCATGAATGTATACCACTGGTCAGGGAATTTTCTTATATAATTTTCAAAGACCGGCAGAACTTCTGAAATGACCTTTTCAAGACTGTCTTCTTTCCTGTGGTTATCCGAAGTGAATACAGGTCTTTCAAGGATTATTCTGTAGTTGGTACCATCTCCTCTGACTATAAATACCGGGAGAATAGTTGAGCCGGAACTTATGGCTAACTGAAAGGGGCCTTTAGGAAAGGTAGCCTGATGTCCGAAAAAGGGAAGGCTTACTCCCTTATCAAACTGCAGCCTGTCGCCCTGCATGGCGACGATCCCATTGTCCTGAAGTAACCTTAGTACCCTTATGGATGAGAATCTGTCTCGAAGAAGTGGTATCTCTTTTATACCCCATCCGTTTCTGCATATACTTCGATTCCTCTCAAGGATATCTGCCTCATCAGGGGCATAGGCAACATGGAGGGGAAAGCCGAGAGAGGTGAAATAGAGTCCCCCGATCTCCCAGTTTCCCATATGGATTGTGAGGAATATTATGCCTTTTCCCCTTTCTCTCGCCATGGTCAGGTATTCCCTGTTCTGTATTTCTAAGTTGAATTTCCCGAACCTGTTTTCGTTATGACTCAGGTAAAAGAACTCTATGAGGTAGTAAGAATAGTTCCTGAAGACCCTGTATGCAAGAGTCATCCTTTTAAACCTCGATATCCTGTTTTTATATATTCGGGACATATTAAGCTCAATGGCATTGAAGTTCTTTCTGTTAAAAAGTATAAAAAGGATAATAAAGGGTAGTGAGAGGAATCTCAGGAGACCCATGGGCATTACCGCAGTCGCCATCATAAAAGAGGATATAAGGAGCCGGAAAAACGGGGCCTGCTGATATCTCCTGAATCTACTTATAGCGGCTGCCTGGGTCATAGGTCTTCTATCTTTTCCTTCTTCTTAATGTAATCCCTTATCTCTTCCTTCAGGGTGGGATCCAGTTCAAAGAATCGGATACCATACTGGAAGGATTCTTTTCCTTTGACCTTTCTTGCTGCTTGTCCCCGGATAGTGACGGCCTTTAATTTCCAGGGGAGAAAGAAACTACATTCAAGGCGGTCTCCAACATCTATCTCTTTATGATGGGTTTCTAAAAGCGTCCCTGAGGTGCTGATATCTATTGTATTCCCCATAAAGAAGTTTCCTTCCCTTCTCCCCTCAACCCTTACCTTCATGAGAATCCTGAAGTCCTCTCTCTGGGGGATACTGAGAAGGGTTCCAACTTTTCTTATAATCTCCTTCTGGTTTACAGGTTTGAAGATGAAATCATCCACCCATGCCTTTTTGCATCTCCTGATTGCCCCATTATCTCCCTTCTCAATTATCATCAGGACAGGGCATCTCTTAATGGCGAATATCTCTTCGCATAGTTCAGGCCCGCTCATATCGGACAGATTGAAATCGACGATTACGATATCGGGAAGTTGCTCCCTGTAAATCCTGATGGCCTCCTTACCGCTTCTTGCAGTAAAAAGTGTTACATTAGCCCTGTTAAGGAAGCTTTGCTCATTCACGATTGTAGCCCCTGGGCTATCTACAAGAAGAATTTTCTTCATTATGCCTTATATATTTGATTAAGAATCTCGATGGAACTATATAGCTAAACCTTTCCAGAGCATGAGATAACCCCTCCACTCCCTTTCATCCATGACCCAGTAAGAATAGATAGCGATACCACCGAAAGAGGATTTATCGCTTCTTTCGTCCATAAGTCCAGCGATTACGCCATAAAGACCATTTTCAATATTTTCCACATCCGGCCTGTGGGTGAGTCTCTTTTCATCATAGGCCGGAAGGCCGATCAGGATCTCCGGACCTGGATTACGAAGGCCGGCAACAGCACTGGTTACCTTTACTGTCTGGTTCTTTACATACCATATATAGAGTTTCTTAAGTGGAATGGCTGTATCATACACCATTACAACTAATTGGTCAACAAGCTTTCCTATCTCTTTATAATATCCTGAACTCCAGAACCATTTTGAATGCCAGATGTGAGGCAGGTTGAAGAACCGCCATTTCATCGCTGCGACCGAGAGAATTTTTTGTTCTCCGATTTCTTTTCTGATAGAACGGAGGAGATCGAGAAATTTGCGGTCACCGTCAATTAGGGGCTCGATATTTATATGGATGCCATCAAAACCGAGAAGAACAAGTTCCCTTGATACCCTTGAAATCTCATCGATAACCTTTCCTGACCCTAAATCCACCTTTCCACCGAAGGCTTTATTTTTCCCTCCAATCCATGCAAGGATCATCAGTTCAGGATTCATACCTTTTATACTATGGATAAAACCTTTAGGGATTTCTTCAGAATAATGAGGTATACCTCCGTCCTGATTCAAAGGTCCGACATGGATATAGATATATTTGATATCGTATTCCTTCAGTCTCTTTCCGAGTTCAAAAATTTCCTCCTCAGAATGGTATTCGTCAAACCAGCTATGGGCCATCCATATCCCGTTTCTCTTCTTGTTGAACTGGCTTCCATTTCCTTCGGGAACGGGCGAATAGATGAAATAGGCTACTATAATGAGGATAAATAGGGATAGAATTATCAAAAGGGTCTTTTTCATGTAAAAAGACTTTAAACGCACCCATCTCTATGAGTCGAGTCTACAACAGGGTGAGTTTTTCTATGGCATTATCTCATAAAGATTTCAGGAATTCAAGGATTTGCAGGTGTTTTTTTTGGTTCTGACCCAGAATCAGGTTCAGGGGTCTCAGGAGTGAACAGGTCACTTCTTGTCCAAAGATGGAAGAGGCTCTTTAGACCTTTTACAGATGCCTTAAGATCGTTAAGGTTTCTGATGCCGAGAAATCTCCTCACCAGATATCTGGGCCTTGAGTAAAATCTCCTGAAGGCTATTGAGCGAAGCCTCCGGATCAGGTCTCTTGACATTGTATCGGGAATGAATGCAGCACCCTGGTATGTGAAGTCGGTCAGATCACTTGAGATAGTCCCGTATTCTGCTATATCGTCATAGAGGTCTGTTCCCGGGAACGGAGTGATGGCATGGAAGTTTGCGACATCAGGGTCAAGCTCACAGGCAAAGTCAATCGTCTTCAGTCCATCCTCAAAGGTCTCACCTGGAATACCGAACATAAAAGGAGTAAAAACTTTTAACCCCGCCTTTTTTGCAGACCTTACCGCCTCTCTTGTCTGTTCAAGTGTTATCCCCTTTCTTATCTTATTCAGGTTTTTCTGGACACCGCTTTCTGCACCAAAGAGTATGGCCCAGCATCCTGCATCCCTGAATGCCTGAAGCAGGGGTTTATCCACCTGATTTACACAGGCCGAGGCGAACCATGTGAAATCCAGTTTCCTTGCCTTTATCTCCCGGGTTATTCCCATCGCCCTGTCATAATCAGCAGCAAGGGTGTCGTCTATGAACTTTATCTCCCTGAAACCCTGTTTCAGGCAGAGATCTATCTCATTCATGACATTTTCTACGCTGCGGTAGCGGATCCCGTTCTTTCGATACCTGTCAATCTGGAAACAGAAGATACACCTCCTGTTACACCCCCTCGATGTTATGAGAACGGCAACAGGCCTTCTCCTGTATGTGGCAGGCGGAGGGATGTAAAGATTCTTATTGCCCAAAAGCTCTCTTGCAGGATAGGGGATGGAATCGAGCTCTTTGATTAAAGGTCTTGGCGGGTTCTTGATGGTTGTTTCACCTTTTCTGTAAACAACTCCTTCTACACCCTCAAGGCTATTTCCTCGCTGGATTTTACCGAGGACCTCAGGGACGGTGATCTCACCCTCTCCTGTAATAATGGCATCGATGCCTTCGGCTCCGGTATCATGAAGGCATTGCTCCTGCATTGCAATAGGATAGGGACCACCTGCGCAGATAAATATCTCTTTTCTGATTTTCTTAATATCCGAAGCGGTCTTTTTGGCCTTGGGCCAGCCAAAGGTTGTTGAATATATACCGACAAACTCAGGATTATATTCTTTTATATCCTTAAGGATCTCTTCGTGTGTCATGAAGGCACCGTTCAGGAATTTTACATCATGACCCGAGGCGAGGAGGCCTGAGGCAACATAGAGCGTGCCCAGAGGCTGCCAGTAGTTTATCTGTGAGCCTGCAGTCTTTGAAGAGAATATATCTTCAGGCACCCAGGCAGGTATAATCAATGCGCATTTCATGGCAGATCAAGATTCATGATGCATGATACATGATTCATGTAAATCCCCCTCAGTCCCCCTTTACTAAAGGGGGATTTAATGGGATTAAAATCCTGCATCCTGCATCTTGCATCGCGTATCCTTTTGAATTATTAATTATCTTTTCCGCTGTTTCTATGCCAGTCTCTATTGCATCATCCATATTATGGTACCTGAACATCCCTCCCCGGCCAGTGATATGGAGATTCTCGAATCTTTCAAAATAATTGATTATCTTATCGTAATGTTCCCTGTAGCCAATTTCGAACAGGGGATAGGCCTTCGGTACCCTTATAACGGCGCTATCCACGACCTCATAGCTTTTGAAGAACCCTAAGTCCTCAAGACCCAGGATTGTGTTTTTTACAAGTTCAGCATCGCTTTTTATCCATGTTTCGTCTCCTTCAAAACAGAAGTGCTCTGTTACGATGTGAGTCTTTCCTTCAGGGGCCATCTTTGAACTCCAGTTCTTTGGCTCATGGATCCTTCCGAAAGGTATCTTCCTCTCAGGCAGATACAACCAGGTGAGGTCCGTAACCCTCTCACGGTTTACAGCGATTGTTACGATAATAAGGTCCCTGAACCTGAGTTTAGAGGCGCTGGAGAGGATATCCTCAGGTGGTTTAGGATGGAGTATCTGGACAAGGGTTGTAAGCGGTATGGTCGATATGAATTCTCTGCCTTCGACTATATAAGTGAGATCACAGTTCTTTGCAATTGCGGTCTCTATCCTGTGGTTGTTATGATTCAGTCTAACAATCTTTGTATTTGTAATGACAGACCTTCCTTCATTTATCCCGTCTCTTAGTTTTTCTGAAATACGTCCAATCCCTGTAGAGGGGTAAAGAAAATCGTCTGCAAGGGTGGCAATGCCTCTTTTACTGAATTTAAAAAATGCTGATTTGATTGCTGTCCCGAGGGACAGGCCCTTTATCCGCTTTGCCACCCATTCCTTACTTATCCTTTCAGATTCCGTACCCCAGACCTTCTCACTGTATTCTTTGAAATAGAGGTTAAACATCGTTCTGCCGAAATTGGTCACTACCCAGTCTTCAAGCGAGACGATATCGCTTGTCCTCAGGTGTTTCTTTAACATCTCTTTAAAGAAGTCTGTGATTATTTTAAAGGTAGTTAGTACGCCGAGGCCGAGGATGACGTTTGAGGGTTTCAGGGGATAATCGAAGTATATGTTCCGGAGATAAATCTTGCTTTTTCTGGGGACCGTTATAAGCTCCCCGTCCATCAGTTCTTTTACAAAACGTTCGATCCTCTCTTTATTTGTGAAGAACCTGTGACCCCCCAGGTCAAACCGAAAATCCCCCATCTCGACTGTCCGCGAAAGGCCACCTACTTCAGGGTTACTTTCGAATACCGAGATATCCCTGCCGGCCCCGGAAAGCAGATACCCTGCAGAAAGCCCTGCAAGGCCACCACCGAGTATTATTATTCTATCTTTATTGTTTTCAAGACCATTCACTTTTCTACCTGATTTATGGAGGAGGATCCTTTCGGGACAGGGTTTTCATAGCGATATCGGGAGACAGATAGCTTCTTACGCAGGGAGCATTGGACTCATTACTTCTAACCGGAAGACCTGGACAAAAACATTCTATCGGGCTAAAAGTACAGGGACTTTCGCTTTATGAGCCACATCTCCGGTTACATCTCCCATAATAAGCTTCTGGGCTAATGTCCTTGTGGCACCGATAATTATCATATCTACTGCTTCTTCTTCAGCAGTTTTCAGGATTTCATCTGCTACATGTCCCAGCTTTATAACTGTTTTTACTTTGGTTATCCCGTTTTCTTCAAGAGTCTTCCTGTGTGAATCAAGTATTTCCTTTGAATTTTTATCCATCTCTGCCTGTTTACCCGACCTTAGAAGTTCTTCCTTCAAAGTAGATATCTCTGAATCACCGAGTCTGTCATGAATTAAGGTTTTACCTCCAGGCTGTTGTATGTTTAAGAGTATTACTGTTTCAACAGTTGTGGACGAAAACAGACGAACAAATGCATTAACACTTACCTTAGCTCCCTTGGAATCGTCTACAGCAAGAAGTACCTTCTTCATATTTTTTTCTCTCCTGTACAGGGTTTATTTTG
>CAKKRL010000152.1 GCA_919902655.1 Thermodesulfovibrionia bacterium
GAAAAAAATATCCTGTTCTTCGCCTATTGGGTCAGCCGATTTCTTGACTATACAAGGAAGCACGAGCTTACTGCAACTGAGTATCAGGAGCCTGCTGTTATGGAGTTCCTTGATTCTTTGCAGTCTTCCAAGATTTCAATTGATCCAAGAAGCGGCAAGGCTGGTCGTCATCATATCAGCGACAAGACTTTTCAGGAAGCTGTCAAGAACGCGCTGCAGAAAGCTGGCATTCCGAAACATGCATCAGTTCACACGCTCCGCCACAGCTTTGCAACCCATCTCCTTCAGAATGGCATCAATATAAGAGAAGTTCAGAGTCTACTTGGTCACAAAAATGTCGAGACCACAATGATATATACTCATGTCCTGAGAGATATGAAAAATGCTCCGCAGAGTCCGCTTGACGTACTTTACGGGGATAAGAAATGAAGAATACACACCCCTTGATCCCCTCTTTTTAGATGGGAAACCTTAGAGCTCCCCTCTGTTAAGAGGGGTTGGGTGAATAGATGCTGAATCAAGTTCAGCCTGACATAATACTAAATTAATGACTAAAAGAAAAATATATCTTGAAAATATACCTCTACAAGATGCACTGGAGATATGGTCAAAAAGGCTTAAAGAGGCAGGTCTTGATAAACCTCTTTCAGGTGAGAGAATTCCTGTAGATAATTCTCTGGGAAGGGTGACTGCTGAGGCGGTATCAGCAAGGATATCCTCCCCGTTCTATCATGCCTCTGCTATGGATGGGTATGCGGTCAGGTTTGTTGATACATTTGGTGCGAGTGAAACAAAACCAAAACGACTCAAGATCGGAGAACAGGCTATATATGTTGATACAGGTGATCCGATGCCTGACAGGTTTGATGCGGTGATTATAATAGAGGATGTAAATATAGTCGGGAGTCGGGAGTCTGGGGTCAGGGGTCAGGAGTCAAATCCCCCCAGCCCCCCTTTACTAAAGGGGGGTGAGGGGGGATTCATCGAAATCATCGAGCCTGCCACTCCATGGCAGAATGTGAGGACAATAGGGGAGGATATGGTAGCAACAGAACTCATCCTGCCAGAGAATCATACAATAAGGCCTGTGGATATAGGTGCATTACTTGGAGGGGGGGGTACTGAGATTACTGTGAGGAAGAGGCCGAAGGTTGTGATTATCCCTACAGGGACAGAACTTGTTGAGCCCGGGACAGAGCTTAAAAAGGGGAATATCATTGAATACAACTCAAGGATACTCGGAGGGATGGTGGAGGAATGGGGAGGGGAGCCTATCAGGATAAAGCCTGTGCCTGATGATTATGAGATGATTAAAAAGGCTATCCTTGAGGCGATAGGGATAGGGGATATAGTTGTTATTAATGCCGGGGCATCATTGGGTTCAGAGGATTTTACTGCATCTGTTATAGAGGATATCGGCGAGGTCATTGTCCACGGTGTAGCGATAAGGCCAGGGAAGCCGGTGATTCTTGGTCTGCTAAGAGGAAAACCAGTCGTCGGAATTCCTGGCTATCCTGTATCGGCCTTTCTTACCTTTAACCTTTTTGTAAAGCCTCTGATACATATATGGCAGGGAAAGGTGGCCTCTCCGCAAGAAAAGATTAAGGCGAGGATATCCCGCCAGGTGGCATCTCCTCTCGGGCAGGAGGAATTCCTCAGGGTGAAACTCGGTGAAGTAGGAGATAAGTTAATAGCAACCCCTGTATCAAGGGGAGCAGGAGTCCTGATGTCCCTTGTAAGAGCAGATGGCATAGTAAGAATTCCAGCACAGAGCGAGGGACCTGGGGCAGGTTCTGAGGTGGAGGTTGAACTTCTGAGGTCAAAGATAGATATATTGAATACGATTGTATGTATCGGAAGCCATGATAATACCCTCGACCTCCTCGCAAATTCACTTAAAAAGAAATACCCTGAGATGAGTCTCTCTTCTGGTCATGTAGGCAGTATGGGAGGACTGATGGCCATTAAGAGAGGCGAGGCACACATTGCAGGAACCCATCTCCTTGACGAAGAGACAGGGGAATATAATATCCCGTTTATAAAAAGGCTTCTACCAGATAAGAAGATGGTCCTTGTGAATCTGGTATACAGGGAGCAAGGGCTTTTGGTACCCAAAGGGAATCCTAAGGGGATAAAGGGGTTCGAGGATCTCAGGAGAGAGGATATTACATTTATAAACCGGCAGGCAGGTGCCGGGACAAGGCTCCTTACGGATAAGTATCTAAAAGACCTCGGGATTGATTCGAAAGAAGTGAAAGGTTATACCCATGAGGAATATACACATATGGGAGTGGCCTCTGCGATTCTTTCAGGTGTTGCTGACACAGGGCTTGCTATACTGTCCTCTGCTGTAGCCCTCGGTCTCGATTTTATCCCTGTGGCAAAGGAGAGATATGACCTGGCAATACCAGAGGAATTCTATAAAACAGAGATGATAAAGCGGCTACTCAGTATTCTAAAAGATGATAAGGATTTCAGATCACAAATAATGTTAATGGGTGGTTATGATATCTCGGATATGGGGAAAATTATTTGTAAGGACTGAAAAAGACCTTGACAAAAGTAAATTAAAATAATATCTTATATGTTACCTAAAATTAAAATTCTAAATAATCTAAATCACGAATAAATGATGGAAGTCAACGATATAACTGAAGAAGAACGAAAAAAGATGGCCCTCTATCCCATAGGGATAGCGGCTGAACTCCTTGGTGCGACAGACCAGACCCTAAGACTATATGAAAAGCATGGCCTTAGTTCCCCTATAAGGAGGAATAAGAACAGGTACTATTCAGAAAATGATATAAAATGGCTGAAATGTGTAAGGGATCTGATTCATATTAAGAAAATAAGCATTGAAGGGGTAAAGAAACTCCTCGACTACGCCCCGTGCTGGGAGATAAAAGACTGCCCGCCTGAAAGAAGAGACAGATGCTCTGCCTCAGTGGATAAGTCCAAACCCTGCTGGGAATTGAACAAGATGAGGTGCAATAAGGAACCGGACCAGTACTGTGAGGAATGCATTGTCTATCTCTCCTACTTTAAAAGTAAAGATGGAAGTGAAGATATAGCCCAACCTTAATTTCAACTTGACAAAATAAAAACATTCTGATACACTTTCAAGGTTTTTTCGCCGACAGCACTGGAGTTTGAATAAATGCCTACTATATCTCAATTAATAAGAAAGGGTAGAGAGAGCCTCAGTCAGAGGACGAAGAGTCCTGCTTTGACAGGCTCTCCTCAAAAGAGAGGGGTTTGTATCAGGGTCTATACGACTACACCCAAGAAGCCAAACTCTGCATTGAGAAAGGTGGCAAGGGTAAGGCTTACTAATGGTATGGAGGTTACAACATATATCCCGGGTGTAGGGCATAACCTTCAGGAGCATTCGATTGTCCTTATAAGGGGGGGCAGGGTGAAGGACCTTCCTGGCGTGAGGTACCACATTGTAAGGGGTACGCTTGATACACTTGGGGTTGCAGATAGAAAACAGGGAAGATCCAAGTATGGCGCGAAAAGGACGAAATGATAGTTTGAAAGTTAAAAGTTTAAGGTTAGAAGGATAATAAATGCCGAGGAAAAGAGTAATAACAAAAAGGGAAATTTTGCCAGACCCGAAATACAACAACAAACTTCTTGCTAAATTTGTAAATGTGATAATGAAGAAGGGCAAAAAGAGCCTTGCCGAAAAGGTCTGTTACGGGGCACTGGATATAATAAAGACAAAGACAAGTAACGATCCTGTTAAGGTCTTCAAGTCTGCCATAGATAATGTAAAACCTTCGATAGAGGTAAAATCACGCAGAGTAGGAGGGGCGACTTACCAGGTCCCTGTTGATGTAAGGCCTGCCCGCAGGATTGCGCTTGCTTTCAGATGGATTATCGGTTTTGCGAGGAAAAGGGTAGAAAAGTCAATGGAAGAGAAGCTGGCAGCAGAACTAATAGATGCCTTTAATAATGTGGGGTCTGCTGTCAAGAAGAGGGAAGATACCCATAGAATGGCCGAAGCAAATAAGGCCTTTGCTCACTATAGATGGTAAGAGGAGAAACTTATAACTTTGACAAGGATACCTTTAGAAAGAACCCGAAATATCGGGATCATGGCTCATATAGACGCAGGAAAGACTACTACCACGGAGAGAGTCCTTTACTATACTGGCGTCTCTTACAAGATGGGAGAGGTCCACGAAGGGACTGCTGTAATGGACTGGATGGTTCAGGAGCAGGAAAGGGGGATTACAATTACCTCTGCAGCAACAACATGCTTCTGGAAGGATCACAAGATAAACATCATAGATACACCGGGCCATGTGGATTTTACTATAGAGGTAGAGAGGTCCCTGAGAGTTCTGGATGGGGCAATAGCGGTCTTCGATGCAGTGGCAGGGGTAGAACCACAGTCAGAGACTGTTTGGAGGCAGGCGAACAAATATAACGTCCCGAGGATCGCCTTTATGAATAAGATGGACAGGGTAGGGGCTGATTTCTTCATGAGTGTGAATTCAATGGTGGATAGGTTGGGGGCAAGTCCTGTTCCGGTCCAAATTCCTATCGGCAAAGAGGCAGGTTTCAGAGGGCCGGTTGACCTTGTAAGGATGAAGGCATATTATTTTGAAGATGAAAGCCGGGGGTCGAAATTTGTAGAGGATGAGATTCCTCAGGATCTTTTACCAGTGGCAAGAGAATACCGTGATAAGATGGTCGAGGCAATAGCAGATTATGATGAGAATATAATGGAAAAATATCTGAGTGGTGAACCAATTCAGGAAGAAGAGATTAAGAGATCGCTGAGGAAAGCGACCATAGAGATGAAGATTACACCGGTTATATGCGGCTCTGCATTCAAGAACAAGGGAGTTCAGCATCTCCTCGATGCGGTTGTTGATTACCTCCCTTCGCCGCTTGATATCCCGCCTGTCAAAGGCATGGATATTGAAACAGGGGAAGAGAAGGAGAGAAAGGCAAAGGACGATGAGCCCTTTTCAGCCCTTGCCTTCAAAATCATGACGGACCCATTTGTAGGTCAGTTGACCTTTATCAGGGTATACTCAGGTACATTGAAATCAGGTTCTTATGTGTATAACCCCAAAAAGGGAACGAGAGAAAGAATTGGCAGGATTCTTAAGATGCATGCGAATAAGAGAGAGGAGATAAAAGAGGTCTATGCAGGGGACATAGCTGCAGTAGTCGGACTGAGGGCTATGACCGGTGATACATTATGCAGTGAAAATCACCCCATAATGCTTGAGGCAATGGAGTTCCCGGAGCCTGTGATATCTGTGGCTATTGAACCGAAGACAAAGGTAGACGAAGAAAAACTCTCTATGTCCCTGGGGAAACTTGCACAGGAAGACCCATCCTTTAAAGTTTCAACAGACGATGAAACAGGGCAGACAATCATCTCCGGCATGGGCGAGCTACATCTCGAGATAATCGTTGACAGACTTATGAGGGAATTCAAGGTTGATGCAAATGTCGGAAAGCCACAGGTTGCCTATCGTGAGACTATAAGGTCAAAGGTAAAGGCAGAAGGCAAATATATACGGCAGACAGGCGGAAGGGGGCAATACGGTCATGTATATTTAGAGCTTGAGCCTCAGGAACAGGGCAAGGGCTTTAAATTCGAGAATAAAATAGTAGGTGGGGTTGTTCCGAGAGAATACATCTCTGCCGTTGAGAAAGGTGTGAAGGAGGCATTGGAATCAGGGGCCCTCGCAGGTTATCCTGTTGTTGATGTGAAGGTCGCCCTTTTCGATGGCTCCTATCATGAGGTTGATTCATCAGAAATGGCCTTCAAGATTGCCGGCTCCATGGCATTCAAGGAAGGGACCAAGAAGGGGCGCCCTGTCCTTTTGGAACCTGTAATGTCAGTAGAGGTGGTAGTCCATGAGGAGTATATGGGGGATGTTATAGGAGACCTTAACTCAAGGAGAGGGAAGATACAGAGGATGCAGATGAGGGGAAAGGCACAGGTAATAGGTGCCCTTGTTCCCCTTTCTCAGATGTTCGGGTACGCTACTGATCTGAGATCAAAGACCCAGGGCAGGGCAACATATACAATGCAGTTTTCCCATTACGAAGAAGTTCCTAAGAATATCTCTGATGAGATTATTGCAAAGGTCAAAGGGGAATAACGAGAGTGAGCAGTGAATAGTGAATAATTTTAACTAACAACTATTCACTGGCGACTATTTATTAAAGAGGGAGGTAGACATGGCGAAGGCTAAATTTGAGAGGAAGAAGCCGCATGTGAAT
>CAKKRL010000153.1:0-1383 GCA_919902655.1 Thermodesulfovibrionia bacterium
GTCTCATCCCTACAGCAAGTACAACTGCCGCCCTTGCAATGGGCGATGCCCTGTCCATAACCCTCCTAGAGAAAAGGGGGTTCAGGGAGGAGGACTTTGCCTTTTTCCACCCCGGCGGCTCCTTAGGGAAGAAGCTCCTTCTTAAGGTTGAAGACCTTATGCACAGGGGGAAGGACATCCCGAATGTCCTTGAAGACGCAATAATGAAAGATGCAATCCTTGAGATTTCTTCAAAGAAACTCGGCATTACCTCAGTACTTGATGCTCAGGGAAGGTTAAGCGGTATCATCACTGATGGGGATTTAAGGAGGTGGCTCGAAAAAGGGGAGGCCGATATTTTCAAGGTTAAGGCAAAGGAAGTAATGACAAGGAATCCTAAGACTATAGAAGGTAAAGCACTGGCTGCGAAGGCTGTATCTCTCATGGAACAGCACTCAATAACTTCCCTTATGATAGTCGATATTAACAGGAAACCTGAGGGTATAATCCATCTCCATGACCTGCTCATGGCAGGAGTGGTATGAAAAAGGGTTCAGGGTTCAGGGTTCAGGGTTCAGCGTTAAATAAAAAAGCAAAGAAGGTTAAATTATTAATCCTCGATGTTGATGGTGTAATGACAGATGGCAGGATAATACTCGATAATACGGGTAATGAGATCAAGTCCTTTCATGTGAGGGACGGACACGGAATCAAGATGGCCCAGAAGGCAGGAATCAATGTAGCCATAATCACTGGAAGGAAATCAAGGGTAGTTGAACACAGGGCCGCTGAACTCGGTATCAATGATGTCTATCAGAAGGTATTGAGCAAGGTCTCTACATATGAAAAGATAATCAGAAAATATCACCTTAAGGACGAAGACATAGCCTTTGTAGGAGATGATATAAACGACCTTTCCATCTTAAAGAGGGTTGGATTCTCTGCTGCAGTTGCAGATGGCGATTCCTATGTGAAAAAGGAGGTCGATTATATCACAAAGACCGATGGCGGCCGGGGTGCCGTAAGAGAGGTGGTGGATGTTATCCTCAGGGCGCAGAGGAAGTGGGACGTCATAGCAAAAACTGATTTTTGAGCAGTAACGATGGAATCAAGGTTTTTCAATATTCCGAACACAATTACACTCCTGAGGATACTCCTCATACCTGTTTTCATTCTGCTTCTTATTTCACCGAACCCCTTCAATGCCCTCGCAGCAGCGTTTGTTTTCACTATCGCCTCTTTAACCGACTGGCTCGACGGTTACATAGCAAGGAAGTCTGGGCAGGTCACAAAGCTGGGAATACTCCTCGATCCAATTGCGGATAAACTACTGATTGCCGCCGCCCTAATTCTCCTCGTGGATATGGACAAAATCCCTTCATGGATAGCAGTCGTTATCATTGG
>CAKKRL010000153.1:1483-14187 GCA_919902655.1 Thermodesulfovibrionia bacterium
TATTATGGAGAAGATCTTTATAATAATTATATCTTATCTTCTCGGCTCCATTCCCTTTGGAGTTCTTGTTTCAAGGCAGAAGGGAATCGATCTTCAGAGAACTGGAAGCGGTAATATAGGTGCAACAAATGTTCTCAGAACAGCAGGAAAGGGTGCCGCAGTACTTACCCTTATAGGTGACATGATGAAAGGGTCTCTATCGATATTTCTTGCAAAAAAGTTTCTGAACGAACCATGGATAGCCCTATCTGGAATTGCAGTCATGCTTGGGCATATCTTCCCCCTGTTTCTTAAATTCAGGGGAGGGAAGGGCGTGGCAACCGCTTTCGGAACTATCCTTATTTACTCCCCTGTCGTAGCTGTTATTTCCGTCTTCCTGTGGGCTATGGTAGTATATATATTCAGGTATTCTTCCTTAGGTGCGATAGTAACGTTTCTTTCACTCCCGGTTATCATTTTTATTTTAGATCCTGATAAGAACAAAATAATATTTTCCATGTTCGTAACTTCAATAATTATCTTAAGACATAAAGAAAACATAGTAAGACTCTTTAAAAGAACAGAAAACAAGATAGGAGAGAGATCATGATTAAAAGAATCCTTTTCATCTTCCTTTCTGTAGTAATCATCCCTTCTTTCCTCTTTTCCGAAGGATCCTGTGGAGCAGAGCCACAGATAAGTGAAGAAATAGAAAAGGAATGGTTTCTAAGAGAAAAGAACCCTGAGAGCATGAAAAATATCAGGGAGAAGGGCTTAGATGGAGGAATTGGGAATATCGAAGAAATCTCATTCTCCCTTGTTATGGAAGGTTACAGAACACTTAAAAATGATTCTGAAAAGGCCATGACACTTTTCCATGAGGCCAAGGAACTCTCTCCTGATTATCCACCGGCCTATTATGCCTCTGGAAAGGCCTACTGGAAGCATTCAGCCTTTAATATATTTAAAACACTCGATGAGTTTCTATCAGGGTTTAAGGCTTCGTTCAGGAACTTCTGGTGGTCTTTCTTTACAGTCGGCAATATCTCCATAGCTTTAACAATCTCTGTTCTTCTGAGCTTTCTTCTTTTCTCCCTACTCATGGTAATCCGCTATTTCCCTCTTCTCAAGCATGATATAAGGGAAAGACTGACCCAGGTTCCCCCGCTTATATTTAAATTGATTCCCTTCTTCATCATAGCCCTTTTTTTATTTCTTAATCCCGGATTCATCTATCTATACCTCCTTGTACTCGTTTTCCTCTGGCCATATTTCTCTGTCAGGGAAAAGGGGATAGGTCTGTTCTCTCTCGCTTTCTTAGCCTTCATTCCACTTATCATTCCTCTGCTTTTATTATTTGTATCTGCACAGAGCAGTCCCGGACTGAAGGCTATAGTCGAAATAAATAAAGGATGGACAGACAAAAGGGGTATTGCCGACCTTGAAGATCATTTAAAAAACAACCCCGAAGACAAAGAGGCTCTCCTTTCACTGGCCCTGGCCAAAAAGAGGAGTGGTAGCTTTACTGAGGCATTAACACTATTTAAAAATCTGTCGGATGTAGAATCCTTTTCAGACAGGGCATATAATAATATCGGAAATGTATATGCCGCAAGAAAGAACTTCGAAGGCGCAATAGCAAATTATAATAAGGCGTTAGAAAAGAATCCAAACCTTGTCTCTGCACATTATAATCTAAGCCAGGTCTACAGGGAGACCCTAATGTTTGATGAAGGAGAGAAGGAATACGAAGAGGCAAGGAAGATAGACCCTGATCTGCTGAAGACCTTTAGTTCTCTAAAGGGACAGTCATTTAACAGGTTAGTAATTGACGAAGGACTAAGAAAATCCGAGATATGGAGAAATGCCATAAATAGAACCAATGCAAACGAAAAGCTGGCAGAATCTATCTGGATGAAGTTTATGAAATGGGTTCCCTTACGGAAAGGACAATACCTTTTTCTCCTATTATTTCTTTTCTTCCTTGCCTATGGTCTTATCCTCAGAAAGGGGCACTCAGTATATTCCTGCATAAAATGCGGTAATGTTGTATGCGTAAGGTGTCAGTTGGAAAGAACAGATCAGGATCTGTGCGAACAGTGTCATAAAATACTCATCCTGATGGAAGGTTCATCTCAGGACAGGGTTGCGAAGATACTGGAGTTGAGGAGATTTAGTGACAGAAAGATGGGAATACTCGAGGGTCTGATGTTCTTCCCGGGCATAGGACATCTTTATGAGGGAAAGTCCATCAGGGGGACAATCTTTGTCTTTCTGTTCACGTTTCTTTTTTCATGGTGGTTCATGTGGGATTATTTAAGGATCCCCTTCAAGATATATCCGTCTTTCCTTGGGCCAGCGAAGTTTAGTTTCATATTATTCTCTCTTGTCATATATTATCTTCTTTATACTAATGGAAGAAGGCTTTTGAGGTAACTATGGCTCTTAAAGGGACGATAAAGGATTTTGGTCTTGCCGATATCTTTCAGCTTATCGCTCTCCAGAAGAAGACAGGAGTCCTTGCCCTGGAGAGCAAGGGCAATCCCGTCAATATATCCTTCCATGAAGGAATGATAATCTCCGCAGATATCCTGAATAGATGGGAAGGAGACAGGCTTGGAGAGGTACTTGTAAAGGCAGGAAAGATATCAAGGGAACAACTCGACAGGGCGCTCGAGATAAACAAAGGAAGTGGTCACAGGCTCGGATACATCCTTTTAAAAGAAGACCTTATCAATAAGGACGAGTTGTCTGCAGCCTTGCAACACCAGATGAAGAGCCTGGTATTCCGGCTCTTTCACTGGAAAGAGGGAAGATACAAATTTGATGCTAAGGATACCCCTTCCAGTGATAATCTTCACTCCCCTATAGATACTGAATATATTCTTATGGAAGGATTAAGGATCCTTGACGAATGGCCTGCTATAGAACACAGGATTCCTTCTTTTGATACTGTCCTTCATCAGGTACAGGATGAAGTAGATGAAGAAGATAGTGAAATTACATTATCCGAAAATGATAAAAGAATTCTCAACCTTGTGGACGGAAAAAGCGATATAAGTATGATTATAGCCTCAAGCGGTATGGATGAGATAGAGGCATGCAATATCCTGATTAAATTGGTGGATACAGGTCTTATAGAAAAGCCATCAAGAGAAGAGACTACTGCAAGGGTATCTGTGACAAAGGCACTCCCTGAATTACTCAGCACAATAAACCTTGAATGGTTTAAGGCAGTTATCATTGAATTTATTATAGTGTTATTTATATTAATTGAGGGTATCGGACTACTGAGCGGGATCAAAACACCGGTCAGGGAATTCCTGACATTTAACAGGGTTGAAGACTTGCGAAACTCAGTCAGACGCTACTATCTTAATAGAGGCGAATATCCTGCTACCCTTAAGATGCTTGTGACAGAGGGCTATATTAAGAATTCAGATGTCTTGGATCTCTGGGGAATACCGTTCATTTACAGAAAGGCCAACAGTTCCTATGAGATTTACAGTTCAGGCCCGGATAGAATCGAAGGCAATAGCGACGATATAAAATGAAGGTTAATGAGATATTCAGGAGTATTCAGGGTGAATCGAGCTTTTCGGGACTACCATGTACCATGATAAGACTCACAGGATGCAACCTCCGATGTCTCTATTGCGATACCCCCTATGCATTCTATGATGGAACAGATATGACAGTAGAGGATGCCCTAAAGGAAATTACAAGGCTCACTATAGGGACGAGAGACGAGAGAGAAGAGATGAATTTTAAAAACTCGTTACCCATCACCGAGCCTGCCCTGAGCCTGTCGAAGGGTCACTCCTCACTGGTTGAGATCACAGGGGGTGAACCCCTGATTCAGGAAGATGTATATCTCCTCATAAAAGGGCTGCTGAATACAGGTTACAGGGTTTTAATAGAGACGAACGGGAGCCTCGATATAGGAAGGCTTGACAGCAGGGTAGTAAGGATTATGGATATAAAGACGCCAAAGAGCGGGATGTCCGGTAATATGGATTTTGAAAATATAAATAAACTCGGAATAAAAGATGAAGTAAAATTCGTAATATCGGACCGGGATGATTACGAATGGTCAAAAAAAGTATTAGGCAGATACGCAATCCCCTGTTCAATCCTTTTTTCTCCTGCCTACGGAGTACTTGATCCCGGTATTCTTTCAGACTGGATACTCAGTGATCACCTCGAAGTCAGACTCAACCTCCAGCTCCATAAATATATATGGGGGGATAAAGCGGTTCATCGTTAACCGTGAACCGTGAAATATGGACGCTGTAGCTCTGTTAAGTGGCGGAATTGATTCCACAACAACAATGGCTATTGCCAAGGCAGAAGGGTATGAGCTTTATGCCCTGAGTTTTGATTACGGCCAAAGGCATAAAAGGGAACTTGAATCAGCCAAAAGAGTATCCCGGAGTCTCGGTGCAAAAAGACATCTCATAATCAGATTTGATCTGAGGGAAATAGGAGGATCTGCCCTTACTGCAGAGATAGAAGTTCCTAAAGCAGAGATGAGAGACGAGAGACGAGAGACAGGTAAAAATAATAGCTCGTCACTCGTCACTCGTCACTCGTCACTAATTCCAGTTACCTACGTCCCTGCCCGTAACACGATCTTCCTTTCGTTCGCCCTTTCCTGGGCAGAGGTCCTCGGTGTGGAAGATATATTCATAGGTGCGAATGCTCTTGATTACAGCGGCTATCCTGACTGCAGGCCAGAATATTTAAAGGCATTTGAGAAAATGGCAAACCTCGCCACAAAGGCATCTGTAGAGGGCAATGTCCGTTTCAGAATAATGACTCCCCTGATAGATTTATCGAAGGCTAAAATTATTATAAGAGGAATGGAATTAGGTGTTGATTACAGCCTTACCTGGAGCTGCTATGACCCCCAGCCTACTAATCCCCCCTTACCCCCCTTTACTAAAGGGGGGCGAGGCGGGATTAGACACTCCAAAGTGATCCCCTGCGGGAAATGTGATAGCTGTTTATTCAGAGAAAAGGGCTTCCGCGAAGCAGGGGTCCGGGACCATTTGATTATACCTTGACATAAAAGGGTTATCATGTTATTTTTAAAAATAATGAAACAGAAAACTCTGCCAGATCAAATAAAATGTAAGAGAGGAAAAGAGAAAATTAAAGAATTCGTATGCCCTGATTGCGGCGGGACTATTTATAGTCCTGATAAAAACTTTAATGAATGCCCCTATTGTGCAGAAAGGGTGATTGTTCTTAATGACGAGTTTGGTTCCATGATAATAAGTTCACCTGATGCCATTGAGTTTCTTAAATCTTTCGATAAAATCTCCAATTCCCGTATCATATTCGACCGCCGTAAGGGAGAGAGGCGAAAACAGAGAGTTGCTAGTCCAGAAAGTACAAGGGCCTCCGACAGACGGAAGAATAATGGTATGACATTAGGATGGATGTCTACAAATAAGAAAAAAATGGGTTAGATTTCCCCACCCTGATTCAGCACATGTCTTTGCATCCTGTTACCTCTGCAGACCCTACGATATCTATACTTTCGATTCTTCCATCAACCATCCTCGCTACACGGCCGCACTCATAGGCCAGCGCTTCATTATGGGTAACAATAACCATAGTAATTCCCTTATCCTTATTCAGGGTCTTTAAGAGATCGTAAACTGCCTTTCCTGTCTTTGTGTCAAGGTTACCTGTCGGTTCATCAGCGAGTAGTACTGTAGGATCGAGTACGAGGGCCCTTGCAAGTGCCACCCTCTGCTGCTCTCCTCCTGAGAGTTCTCCTGGTCTGTGGTTAAGCCTTTTTCCCAGACCGACATCCTTCAGCAACCCCTCGGCCCTTTTTAATGCATCCTTGCGATCCATGCCGTAAATAAGTGCAGGCATCATCACATTCTCAATTGCCGTAAATTCTGGCAGAAGGTGGTGAAACTGAAAGACAAAACCTACTCTGCGGTTTCTGAATTCTGCCAGTTCATTGTTACTCTGATTAAAGACATCAACGTTATCATATAAGACCTTCCCTGAACCCGGTCTGTCCAGTGCACCGAGTATATGGAGGAAAGTACTCTTTCCTACACCGGATGCTCCGACAATAGCGATGATTTCTCCCCTGAATAATTCGATGGTTATACCTTTGAGCACATGCAAAGGTTCCGGTCTTGCAGGAAAGGATTTGTGGAGGTCTAAAACCTTTATAAATGACGAGTTATTAGTACTTGTATCTTGTCTCTCGTCTATTTTATTCATAGCGTAATGGCTCGATGGGGTCGAGCCTTGCTGCCTGCCATGAGGGGTAAAGGGTTGCAATCAGACTGATACCAAAAGCTGTAGCAGAGACAAGGAGAAAATCGAAGACCTTTATTTTCACAGGCAGATGGGTCAGACCATAATATATGTCACTCGGAAGGGTTATAAACTGGTATGTCTTGAGAATGTAGCATACTGCGTAGCCCGATATAACACCGAGAAGGGTCCCGGTAAGCCCTATAATAATTCCCTGTGCCATAAAGATATTCATTATCCCTCTATTTGTTGCACCCATGGATTTAAGTATTGCAATCTCCCTGCTCTTCTCCATAACTATCATAATGAGGGTGCTTACTATATTGAATGCTGCTACACAGACTATAATGATCAGGATGATGAACATCACAATCTTTTCAAGTTTGAGGGCAGAGAAGAGGTTCCTGTTCATCTTCATCCAGTCCCTTGCAAAATATGGGAGTCCCAGGGTTTGTGTTATATCGTTTGCAACGGCCCCGGCTTTATATATGTCATCTACCCTGATGTCTATTCCTGTTACGCTCCCACCCAGATTAAAGAATTCCTGGGCCCCCTTAAGTGAAATATATGCGAGATTTGAATCGAATTCATACATGCCTGAGTCGAAAACTCCTGTAACCTCAAATACCATGACCTTAGGGACCGGCCCCAACGGCGTCATAGTTCCGAATGGTGAGAGGAGTTTCAGTTTATCGCCGGGAAAGGCAGCAAGGTTCCTCGAAAGCTCCTTACCGATGATTATGCCTTCATCCGAGAGCGATTCCAGTCTTCCTTCCCTCATATACCCGGACAGTTCGGTAACCTCTTTCTCCATCTCAGGAATGATCCCGCGTACGACTATACCTAATGCCTTTGTCTCAGATGTAAGCATGGCCTGACCGTAAACAAATGGCGCAGAAGAAACAACATGGCTTCTACTTTTGACCTTTTCCATCACATCCCTGTAATCCTTTATCCCTCCTCCATAATCCATGACAGCAACATGGGACTTTATCCCGAGGATCCTCTCCCTCAAGTAATCCTGTGCACCTGTCATCACGGACAGAACAACGATTGTTGCCATAACACCGAGTGCAACCCCTCCGATAGATATAGCGGTATTCACAGAGATAGACCGCTGTTTCTTCTTGGCCTTAAGATACCTCAGTCCGATGAACAGTTCATAGGTAATCTTCATGACCCCGTTTCCTCCTTGAGCTGGGGGAAAAGGATTACATCCCTGATAGAGGGAGAATTCGTAAGTAACATAACAAGCCTGTCTATACCTATACCTTCCCCGGCTGTGGGAGGCATCCCGTATTCAAGGGCCCTTATGAAGTCCTCATCCATCCTGTGGGCCTCTATATGGCCTGCCTGAAGTTCAGCTACCTGTTTTTCAAATCTCTCCTTCTGGTCTACAGGGTCATTAAGTTCTGAAAAGGCATTCGCTATTTCCCTGCAGGCCATGAACAGTTCAAACCTTTCAACAAGATCAGGGTTCTTAGGACATCTCTTTGCAAGCGGGGAAATATCCGTCGGGTAATCTATTATGAAGGTTGGCTGGAAAAGGTTGGGTTCTACAACCTCTTTGAATATCTCATCGATGACTTTTCCGTGAGAAAAGTCATCTTTTATCTGTAGTCCTATTTTTTTGGCATATTCCCTTGCCTTTTCGTGGTTACCGAGTTCAGGGCTGTCCATGGAATACTTCTTTATAACATCCATATGTGTTATCCTCTGCCACGGAGGTGTGATGTCCAGTTCCTTGCCATCAAATTCGAATTTCAGGGTCCCGAATACCTCGTTTACAACTGTTGCGATCATCTCTTCAGTGAAGTGCATCAGATCGTTGTAATCAGCATAGGCCATATAGAATTCGAGCATGGTGAATTCAGGATTGTGTCTCGTAGATATTCCCTCATTCCTGAAGTTCCTGTTAAGTTCGTAGACCCTGTCCATACCACCTACTATCAGCCTTTTCAGATAAAGTTCAGGTGCAATCCTGAGATAAAGGTTCATGTTAAGGGCATTATGGTGTGTTACAAAGGGTCTGGCATTTGCGCCTCCAGGGATTGCCTGCATCATAGGTGTTTCGACTTCAAGAAACCCGTTACTATCAAGGAATCCCCTTATTGACTTTATTATCTTCGCCCTTTTTATAAAAACATCTTTCACACCAGGATTAACAATTAGGTCGAGGTACCTCTGCCGGTATCTCGTCTCTATGTCCTTCAGGCCATGCCATTTCTCAGGAAGAGGTCTGATTGTTTTTGTAAGAAAGGTGAATTTCCCGGCCTCTATTGTCAGCTCTCCTGTCTTTGTTCTGAAAAGCCTCCCTTCTGCACCGATAAAGTCTCCGACATCGAGCTTCTTGATAAGATTATACTGCTCCCCGAGGATCTCTTTTCGCAGATATACCTGGACTCTTCCGGTTCCATCCTGGATATGACAGAAGGTCGCCTTTCCGAAACCCCTGAACGATATAATCCGTCCTGCAACAGTACATATAACATCCCTTTTCTCAAGCTCGTCGTGGGAGGTCTCTCCGTAACCCTTCATGATCGAACCTGCGGTATCTTTAAACTTAAATGGGCCTCCAAAGGGGTCTATCCCTGAAGACCTCAGTTCATCGAGCTTCTTTAACCTCTGCTGTATAAGATCATTTATTTCTTCCAATTTTTACCTCAAATCCTTAAGGATTATAGTAACCTATTGGTTCTGAAGTCAAGTATATTATAGGGTTTTTCGGCTTATTGGCCGACAAAAATTGCTTTTCCCCCCTATTTTTTGTAATATGCCTAAACCTTCAAGGAAGCATAGTATTTTGATGGCAACCAAACAGGGCAAACTTAAAGAGATAGCAATATTCTTATTTTTTTTCCTCCTTACTGCCCTGATGTCCTATCCGCTTATATTTAATCTCGATAAGGCATCTGATCTGGGAGACCCTCTGTTTATATCCTGGAACCTATCCTGGAATGTACACAAACTTTTTTCAGACCCTATCCATCTTTTTGATACAAATATCTTTTATCCGAATAAAAATACACTGGCTTATTCTGAACATATCTTCGGACTTTCAATGCTTGCAATACCTGTATTCCTTATAACCGACAACCCCATAGTCTCATATAATATCCTGATTCTCATCTCCTTTGTTTTCTCCGGATTCGGTACCTATCTCCTCGCATTACATCTGACGAGGAACAGATTTGCCTCAATAGTAGCTGGAATAATCTTTGCTTTTTTCCCTTACAGGTTTTTTCAGCTTGGCCATCTCCATGTCTTAAGCACCCAGTGGATCCCATTTTCATTTCTCTTTCTTTTCAGGTTCTTTGAACAAAGAGATAGCAGGAATATGGTACTATTCCTCCTGTTTGCCATATTGCAGATTTTATCTTCAGGGAGTCATGCCATATATTTTTCCATCTCAGCAGGCATAACAGGTCTTTTTCTGTTCATCGAAAGCAAAGGATATATGGATAAAAAGCTTGTAGTAAAAATAATATTTGCATTAATTATATCCACAGTTATACTTCTGCCATTTTATATCCCTTATTTCGAAAATCAGAGTAAAATGGGATTTATCAGGGAGAAATATGAGATCGAATATTTTTCCGCAAGGATAGAAAATTATTTAGCATCAACGAGTCATCTCTATTACCCATTAACCTCAGGGCTTGGTAAAGTTGAGAGTTATCTTTTTCCAGGGATCATCCCATTATTACTATCCCTGATAGGCATTTTAGTTCCTTACAAAATAAAAGATCACCATCCGACAGGTAGGTTATTAATAACCTTTATAGATATTGGCATTGTAATCTCCGTTTTTTTAATCCTGACTACATTTATCTTTGCCGGCATTGATATAAACATCTTCGGTTTAAAATTAAAGAGTCGAAACCTTCTGTCACCTTGGATTGCCTTCGCTATTTTGACAATTATAAGGAAGCCCCTCAATAAAAACCGACAGCCTTTCATACTTTCGTCGTTTTTTCCTGCTGATAAACTGCAGGCGCTCTTACTTATACTGACTCTACTTGCGGTATCTCTATCCCTCGGTCTGGGTTCACTGCCGAGCGATAAGTTCTACAATTTATTCTATAATTACATCCCCGGGTTCAAGTTTATAAGGGTACCGGCAAGAATAGGGATGTTTGTAAGTTTTTTCCTCAGCCTTCTTTCTGCATATGGAATCCAGAGGCTTATTTCCTTTAAACCTTTTAAAAAGGTTATCTTTGTTATCATACCTTTTATCCTGATAGAGTATGCCTCTTTCCCTGTAACACTTCATCCGTTGGGAGAGACACCAGAGGTCCATAAATGGTTAGAAAAGGAGAAAGGGGATTTCCCGGTTATAGAACTTCCAATTGATAATCCAATGTTGAATGTTCAATATGTCTACTATTCAACATGGCACCGTAAAAAACTTGTAAATGGCTATAGCGGTTTTTTCCCTCCTTCTGACTTTTTTGTGCAGGAGGCTTCCTTACATAACATGCAGACACTAATAGATTACTTAAATTTTATAAAAGTTAAATATGTAATAGTCCACAGAGAACATCTCAATGATATTCAGATTGGATGGATAAAGGAATTGAAAGACAGACTTGTCTTTAAAAGGACCTTTTTCGATGATGATGTCTACGAATTACAATCTCCCAGTGATGCAAAAATGAAGTCTCTTGATTTAAGTCGTTTTAAAGAGATTAAACCAGAACTATGGGTGGCCGTTTCTGATTATAATACAGACCTTACGAGATTTGCCTTTGATGGTAATCTGGAGACAAGGTGGCATTCAGGAATGCCCCAGCATAGCGGCATCATCTTTACAATAGACCTTCATGGTGAATACTTAGTTAATGCGGTATCTGTTGAGTTGGGAAGGCATTACAGGGACTATCCGAGGGGTCTTGCACTGAAGTCCTCGTCTGATGGCATCTTGTGGGAGGATGTCCGGATTGGGAATAATGTTTTGTTCGATCTTTTGTGCTCAAGTATAAACACACCAAATAATGTCAGGTATACAATGGTATTTCAGCCAGTCCAAACCCGTTATTTGAACCTTACACTGTCAGGCGAAGACGATATACATTACTGGTCCATCCCTGAGATCAAGGTATTTTCTTCAGATTAAATAATCAATCTGGTGCCCAAGGCCGGAGTCGAACCGGCACGGAGGAGACCTCCGAGGGATTTTAAGTCCCTTGCGTCTACCAATTCCGCCACTTGGGCAAAGTAATAAAATCAACAATATACATCAACTTATTTTCAACAACTTCTTTATCCTGTGTCCAAAATGTGTCTACCTCTTGCAACAAATTAAGAACTTGCTTTTAAAACCAAAGAATGAATAATATTATCTAAAGTTTTTTAACACAAACAGTAGAAATTCGCAACAGTTTTTGTATTACGATTTGAACTTAATATTAAGGATTAAATCTTTGTGTCTTATTTAAATGGTAAGCTTTTCAGTTGAAAAGTCTATCAGTAAGTATTATCCTTACAGTAAGTTTTTTGGGAGTGGCGGGAAATAGAATATATCTAAAATGAGCAAAGGGTGTGAGGGATATTTTCAGACGTGAAAAAACTGTTTTATTGATATAGAATAAAGCAAAGTTTGAAAGGAGGTTGAAAAATGGCTAAGAAAGTTATATTTGAACGAATTTCTATTGATCCAAAAATCTGCCACGGACAGACATGTATAAAAGGGACACGTATTCCTGTCCATCAAATCCTGCATATGTTAGCAAATGGAGATACTATTGAAGAACTCCTTGAAGAGTATCCCTCCGTTACGCGGGAAGATATTCTTGCCTGCATTGAGTATGCTGCTGAACTTGCAGAAGAAGAGGTTATCCCCGACAAAGTGATTGCATGAAAATTTTTGCAGATGAAAATATCCCATTCATGACTGTTAAGGAATTGCGCAGGCTCGGTCATGAAGTTGTGGATATTCGCGGCACAAAAGAAGAGGGAATGACTGATGAAGACATATGGAAGATGGTTCAGAAAACCGGTTGTCTTATGATAACTACTGATAAAGGGTTTGCCAGAAAGCGTTATGAAAAACATAGCGGTATCCTCATTATACGACTCAAACAACCTAATAGACTCAGAATTCATCAGAAAGTTTTAAGAGCTGTAAATCTTTTTAAAACAAGAGAGTGGACAGGGCTGACTGTTATAATGCGAGACACATTTCATACCGTCTGGAAATCAAAACGAAATGAATAAATGGCTGTTTATTGAACGTCTGTTGTCTGGCTTCTGGAGTCTGTATGCTGACACCGGCACTGCTATCGATGGACGGGCTGTAAGGGGAGTTTTCGGGAATTTGTAGAGTAATAACAGCTATTCGCAATATAGTATAAGGAATTTCCACAAAAACCCTTATTTCGTGATATGATATAGCGAAAATAAAGGATAAAAAAAGCTGCCAGACGGAGGTTTATAGA
>CAKKRL010000154.1 GCA_919902655.1 Thermodesulfovibrionia bacterium
TGTTAAGCGCGCCGCCAGCGTTCGTTCTGAGCCAGGATCAAACTCTCCAAAAAAAACTGACTTGAACCGTAAGCGGATGCTATTCAGTTTTCAAAGACCTTCTTTCCTCTCTACGGTGTCCAGAGACTTCAGCAAAATACCTTGAGTCTTTTCTACAAGTGGGTACCTCTTTAGATGTTTTAGGATTCCCCCGATCCATCGGGGGCATTCACACCACACCTAAGATCTGGTTCCCTTTACTTTGTTTGTCCCTCAAGTTTTTGCCTAAGACCTTACGGACACCGCAGAGAAACAAAAGAGCCATACCAAGCGCCCAACATGAACGGCTGATATGGCCCTTCTGTTACGCCAGGTAACTAACCCCTTATTTTTAAAACCTCCTTATCAATAAAACCTCTATTTCCTCTTCACCCTTACTTATATTATCACTTTTCAAAAATTTGTCAAGGGGAAAATTATAACGATATCGTGCGATAATGACTAAAATACCGTATAATATGAAAATATTAAACTTATTTAGGCAGATATTACCTAAAATAGCAAAATATGAAGTATTATTGTCAGTAATCTAAAATTTATTTGTTAAAACAAATCACAAATATTCTCTCGACTTCAAAATCATATTTTAGTATAATAATTGTTAATAAAAATTTCTTTTTCGGCCCGATTAAGATGAACATAATCGAACATCAGGAAACAGGAAGGTGTACTAAAACGAACAGGTTAGCCTATACCATCGGGTAATTTTATGGTATGTATTTTGCATTAATTTCTACATTGTTATGAGAATACTTTTTAAAATTTCTTTTGTTTTAATGACTTTTTGTTTTATAACCATATCTAATGCCTCTGAATCTAAGCTTATTTATTTCTACGAGAGCGGCTGCAGATGGTGCACATATATGGATGAGGTCATTAACGATTCATCCATAAAAAATATTTTACTTAAAAATACTGATATTATAAGAGTGGATGTTCATGGAAAAGGAACCATTGAAGGAGAATTGACCGAAAAGGAACTTGCAAGAAAATACAGGGTTAATTCTGTTCCCACACTTATATTTTTAAATACCAATCGTGAAGAATTGTTAAGGGTTCCCGGTGCTATTACAAAGGAAGACTTCAGGAGCCTGCTCTGCGATAACCTGATGAATTTTTATAATTGTTAAAAAACCCTGTGGAGAAAGGAGGTGATCGCATGGTTAGATCAAAGACTTTAAATATTTTTATCCTGAGCCTCATTATGGGGATTCTGATTATAACACCTTCAATGGCAGCTGAGAAGAAAAAGGCTAAAGCAGATGAAAAGATGCGGAAGGCTGTTTATCACTGCGATTTTGGAGACGTCAACAGATTTGATAGTATGCTCCGTAATGCATACAACCTCGTCAACTACTATACCGAAAACAATATCCCTTACGATGTAAGGGTTGTTGCCAACGGGGCCTGCGTCCAGTTCTTATTAAAGGACAAGTCAGGGACACCGTTTGCTGAAAAGAAGATAGACGAAAAGTTGCAGAAGTCCATAGATGAGAGAATGAGCAGTCTGGTTGATGGCTATGGAGTTAAGTTTGAACAGTGTAACATAACACTGAAAAGAACAAATGTACCAAAGGAAAAGCTGAAGCCCTTCTGTACAATCACTGAATCAGGACAGGTAAGGGTCGTGGAGCTTCACGACGAGGGTTTTGCCTATATAAAGGTCGAGTAGTAGAATACCCCACATGGGCCAATGGCCCATGTGGGGTAAATTAATATCTGGAGGTGATATAAATATAATGGAACAGAAAAGGGATGATATCGCTCTTACAAGGAGGCGATTCTTAAAGATGGCAGGTACCACCTGTGTATCCCTTTTAATAACAGAGTCTCTTTTATCTTTTCCCTCATCTGCTGCTGAGGAAAAAATTAAAAAAAATGAAATTGCAGAAGGTGAAAATATAAATGAAACCCTTAAAAGGCTCTTCGGTAATCGGAAGATAGAGATGTCCCATGTAGACCTCAAGGCACCGATAATTGCGGAGAATGGAGCAGTTGTCCCAATAACTGTTATTTCTGACCTTCCTATGGATAAAGATAATTATGTAAAAAAGATTTATATCTTTGTTGAGGGGAATCTTAAACCGCATATAGCAACTATCGACCTTGCACCTGCCAATGGAAAAGCTGAATTCGCAATGAGAATTAAGATGAGGAAATCTTCCAATATCCGTGCTGTTTTGGAAACGAGCAGTGGGAAACTCTATAATGATATCAAGCCTGTAAAGGTAACCATCGGTGGTTGTGGCGGGCTTTAGTCTTTAAATTTAATTATCAGGAGAACATTATGCAGGAAGGAATAGGAGAGGTTAAGATCAGAATACCCAAATCCATCTCAAAGGGTGAGATAATTAAAGTCCAGGCACTTATAAAGCACCCGATGGAAACAGGCCTCAGAGAGGATAAGAAAACAGGTGAAAAGATACCTGCCCATTATATACATGATGTCAGTATCTATTATGGAGACACAATGATAACCCGCTGTGACTGGACAATCGCTATCAGTACAAACCCCCTTATAACATTCTATCTGAAGGCCGACAGGTCTGCTCCTCTCAAGATTATCTGGAAAGATAATAAGGGCGGGGTCTATCAGGAAACCGTCCAGATAAACCCGCAATAAACCTAAAATGGGTATTACAAGACGCGAATTTCTCCAGATAGCCACCCTCGCTGCCGGGGTAACAGCCATATCGCCTTCAGCCCTTGCACGGAATTTAACACCGGAAAATCTTTTTAAGTTTAAATCAACAGGCAATATTACGATACTTCATACCACAGACACCCACGCCCAGCTTGTCCCCATGTTTTACAGAGAACCCGATACAAACATCGGAGTAGGGGAGAACAGGGGGAAACCACCACACATCACTGGCAAAGAATTTCTTGGATATTTTGGTTTTAAACCTGGGACATTAGAGTCGTATGCATATACAAGTGATGACTTTCTGAACCTTGCAAAGAAATACGGAAAGGTTGGTGGCTATACACATATCGCATCGATAGTAAAGAGAATAAGAGCAGAAAGAGACGGTAAAGTCCTTTTTATAGATGGAGGTGATTCCCTTCAGGGATCCGCAACGGCCCTGTGGTCGAGGGGTGAAGATATGGTGCGTGTCATGAATAAAATGGGTTATGATGTTATGACAGGCCACTGGGAGTTCACATATCCTGAAGAACGTGTCCTCGAACTGATAAGGATGATGAACTTCTCCTTCATTGCCCAGAATGTCCACGATGCCACATGGGGAGACTCTGTATTTAAGCCCTATGTAATAAAACCTGTAAATGGCCTTACAGTAGCTATCATAGGACAGGCATTTCCCTATACCCCTATAGCAAACCCTATAAGATTTATCCCTAACTGGTCTTTTGGTATCAAAGATGACAACATGCAGAAGATCGTCGATGAAGTAAGGGCCATGAATGTCGACCTTGTGATAGTCATCTCCCATAACGGTTTCGATGTCGATAAAAAAATGGCGGGCAGGGTAAAGGGAATTGATATGATTTTCGGTGGTCATACACATGACGGGATACCGAAGCCGATACCTGTAGGTAAGACCCTTGTTATAAACTCCGGTTGCTACGGGAAATTCCTTTCAAGGATGGATATCGAAGTAAAAGGCAGAAAGATTATTGACTATTCCTTCAGGCTCATTCCGGTAATGTCTGAACTGATAGACCCCGACCCTGACATGTCAAAACTGATAGAAGAAATAAGGGGACCCTATAAGAGCAGGCTCGATGAGGTGATAGGCCATACAGAAGATGTCCTCTATCGCAGAGGAAACACAGACGGAACCTTTGATGACCTGATCTGTGAATCGTTGATTGATTATTATGATGTGGAATTTGCCTTCTCTCCAGGTTTCAGGTGGGGAAGGACAGTCCTCCCCGGCCCGATTACAGTTGATGATATATATTCACAGACTGCTATCACCTATGCAGATACATACAAGACCTCGATTAAAGGTAGTATGTTAAAAGAGATATTAGAGGATATAGCCGATAATATCTTCAACCCCGACCCTTACAGACAGCAGGGCGGAGACATGGTGAGATCGGCAGGTCTTAATTACACACTCAAGGTAAACGAGACGATGGGTAAAAGGATTCAGGACCTGAATGTCCGTGGTAAACCGGTTAACCCTGATAAAGAATATACAATGGCCGGCTGGGCAGCCATGTCAGAACAGTCTGGCATGCCTGTATATGACATCCTTATAGATTATATAAAAAAGAAAAAGGTCATCAAGGTAAAACTCGAAAGGCCAAAGGTAGCACTTTAAAAATTACACGGCTATGCTAAAATAGTATGTAATGAAAAGGTCTTTACTCGCTCTAATAGTAATTACCCTGCTCATCATCCCCGTCACAGGATTAAATTCCCCTGCATCATCCAGAGACCGGATAACGATGATACTCATTCCCCTCAAGCCGCCATCCACAATGTATAAGAATTTCCTCCCCCTGAAAAGATATCTTGAAAGAAACCTCAATGTCTCAATTGACATAAAGGTGGCGAAGGATAGCAATGAAATTATTAAACATCTCGAGACAGGCGAGGCAGATATAGCCTTTTTATGTCCTACCCTTTACTGCATCTCATATAACCGTGTGCCGATTGTGCCCCTCGTCAAACTCAGTATCGATGGCTCATCAGGATACAGAAGCCTCCTTCTTGTCCGCGAAGATTCCCATGTGAAAAAGACAGCAGACCTTCTTGACGGAACCTTTGTTTATGGCAGATATCAGTGCCCTGAATCAGGCCTCCTGCCAAGGGTTATGCTAAAGAGGGTCGGTATCTCTGAAGAAAACCTTTTTGAATCAGTAAAACTCGGTTCTGATGAAAGTGCCCTGATCTCCGTTATGGCAAGGATGTTTGATGCGACAGGCGTCTCAGAGATGGCAGCAAGGCCATACATGGGCAATGGCCTGAGGGCATTGAGGTATTCCTACTCCATTCCCCAGTATCTCTTTGTCGCAAGGGCCTCTCTCGGGAAAGACTTTATCCAGAAACTCAAACAAACCATGCTTACCATAAACGGCCTTGAAGACCCGAAATCCGTTGTTGGCAGTATAGAAACAGGGGTTGATGGTCTTTCTGAGGCTGAGGACAGGGATTATGATATTGTCAGGATATTGATAAAGAATATGCCCGGTGAAAAGGATATAATACTTAAAGAAAAAAAAGGTGTCAGGTTCGTGGTAGAACCTGTCTTCTTCGAGCCAGACCTTTTTAAAAGGCTAAATCCGTTAATCACACATCTTTCAAAAAAGACAGGTTTAGCTTTTCAACTCTTGATACCCGAAAATGTTGAGGACTTTATTGATATGCAAAACAAGGGAGAAGGCGCCATCTTTTTACAGAACCCCCATCTCTATACAAAGATGACTGAATCGAACAGGGTTAGAGCGGTCGCAAGTATTGCAGAAACCGGATCGCCCGAAGGGAGAATGGGAATAATTATCACGAATTCTTCAGGCAGGATTAAGACACCCAAAGATTTAGCTGATAAGAAGATAGGTATAACATCTTTTTCTTCAGATGACGGCTATCTTTCCCAGAAGGACCTGTTACTTAAAGAAGGGGTGCCGTTGGATTCCCTCAGTTTCATAAAGCTCAAGACCTATGAGAATGTTATTATGAAGGTGTATCGCGGTTCTGTTGATGCAGGTTTCGTGAGCCTTTCGGCATTGTGGTCAATGGAGCAGGATATAGATATGAACAAGATTACAATCCTTGCGAAAACACATCCACTCCCCGAATGGATTATAGGCATAAAAAGTGGTACAGATGCACGACTGGCCGACATGGTGATTAAGGCTCTTTCCCAATTCCATGACAGGACTGATTTTGAGATTAAGGTCTTAAAAAACTGACAGGGCCATGCGGATTCTGAAGAAATTACACAGAAGAACGAGTATAAAAAGCAAAGGCATCCTTTATGTAATGCTGTTAATAGCAATAATCTATACCTCTGTAAGTATTCTCGTCCTTTCTTCAGCCCGCAGGAATCTCATCGTCCAGCTTAAACAGTTTCACCTTAGCATTGCTGAAAAACTTGCGGTTAACGCCTCTGACCCTATTCTATCAGGAGATTATGGTTTCCTGATGGAACAGATAAGGCAGTTAATATCTTCAGGCCAGATAAAAGGCGTGAGTATCGTAGACAGGCGGGGGATTATCATAGCATCGGACGATCTTGGAAGTATAGGGAAATCGGACAGAAGACTATCTGAGAAAATGGAGAACACCATAAAGAACGGAGCAACTCAGAAAGAGATCTCTGAATCTGACCTCTTTTTGTCTGTAGAAATAGACGGGGATATTCTCGGTTTTCTCAGGGTAAATTTCGACTGGGACTCTGAAAGGGAGGCACTCGACAGAGAATTCAGAAAGACTAAGATTCAGCTCATATATCTCGCCCTGATAATCTTTGCTGCCGGCATCGGAGGCTCCTTTGTTGTATCTTTAATACTGACACGCCCTATCACCTCCCTTTCAAAGGAGATTGAAGCCTTCGACAGGGAGATACATTCAGGCAGTGGAAACCTTATCGACCCCTCAGACAGAGATGAAACAATCCAGTTAAGACATGCCTTTCACAGGATGGTTGAGAACCTCAGGAATTATCTGGAAGAATTCAAGAAGATGTCTGAAGACAGGACAAAACTCACATGCATGGCCGCAATAGGCCAGATGTCTGCACAGATCGCCCACGAGATAAGGAACAGCCTCTATGCCATAAGGAGCTCTATCTCAGGAATTGAAAGAAAAGGTGATTCATCTGCAATACAGGAATATGTGGATATAATAAAAGACGAGACCTTAGAGATGACAATAATGGCCGACGAATTCCTGAGGTTCGCAAAGGTCCCCTCTCCGGTACCTGTTCAATGCAATATAGATGATATAATAAAAAGGGTAACAGAATTGCTCGAGCCCGACCTGACGGAATCAGGGGTAAAGGTAATTACCGAAGGTGATAATGGTATCCCTGAGATAATGGGCGACCCTGCACTTCTGAAACAGGTATTTATGAATCTCTTTATAAATGCTATACAGGCAATGAAAGAAGGTGGAAGCATCATAGTTGAATACAGCACATCCTGGGGATGGCTTGAAGTCCATGTAAAGGATACAGGGCCTGGTATCCCGGAGGATATCGCCACCATGATATTCCAGCCCTTTTTCACAACGAGGACAGAGGGAAGCGGCCTCGGCCTTGCAACGGCATACAAGATAATACTGGCGCATCACGGTGACATAAAGCTTGTCAAATCTGAAAGCGGCGCATGTTTTCTCATAACCCTTCCATTGCAGGATAATAGAGATACAAAGGATAAGGCAGTATTCAAGTATGAAACCCCGGAACACAAAGAACAGAAGGTATAACCGATGCAGAGAATACTGATAGTTGACGATGAAAGGAACATTTGCCGTGTACTGAACAAATTTCTGAAAGAAGAAGGCTTCCATGCCGAAACAGCAAGAAATTTTGAGGAATCAGTATCAAAACTCAAAAATTCATATTTTGATCTCGTACTCACGGATATAAGGCTCCCCGGAAGGTCAGGGCTTGACCTCCTGAAATGGATTAAGGAAAAGGGAACTTCGTTACCTGTCATAGTAATAACAGCTTACGGCAGTATTGAGAACGCCGTAGAGGCCATGAAGACAGGTGCAGCCAATTACTTGACAAAGCCTGTTGATACGGGAGAGATGCTTGCCGTAATCAGGCATACGCTGCTTCACAGCAAAGCGGTTACTAAAGAAGACATAACCGTTTTTAAAGATACCCACTACGGGATTATCGGCAAGAGCAGGGGGGCCCGCGAGGTTCTCGCAACCATCCGTATTATTGCAGATAGCAGGGCAAATGTCCTCATCACAGGAGAATCCGGGACAGGAAAGGAACTTGTTGCAAGGGCAGTCCATAATGCCTCACGGAGGAAGGACTTCCCCTTTGTAGCCATAAACTGTGCCGCAATACCGAGGGATCTTATCGAGAACGAACTCTTCGGCCATGAGGCAGGCGCCTATACAGGTGCCATTTCAAAGGAGGCAGGAAAGGCAGAGGTCGCAAATCAGGGGACACTCTTTTTTGACGAGATAGGCGAGATGCCCCTATCCATGCAGGTGAAGGTCATGAGATTTCTGCAGGAGAAGGAGTTTTACAGGATAGGCGGAACAAGACCAATAAAATCTGATTGCCGCATCATAACAGCAACGAATAAAAACCTTGATAATGAAATTACTGCAGGGAGATTCAGGGAAGATCTTTTTTATCGTCTCAATGTAATACCGATTCACATGCCCACCCTCAGGGAGAGGAGAGAGGATATCCCTTTGCTTTCTGAATATTTCCTCAAGAAATATGCGGAGGAAAGCAAAAAATTTATAAAGGGCATAGACACGATGGCAATGGATATACTTATGGAATACAACTGGGCAGGTAACATAAGAGAACTCGAAAATGTTATGGAGCGGGCTGTTGTACTATGCAAGTCCGATACTATTTCACTCGAAGACCTTCCGAATAAAATCAGCCAAAGGAAGTCCGAAGAGGCATCCATAAAAGGCACGGTTAATCTTTCCGGCCTCACCCTTTCCGATCTTGAACGTACGGCACTTTTAAATTCCCTTGAGACTGAAAACTGGAATCAGACAAAGGCGGCTACACGTCTCGGTATCACAAGGAGACAACTCAGGACAAAGATGATAAAGTATAAGCTCCTGTAGTTCCTTAAGGGACATGTTTCAGACCTTTTTCTGTTCATTTCTGTACAGATAGACCTGCAAAACCCCTTTGTTTCAGGCATACAAATTGCAAACAGTGTTCGTATCTAATACAAATGCAATTAATAAACAAAGGCACAATGAAGGCAATTAAAAAATCCCCCTTCATCCACCTTTTCCAAAGGGGGAAACTTTCCCCTCTATTAAGAGGGGATAAAGGGGTGTGTCCCCCTCTTTACCCCTCTTTAGCAAAGAGGGGCGAGGGGAGATTTTATGAATAATTACTTAATGCATTTGTATTAATATGATGTTTTTTCACGAGACCCTTTGCGGAGTTTAGCCTGAAATGCTAAAAGATAAAATCAAAAACACCCTTGGCATCACCTTAATTATCAGTGTTTTCATATGGGTAATCTATCTCGTGTTTAAGATTAAAGGATACGGTACAACAGATATTGTGTCATTATCAGAAGAAGAGGTCTCGGCTATAAAAGATTCTATAAGATATTCAGTTATACTTGCCGGGTTCCTGATAGGGGGTCTTATGGGGTCTATAGTGCAGAGATCAAAATTCTGCATAGCCTCGGCCTGTCACAGCATTGTGACCACAGGTGATCTCACCCAGACAAGGTCCTATGCAATGGCACTTTTCATTGCCATATCCGGCACACAAATACTTTACGGGTTCGGCTATGTGGATATAAATTACAGTACATATTTATCATCACCCTTTGCCTGGCTTAGTTTTATTTCAGGAGGTTTTATATTCGGCGTCGGGATTGTATTTGCAGGCGGATGTGCAAGCAGGATCCTTGTAAGGGCCGGGGAAGGAAACCTTGGAGGACTTGTGAGCGTTATGGCCTTCATATTTTCATCAGCTGCAACACTCTGGGGAATCACGGCAAAGATAAGGGTAGACTACCTGAATTCCCTTACACTGGATTTTAAACAGTATCTGCCTGATATGGTAACTGCTGTTCCATCCTGGGTAATTATACTTGGAATAGAGGTCATCCTTGTTATCTTTATGCTGAGTGCTCCCAAGGATTCAGAATGGCGGGGATGGAGCCGGCCTTTTTCAGGTGCTTCAATAGGACTTCTAATCGTCCTTGCCTGGTGGATAAATGGTGTTGCCTTTAAAACCGTGCCACTTGTTGATTCGTTCTCTTTTACCGGACCTGACGACCCTACACTTCTTCAGGAATGGAGACCTAAGAGTCTCACATTTGCTCTTGCAGATGCCCAGGCATTCAGGTATATT
>CAKKRL010000155.1 GCA_919902655.1 Thermodesulfovibrionia bacterium
TAATCCGGCTGTAGGGGTCAGGATATTCGAAGGCGATAAACAGATATTCCCTTCTCCCGGAAAACAGTGGGGATGGCTCTGGGCACAGAAGGTATTTCAGGCCACCCATCCCTTTGAACATCCAAGATACGGTATTACACTGCAGGAAGGCGTAAAGAAAAAATAAAGGATGCGCCCATGGCTCAGCTGGATAGAGCAACGGACTACGAATCCGTAGGTCAGAGGTTCGAATCCTCTTGGGCGCGCCAAAAATATTTTTTAAATTTATGAGAACCTCTGACCAGAGGGGTGCGGGGAAAGGAATTTCCCCACAATTTCGGGGTGACAGTCCCGATGGAATCGGGACGCCAGAGGGGCAGAGCCCCTATGGAGAGCAGAGCGACGGGAAGAGGTTCGAATCCTCTTGGGCGTGCAAGAAAAAGAAGATATTTTCTTTGGAAAAAGATTTTTTCTTTATGGGAATTGCCCTTGAGGAAGCTATGATAGCCTTGAAGGCAGGTGAGGTCCCTGTGGGTGCTGTAGTTGTAGTTAATGGGGAAATTATAAGCCGTGCCCACAATATGAAAGAGTCCCTTAACGACCCCACGGCACATGCCGAGATTATAGCGATTAAAGAGGCCTCCTCTAAGTTGAGGAATTGGCGTCTTGAGGATGCGATCCTGTATGTTACGAAAGAGCCATGTATTATGTGTGCAGGGGCATTGCTTAATATGAGGGCAGCCCGGTTGGTCCTTGGTTGCAAAGACGAAAAGGGAGGGGCTGTTGAAAGTCTCTACAACGTTCTCTCTGACAGACGGTTGAACCATCAGATCAAAGTTACATCAGGGATGATGGAGAAGGAGTGCAGAGATATCCTGAGGGGTTTTTTTAAGAACCTCCGCCAGCAGAACAGTGAATAGGAACAGTGATCAGTTTTGAGTATTTAAAGAATTTAAATTAAAACTATTCACGAACAACTGTTCACTGCAGTATTTGGAAGGATGGCCGAGAGGTTGAAGGCGGCGGTCTCGAAAACCGTTATCCCGTAAGGGGTCGCAGGTTCGAATCCTGCTCCTTCCGCCACAAAGAATTGTAGATTGTAAGGTTGTCGATTTAACGATTGTAAAATCCCAAAATCGTAAATCGTCAATCGAAAAGCGGGAGAGGTGTCCGAGAGGCCGAAGGAGCACGACTGGAAATCGTGTAGGGGCTTTAAAAGGTTCCTCGTGGGTTCAAATCCCACCCTCTCCGCCAGTTAAAAGACAGTTTGATAGTTATCAGTGAATAGTGAATAGTTTTAAAAAATTTCAACTAACGACTAAATACTAATTACTGTTCACTGTCTTTCTACAGCTGGGGCCCTTGGGTCCTGCGCAGCGGAATCTGTGAACCCCGTCAGATCCGGAAGGAAGCAGCGGTAAGCAGGCACTTCCGGGTGCCGCAGACCAGCCTGAAGGCCCCAGCTGTAGAAAGAGGGTTGTAAATAGGGTTCGGAGCTGAGAGTTAAGAGTGAAAAGCAAGACATACATAAATATTTTATTTGCTTTTAACCTTGAACGATTAACTGTAAACATATAAGTTATGAGCTATCTTGTTCTTGCAAGAAAGTGGAGGCCACAGAGTTTTGATGAGGTGGTAGGCCAGAGACATGTGGCCCAGACCCTGAAGAATGCTATTCTGACATCAAGGGTAGCCCATGCCTTTATCTT
>CAKKRL010000156.1 GCA_919902655.1 Thermodesulfovibrionia bacterium
GGGATTAAGGAGTCAAGGGTTCAAGTGATCTCACTGAAACCCTCAAACCCTTGGACCCTCGAACCCTTTTATATTATAGAATGCCCTCTTCCCCCTGTAAATCGCAGACCCCCCCAGCTCCTCCTCGATCCTCAGAAGCTGGTTATATTTAGCAACCCTGTCTGTCCTTGAGAGAGAACCTGTCTTTATAAGCCCTGCATTGCAGGCTACTGCGAGGTCGGCAATGCTCGTATCCTCTGTCTCTCCTGAGCGGTGTGATATGATGGTTGTGTACCCTGCCTCCTTCGCTATACTTACAGCATCGAGCGTCTCGGTTACGGTTCCTATCTGGTTAAGTTTTATAAGGATAGAATTACCAATCCCTTCTTTTATTCCCCTCTTTAGTATCTCAGGATTGGTCACAAAGATATCGTCTCCTACAATCTGAACGTTTTTGCCGAGCCTTTTTGTAAGCAGTCTCCATCCGTCCCAGTCCTTTTCAGAAAGGCCATCCTCAATAGATATTATGGGGTATCTCTTTATCCAATCATCATAAAGGTCTGTCATCTCTTCAGAAGAGAGACCCTTCTTTTCAGCTTTGAGCGTATACCTCCCATCTCTATAGAACTCACTTGCTGCAGCATCTATCGCAATATAGACCTCATCACCTGCTATGTATCCTGCCTTTCCTATGGCCTCAAGGATAAGCCTGATTGCCTCCTCGTTCAATTTAAGGGCAGGTGCAAAACCGCCCTCATCGCCGACTGCTGTACTGTAACCATTCTTCTTAAGGACATTCTTAAGGGCATGGAATATCTCAGATCCCATCCTCAGGGCCTCCCTGAAGCAAGGCGCGCCTGCAGGAATTATCATGAACTCCTGAATATCTATATTATTGTCTGCATGGGCACCTCCGTTGAGGATATTCATCATTGGTACAGGAATCTCCCTGGCATCACTGCCTCCTAAATAACGATAGAGTGAAAGCCCTGAATACTGAGCAGCGGCCTTCGCTGCACCGAGAGAAACCGCAAGTATCGCATTTGCACCGAGTCTTCCCTTATTCTCTGTGCCATCGAGCTTTATCAGAAGTTTATCTATATAGACCTGTTCCTTCGCATCTATACCGAGCAGTTGCGGGCAGATCTCTTCTATAACATTCCTTACGACCTTCTGAACCCCTTTGCCACCGTATCTCTTATCACCGTCCCTGAGCTCTAATGCCTCTCTTTCTCCTGTAGATGCACCGGAAGGAACTGACGCCCTTCCCATTGCCCCGCTCTCGAGCATTACATCAACCTCTACTGTTGGATTACCCCTCGAATCCAGAATCTCCCTTGCAAAGATATTCACTATCTCGCTCATTTCCTGCCTCCGGCCCCTATAATTTCCTTCCCTGCCTCAATCAACCTTTCAACTGCCTCCTCAGAACCTGCCTCTGAATATACCCTTATCAGAGGTTCTGTTCCGGAAGGCCTCATAAGAAGCCAGCTCCCATTGTCAAAGATGTACTTTATTCCGTCGATATTAATCATCTCCTTCACCTTCAAACCGGAGATTTCTTTTATCCCGGCCCCTGACCCCTGACCCCTGATTTTATTCATATTTTCTTCGGAAACCCTGAAATCCACCCTCTTACTGCAAAACCTCCCTACCCTTCCATAGAGGTCCTTCAGGAGTTCCTTTATTGACCTCCCCTTCACTGCAACCATCTCTGCGACCAGGAGGCATGCAAGGATCCCGTCTTTATCCGGAATATGGCCCTTTATGCTTAACCCTGCACTCTCCTCCCCTCCCATGATTATTTTGTCTTTTGCTATAAGCTCCCCTATATATTTGAATCCAACTGGTGTCTCGTAGACCTCAATATTATGGATTCTTGCAATTGCATCGATCAGATGCGTTGTAGCAACAGACCTTGCAACCCCGCCCTTCCAGCCTCTCGTCTCTATGAGATAATCAAAGAGGAGCGAAAAAACCGAATTAGGTTCAACGAAGTTTCCATCTGAATCTACAATGCCGAAGCGGTCTGCATCACCGTCTGCGGCAAGACCCAGGTCATAATCTCCTTTTCTTATGTACCTTCTGAGGTCCTCCAGATTTTTCTCTGATGGCTCAGGTGTAAGCCCTCCGAAATAGGGGTCTCTATAGCTGTGTAGAACCGCTACATCGCATCTTGCCTCCCTCAGGATTCTATCAAGATAATCCCTTGCTGTACCAAAGAGCGGGTCGATAACAATCTTGAGACCTGCCTTAGCAATTGCTGATATATCAACTTTCTTAAGCAGGTCTTCGATGTAAGGGATACTTAAATCTGCCTTCTCGATTAAACCCCTTTCATAGGCCTCTCTGAGAGGAATCTCCTTATAATTTCCTTTAAGTCCATTTATTCTGTCCTCTATATCCCTGGTTGT
>CAKKRL010000157.1 GCA_919902655.1 Thermodesulfovibrionia bacterium
AGAGATGGAATCACAGATGTTTGCAATCCTTGTGGCGGGTATAGCAACATATCTTTCCATAATATTAGCCGTATATTTTGTTTTGAACAGGCTTGTCATCAAACCGATAGAAATTATAAATATTACAATGAAGGAGATAGAAAGGGGTGACCTCACAAGGGAAATATCCCTGGGAACCAGCTCTAAGGATGAGGTTGCAGGGTTGGGAGAGGCCATAAACAGGGTGATTGAGACCTTAAGCGGAATAATCAGCAGGTCAAAATCTGCTGCTACGAATGTCTCAATGGCATCCGAGCAGATACTAATGAAGTCCAAAAGGATGACAGAGGGTGCAAAGACTCAGGTAGAGGCAGTTGATAAGACCTCTTCATCTATACAGGAGTTGAACTCCTCCATCAGGGAAATCGCAGGCTCCGCCTCCACTCTCTCTACATCTGCAGAGGAGACCTCATCTTCTGTCCTCGAGATAGTCTCCTCTATAGAAGAGGTCGCCCATAATGCCTCAGGTCTTGCAGGTACAATATCTGAGACAACAGCCTCCCTGGAACAGATAGGTGCTTCTGTTAAAGAGGTTGCAAGGAGTTCAGAGGTCCTGGAAGAGGCTATTGCCGAGACCGGGGCGGCCGCCGCAGAGATCGATGCTGCTGTCAGAACAGTTGCTGATAATGCAAAGGAGTCAGCGAGACTTGCGGATAAGGTGGTGGCTGATGCATCCGAACACGGAATGATCTCCGTGGTTAATGCCATAGATGGTATGGATAAGGTAAGGGACTCTGTGAAAAAGGCCGGTGATTCAGTAAACCACCTGAAGGAGAGGTCACAGGAGATAAGTAAGATCGTCACTGTTATAAATGACATAACGGCAAGGACGAACCTCCTTGCGCTTAATGCGGCAATCCTTGCTGCCCAGGCAGGGGAACACGGGAAGAGTTTCTCTGTTGTGGCCGAAGAGATAAGGGACCTTGCCGAAAAGACATCTACATCTACCAAGGAAATTGCCCAGCTTATAAAGACAATCCAGCAGGAAACTCAGGATACAGTTGATATAATGAGAGAAGGTCTCGTGCGGGTAGATGATGGCAGTAAGCTGGTTCACACAGCAGGGGACGCCCTGAGGGAGATCATCTATTCTTCACAGCAGTCCCAGAATGCAGCAAAGGGCATAGAAGGTGCAGCTACCGAACAGGCTAAGGGTGTTAGGCAGGTTGCAGAATCGGTTGAGAGGATAAGGGATATGATAGGCCAGATAGTGAATGCAAGCCGTGAACTCCGGAAGGGAACAGACCAGATCGTGAAGGCAATGGAGGTTGTGGATGATGTCTCCAAACAGGTGAAGAAGGCAACAGCAGAGCAGTCAAAGGGGAGCAAGCAGATAGGGGCTGTCTCTGAGGATACCGCAGATAAAACCCAGCTTATCGCAAAGGCAACAGAAGAGCAGAGAGTCGGAACAGAAGTAATACTTAAATCCATTGATGAGGTTAAGACAGTTGCTATGGAAGGAATGGATATAGCCTCTGAGATAGACCTGTCTATGGAAGCCCTGAGAAAAGAGGCAGAAGGATTGAAAAGGGAGCTTGAGATCTTCAGGATAAAATAACTTATAACCTAACTGAAATTTAAGATATGGCAGAACAGGATACAAAATTAACCATCTTTACCATCGGGGAAGAAGAATACGCCCTTGATATCATGAGGGTGGTCGAGATCCTGAGACCTCAGAAGGTAACAAAACTCCCCAATACCCCTGATTTTATAGAAGGGGTAATAAACCTGCGGGGGAATGTTGTCCCCATCATAGACCTCAGAAAGAGATTCGGAATCAAGATTCATGAACACGAAGATAAGAGGATCCTGCTAACCAGGGTTGGAGGTGAGATAGTAGGGCTTCTTGTGGACGGGGTAAAGGAGGTCTGCATCCTTTCGAAAGGGGATATTGTACCTCCGCCAACTATGGTCAAAGGGATAAAGACCGAATATCTTGAAGGGGTCGGGAAGGCAGGGGAAAGGTTGATAATAATCCTGAATCTTGATAAAATTCTATCTACAGAAGAGCGGCTCCTTCTTGAATCTATCGAGACTGAAAAGATAGAAAGAAAGTAGAGCAATGGATAGTTTTGCCGATCTCATAAAGAACCTTGACGATGAAGATGTGGAGACAAGAAGATTGGCGGCTCAGGGGCTTGCTGATTATGGCGAAGAATCTGTCCCCTATCTCACCAAGGCGCTGGGAGATAACGACTGGCGCGTCAGGAAGACCTCTGTCGAATCATTCCTGAAGATCGGCGGAAGAAAGGTAATTGAAAGCCTTATCTCATCTCTCGGTATCCAGGATAATGCCGGAGCGAGAAACTCTGCCATAGAGGCACTCGCAAAGATAGGGAAAGAGGCAGTCCCCTCTCTTATAAACAATTTTAAAGGCGCCCACCATGATGTAAGAAAATTTATCATCGATATCCTGGGAGAAATAGGTGACATAATGTCAACCCCCCTTCTCATAGTAGCGTTATCTGATACAGATGATAATGTAAGGGCCTCTGCTGTCGAATACCTCGGCAAAATGGGAGATGAGAGGGCAATCGCACCGCTCCTAGAGATCCTCAGAGGGAATGAACTCTGGCTGAGTTACCCTGCTGCCGAGGCCCTCGGTAACCTGAAAGACCCGAGGGCACTCGAACCACTCCTCGACGCCCTTCAAGAGAAACCATTAAGGGAGGCAGCGTTAAAGGGTCTTGGTGCGCTCGGAGACAAGAGGGCACTTGGCCCGATTGTTAAACTCCTTAAGGACCCCTCAAGATCGATAAGAGAGATCGCCCTTCAGAATATCATAGAGATTTCAAGGAAAAACCCCGGTGATAAGGAAGTTATCAAGACTATCAGGGAAAATACCGATAATGTGATACTGGATAATCTGCTCCAGGCCCTCGGCAGGGAAAGGATACAGATAAGGTCATCAGCAGCAAGACTCCTCGGCTGGATAGGGGACAAAAGGGCTGTCGAATCACTTATTGCCCTCCTCCCTGAGATCGAACTTCAGGATGAGGTAATGGATTCACTCTTAACACTTGGGAGGGGCGGTGCTGTGCAATCCCTTCTCCCTTTCCTGAACAGCCCTGATGAGATAATAAGAAGATGCACAGCCGAACTCCTGGGAGAGATAGAGGATAATATAGCTGTCCAACCCCTGATAAAATCCCTTTCTGATGAAGACGGACATGTAAGGGGAAGGGCTGCCCTTGCCCTGGGGAAGATAGGGGATAGAAATGCTATAATTCCGCTCTTGAATCTTCTTACCGATGAATATGAGGATGTACAGGAGTCCGCAGTAACTGCCCTTGCAAGCATAGGGGTTGAAACAGAAAAACTCCTCCCTTCCCTTTCTTCGAAGGATCCGAGACTGAGGAAGAACACTGCCCTCCTCCTGGGCAACTTGAAGGCAGAGGAGGCTGTCCCGTTCTTCGGATTTGCAATCAAAGATGAATCACCTGATGTAAGGGAAGGAGTGGTCAGGGCCCTCGGCATGATAGGAGGAGACGAGGCAGGGAGGTTTCTGACCATTGCGCTTACAGATGAAGAGCCATCTGTTAGAAGGGCATCAGCCATTGCCCTCGGTGAAATAGGTTATGGGAAAGGGGTTGATTCCCTCATAATACTTCTTAAGGACGATGACAGCCTTGTAAGGGTAGCAGCAGTAAGAGGTCTCGGGGAACTGAAGAATCCATACGCACTTCCTCCGCTTATTGAACTCCTCGATGATAAAGACCTTATGGTAAGGGTCTCTGCAATCGAGGCATCGGGGGAGTTGGGTGACAGGTCCGCCCTTCCATCCCTCTTCCGCCTCCTCGAAGAGGATGATCCCGAACTTAGAAAGACAGCCATAATGGCCATCTCAAGATTGTTTCTTAATCAGGCATTAACTGATGACGAGGCCAGAGATCTTGGTCATGAGATTTCAGGGGTACTCCTTCCCTTCCTGTCAGATAGAGACTGGAGTGTAAGGAAGGCATCACTGGAGGCCCTGGGAAAGCTCCCCTCCACAGGATCCTTCGGAGGAAAGAATATCAGAGAGTATATTATTAAGGTATCAGAGACAGACGAAGATGAAGGTGTAAGAAGGACAGCCATGGAAATACTGAACCCGGTTCGGAAAAAGGACGACAGATGATAGGGAGCAACGAGATACCCAGGATGTCCGATGATACCTTCAGGCTCGTCAGGGATTTTGTAAGGAACCACTGCGGACTGTATTTCGATGATGAATCCAAATACCTTCTTGAAAAGAGGTTATCTCGAAGGGTGGAGAATTATCGTCTTAAAAATTTTGAGGACTATTACCATCTTTTGATGTATGATAAAAGGAGAGACGAGGAACTCTCCGCAGTAATAGATATACTTACAGTAAATGAGACCTATTTCTTCAGAGAGTTCTCTCAACTCAGGGCATTCGCCGAAGAGATCGTTCCTGAAATCACAGAGAGAAAAAAGAGCAGAAAAAAGCTCAGGATATGGTCAGCAGGCTGCTCAACAGGGGAAGAGCCGTATACCCTTGCGATATTGATGCTCGAGAAGGGCTTTATACCTGAATGGGAAATCGAGATACTGGGAAGTGATATTAACCAGAGGGTACTTCATGTTGCAAGGAGAGGAATCTATAAAAAGAGTGCCTTCAGGAATACCGAAGAATACCATATCAGAAAATATTTTACTGATGAAGGCAGCGGGAATTACAGGGTGAAGGATACTGTAAGGGGCCTTGTAAATTTCAGCCTCCTGAACCTTATGGACCCCTTTAAGGTAAGGTTTGTCGGGGAGATGGACATAATCTTCTGCAGAAATGTTATTATCTATTTTGATCTGGACTCAAAAAAAAAGGTGATAAACAGCTTCTGTGACAGGCTAACTGAGGAGGGGTATCTGCTTCTGGGGCATTCCGAGTCTCTGATGAATATTTCTACCGCTTTTGTATTGAGACATCTGAAGAATGACCTTGTTTATCAGAAGGCCACTAAATCGGTTCTGACAGGAGAGATGAGATGAAGGAGATAAGGGCATTGGTCGTGGATGATTCACCTTATAACCGTCAGACCATAATAAAGATGCTCCAGCATAAACCCTCCATTAAGGTGGTCGGAACCGCCTCTGATGGAAAAGAGGCTATCTCAAAGGTGATAAAGCTCAGGCCCGATGTGGTAACACTCGACTTAGAGATGCCAACTATGGACGGTTTCACCTTCCTCAGATGGATAATGAAAGAATTCCCCCTGCCTGTCATAGTGGTAAGTGCCCGCTCGGATGACAGGAGTGTCTTTAAGGCCCTGGAACTCGGTGCAGTAGATTTTATTGTAAAACCAACTGCCAAGGCGTCTCCGGAACTGCAGAAAATCAGGGATGAGCTAATTTCGAAGATCGATGTGGTTGCACATCTCGAAATGACCAAGATGAAAGCCAATCTTGACCTCCTTACGGAAAATAAAGACAAACGCAGGAAAATGGAAGAGGTGTCTCCCGTATCAAAAAACATCGAACTTATCGCAATAGGTGCATCAACAGGCGGGCCTCCTGCGATTCAGTCCATACTCCTGAGACTCCCAAGAAATATCCCTGCCGGGATTGTTATATCACAGCATATGCCTGAGGGATTCACAAAACACTTTGCAGAAAGACTTGACAATATATCTCCAATATGTGTAAAAGAGGCTGAGCACGGAGAGGTTATCGAACAGGGAACGGCCCTTATTGCACCCGGCGGCTACCATATGCTACTTGAACAGAAAGGTAAAGAGGTTACAACTGTCCTCAGAAAGAGAAGTATGGCTGATAAGTATGTTCCTTCGGTAGATATTATGATGAAATCTGCTGCTGCAGTTTACGGCAGGAAGGTTCTCGGTGTAATCCTCACAGGTATGGGAAACGACGGGAAGGATGGTATGAAAGCAATAAAAGATCACAAGGGGCAGACCATTGTTGAGTCTGCTGAAACCTCTGTTGTCTTCGGGATGCCGCAGGAGGTTATATCAGCAGGTGCCGCCGATAAGATACTTCCATTGAAGGAAATCCCTGAGGAGATAATCAAGAGATGTATGATGGATTAAAAAACCGTGAACTGTTAACCGTTTAGAAGGAGGAATAAATTGGACATTAAAAGAGAAGAAAGCAATATACTGAGAAAGGCTGAAGAGTTTCTTCAGATCTTCAGAAAAGGTGAGGAATTTACTCAGGAACTACTAAAAGAAAATGAGAGACTGAGATATAAATTGGTTGAACTTGAGGAGAAACTCAAGGAAGGGGATGAATCTAAGGTAAAGTTCCTCGATGAACGTATACATATCCTTGAGAAGGAGAGGAAGGAGCTTCAGGAGAAGTACAGTCAGGTTGAGGCGGAGAACAAAGACTTTGCCACAAAATATGTGGAGGTCGAAGAAGAGAATAATAACCTCGCCAATCTGTATGTGGCAAGCTATCAGCTCCACTCCACGCTCGATTTTAACGAGGTACTGAGGATCGTCCTTGAGATAGCGATAAACCTCATCGGTGCTGAAAGGTTTGCAATCATGATCATGGATGAGAAGACACAGGAACTGACTGCTGTGGCTTCGGAAGGACTTAATAAAGAGGATATTCCGACAGTAAAGTTTGGAGAGGGTATCATAGGAGGGGTAGCAAAGAAGGGTGAGAGTTACTTCACCGAGCATGTCTCAGGACGGCCATCAACTGACCTGCTCAATCCGATTGTCTGTATACCCCTCAAGATAAAAGAACATGTAATAGGGGTTATAGTAATCTACTCCATATTTATCCAGAAGGAGAGTTTTACAAACATTGACTATGAGCTCTTTAACCTCTTAGCCGGACATGCAGCAACGGCCATCTTCTCTTCGAAACTATATACACAGTCTGAGAGGAAACTGACTACCATTCAGGGTTTTCTGGATCTACTGAAAGAGAAACCCAGAAGAGAGGGTACAAAATATTAGAGGAGGCTAAAATGTCAGAGATAAATTTTCTTGTAGTTGAGGATTCCCCCACAATGAGACAGCTTATAGCCTTTGCCCTTAAGAGGATCCAGGGATCAAAGGTGATTGAGGCAACGGATGGCGTCGATGCACTCAAAAAACTGTCCGGTCAGAAGTTCGACATGCTTCTTATCGATATAAATATGCCTATCATGGACGGCCTCAAGCTCGTAAGCCTCGTAAGGGCAGATCCATCAAATAAAGATGTACCTATAATAATGATTACAACAGAAGGGGCTGAAGAAGACAGAAAAAGGGCACTCTCGCTCGGGGCAAGCGCCTACCTGACCAAGCCTATCCAGACGCAGGAACTTCTCAAGGTGGTGAGCCAGTATCTGAAACAATAGAGGCTAAATCTTTATAACTACCTATCCCCTTATATCCCTATAAAAAAATTAAAATCCCCTTTTCCTTGACCCTGTCATAGCTATAGGGTTAATATTATGTTATTTTAAAAACCCCTTAATCCCGAATTACGCAGGAGGTATGAACAAAAATCTCTTAAACAAATATAGCTGAAGGCTTTATGAGAAGACACAATAAAGAGTATAAGCAATTTCTATATATTGCTCCTGGTTCGTTAGCTGAACTCGAGACGCAGGTTATTCTTTTAGAACAGTTAGAATTCCTGAAAAATGAGCAAAGCAAGAATATTCAAGCAAGCATTGATGAACTTAATAAAATGGTTATCCGAAGGATCCTGTGGACAGGACTGATAAAATGTCTTTAACTGTTCACTATTTACTAAATACTATTCACTAATTAAAGATTGGAGGGATTATGAAGGCAAAGGATTTAATGATACCCCTTCAGGAATTTCTTAAACCTGATAATACACTTAAAGAAGCAGCCAACATCCTCAGGACTGCAAAAAGGGATGAGGAAAGGATTGGGGTAAAGGGACTCCCTGTACTCGATGCAGATGGCAATATGGTTGGTTTTGTTTCTATCAGAGATATACTCAAGGCGGTATTCCCTCCATATATGTCTCTTATGAACCTTGGGGATTTTACATGGGACGGGATGGTCGAGGATATAGCAAAAAAGGCCGGGAACAGGAAGGTCTCAGAGATAATGGCAAAAAAGGTGATCAGCGTAGATGAAGATGCTCCCCTTATGGAGTGCGTGGACCACATGATTAAGAATAATGTCAAAAGGCTCCCTGTGATTGGAAAAGATGGTAAGGTGGTCGGAATACTTTATGAAAGGGATATATTTTATGCAATAACAAAGGCAATGCTCAACGAAAACAGTAAATAGTGAACAGTGAATGGTGAATAGTTTTTATCTTTTACTAAATACTATTCACTAACGACTATTCACTAAAACGCAAGGAGAAATAAAATGCCTAAGAATAATAATTTAACTTTCAAACATTCAACATCCAACAACACAGTTGATGGAGGCAGAAAATGACTCAGGAAGCAGTAACAACACAGCCCTTTGTCATGAATACGGCCTTCTGGACTGCCACAATAATATTTTTACTTGCCTATGCTGTAATTGTAACCGAGAAGATACATAAGACAATAGTTGCAATATTCGGCGCCGGGCTAATGCTTGTCTTTAAAATCCTTGAACAGCATGAGGCGTTCCATCTGGAGGAATTCGGTGTTGACTGGAATGTCATATTCCTCCTCATCTCGATGATGGTGATAATAAATATCATGCGTCCCACAGGCGTATTCGAGTATATCGCAATCAAGAGCGCAAAATGGGGTAAGGGAGAGCCATTCAGGATTCTCGTAATATTTGCTATTGTTACAGCAGTACTCAGTGCCTTTCTCGATAATGTTACAACAGTACTTCTAATCGTACCCGTTACCATCCTTATTGCTGACGCCCTTGAGGTTGATGCAATGCCTTATCTCATTTCATGTGCCTTGGCCTCGAATATAGGCGGCACAGCAACACTCATAGGCGACCCCCCGAACATAATGATAGCATCAAAGGCTCAGCTAAATTTTATGGACTTTATTTACCATCTGACACCTGTAATAATCATAACAATGGTTTTCTATATCTTTGCCATTAAACTCATCTGGGGTAAGAAACTTAAAACAAGAGAGGAACTTAAGAAAAGGATAATGGCCATGAATGAAAATGAAGCAATAAAGGACCCGGTGATGCTGAAAAAATCTCTTGCGGTTCTTGTGGTCGTGCTGACAGGTTTTGTATTTCATGGGGTGCTCCATTTCCAGCCTGCAACAATCGCCTTATTCGGGGCAGGTCTTCTGCTCCTACTTTCAAAAACCCATGAGCCTCATCATATCCTCGCAGAGGTGGAGTGGCCTACCATATTCTTTTTCATAGGGCTTTTTATCGTCATAGGTGGTGTGGTAAAGGTAGGGCTTATAAAGTGGATGTCAATTCAGGTCCTTGAACTAACACAGGGGAACCTATTTGCAACAAGCATGGTCGTGATGTGGTTTTCTGCATTTGCATCAGCGTTTATAGATAATATCCCATATGTTGCTACTATGAATCCATTGATAATTGACATGGCAAAACAGCTCTGGCCAAATGTTTCAGGCATTCAGCTTTTACATCATCCCGACCTGATGCCTATCTGGTGGTCACTCGCTCTCGGTGCGTGTCTCGGCGGAAACGGCACAGCAATTGGTGCATCGGCAACTGTGATTGTTGTCGGGATGTCGGAGAAGCTCGGCAGAAGGATATCCTTCGGAAAATTCATGCTCTACGGAATGCCAATAATGATAATGACAATAGTTATTTCAACATTTTATGTCTGGCTTAGGTATTATGTCTTTAAGATATAATTGATTCAATGAAGATAAGGGATAAACTTTTCTTTGCCTTTGGGCTCTATATAGTACTTGTTATTATGGGCGGGGTTCTTACTTACAATGAACTCCGTGCAATCTCAAAAGGGTTGAAACTTGTCGAAAAAGCGGATGATATAACAAATACTGTCCTTGAAGTAAGGAGATATGAAAAGAATCTTTTGCTATTTATGGACGAAGGAAGTCTAAAGGAGTTTAAAGAATATCTCGGCATGTTAAAAAACAATATAGATAATATCAAGTCCGAGATAAGCGGTGAGATAGCATCCCTTGAAATCTCATTCAGTTTGAGGAGGCAATTAATATGTCATGTTATCGCTTTATTCTGATTATTGTTATTGCAGTTGGCCTTTTTTTAAATCTCTCTGGAATCGGCTATGGAAGTGAGGGGACTATGAAAGAAATAACAGATACTCCATCTGTTGCATGGTGGGTCTGGCCTCTTACCTTATTTGTCGTCACATTTATTCTCGGTATCCTTGCAGTCTTAGGGGGTGTGGGCGGAGGTGTTTTATTTGTCCCGATTGTCGGAGGTTTTTTCCCTTTTCACCTCGACTTTGTAAGAGGTGCCGGATTACTGGTAGCACTTTCCGGTGCCCTCGCAGCAGGACCGGGACTTCTTAAGAAAGGTATGGCTGATCTAAGGCTTGCTCTTCCCGTTGCCCTTATTGCCTCTTCCTGTGCAATTGTCGGTGCAATGATCGGGCTTGCCCTTCCAACAAATGTTGTCCAGATCGCTTTGGGAGCTACTATTTTAGGTATTGTTGCAATTATGCTGATGGCAAAGAAATCAGAATATCCCGAAGTCAGGCAGGCAGACACACTTTCAACTGCACTCAGAATAAACGGCATCTATTATGAGGTATCTTCAGGGCAGGAGGTCAACTGGAAGATACACAGGACTCCTCAGGGGCTTGCAACATTTGTAATTATAGGCATCATGGCTGGGATGTTCGGTCTCGGTGCTGGGTGGGCAAATGTGCCTGTTTTGAACCTGATGATGGGCGCACCGTTAAAGGTATCCGTTGCCACAAGTAAATTCTTGCTTTCGATAACGGATACCTCCGCTGCATGGATTTATGTTAATAATGGTGCTGTTCTGCCTATGGTAGTGGTTCCATCAATTATAGGTATAATGCTCGGCTCAATAGTTGGAGTCAGGATTCTTGCAAAGACTAAACCTGCCGCTGTTCGCTATATAGTTATAGTCATGCTTCTCTTTGCAGGTGCAAGGGCATTACTTAAAGGGCTTGGGATATAGAATTAACAACGATTTATGATTTGTGATTGATGATTTATGATTGGAAAATCTAAAATCATAAATCTAAAATCTACAATACGAAGGGGGAGGAATTATGGAGTCAAAACTAAAGGCTACAGAGGAGCAACTTAAATATGCAACGATACTTGATATTGGAATGAAGGTTGGACTGCTTGCGATCATCATTACTTTTATTATTTATGCAGCCGGGATTCTTACACCCTACATCCCTGTAAGTGACCTCTCAAAATACTGGGGGTTTTCAGTGCATAAATATCTTGAGACTACAGGTATCCATCCAGGCTGGTCGTGGCTCGGAATGCTCGGGAAAGGTGACTTTTTAAACTTTCTCAGCATAGCCTTTCTTGCAGGCATAACCGTAATATGCTATATCGCAATTATCCCTATATTCTTTAGGAAAAAAGATATAGTGTACGGCGTGCTTGCGCTACTGGAAGTATTGGTTCTGGTATTTGCTGCATCAGGTATACTCAAGACAGGGGGGCATTGATCAGGCATCCTCTTTGTAATTAAAAAAGATAAAGAAGGATATAATGGATGTTAATAAAATATACATGAATATCGGTTTTTGTGCTATGACAGACAGGGCGCCACTGATTAATGCAACTATAAAACTTATTCTGTTTAACTTCTTTGCCATTGCAGGAGGGATCCTCTGGACATATCTCCCCACAACGAAGAGGACAGCAAGCATGCCTATGAATATCAGGGTGTAAAAAGTTATCTTCGATACTTTATCCATGGGATTCCTTTTCGATAGAAAGTGTTATTCTATTATTTCTTCAATGCTATAATAAAACCTCTTATCTCTTTTACAAACCTTTCAATATCTGTAAGGCCTTCCTTTAAGATTGTATAAAGTTCCCTATCTTCTATCTCATTATAAAAATGGATAAGACGATTTCTGTATCCTGCCATCAAAATAAGGCTCTTTGAGCAATCACTGCTTAAGATCCCTTTATCACCGAGGGCTTTCGCTATCTCCTTATACTCAACAATTGCCTTTCCGGCTGTTTTTGCAATTATATGCCTTCCTGTGTCAAAGATCGCTTCCAGTGATCGCCTGAGATAGCTTTCTGCTATCGCAGGATTATCGTCTTTAAGAAACTCTTCTTCGCTGTATAGGGAGAGTCTCTTTAATCTGGCTATAGCCTCATTTATGAAGCCGAGCCTATCCTCTATGAGCTTTATATTCAAATTCGAAATAACCATCTTCTATCGCCTCAAACATATCCCTCTCGTTAAGCTTGAATATCTCTAATTCATCCGATGCACGCATCATCACCATTTCCTCATATGCCTCCCTGAATTCATCATTTATAGAATAGCTACAGATTCCCTTTATTGCTTCAAACTGTATAAGGTGATCAGCCTCGTGTAAAAAAAGAAGATCCGCCTTAAAGGGTGATACAAGTTCCTGGAGTTCAAGGCTCAGGCTTGCATATGTTTTTAAGGTATTTTCAGGCGGTCTTGTGAACAAGACTGCAAGGTCTATATCAGATTCAGGGTCTCTCAACTCTACATCCTTCCCGTCAAGAAGCGCCTTGCCTGCCTCTGCCTGTGAACCGAAGATATAACAAAGGCCAATGTTATATCGCTTACATATATCATCAATCTTTTTCATGGTGTTGATTATAACACACTTCAGGCTTTGTTCTGCTAAACTTTTTTATTCCTCCAGTCCATACCTCTTTAACTTCCTCCATAAAGACACCCTGTCAATCCCGAGGACCTGTGCCGCAAGTG
>CAKKRL010000158.1 GCA_919902655.1 Thermodesulfovibrionia bacterium
TCCTGTTTCTGAGGTAAACATTAGATATATTGGAAGGGTCTTTGATATAGGGGATCCGCTCTTTTTTAAGATAATCCATGATTTCCTTACGGCCAATCTCGATTAAAGGCCTTATAACTGTAAACTGTGAACCGTGAACTGTGAACTTATAACAGGGACTTATCCCACCCATCCCCCTTGCCCCTGATCCCCTTATCATTCTCATTAGAAATGTCTCTGCCTGGTCATCTGCTGTATGACCAAGGGCAATCTTATCAGCACCTATCTCTTTAACCACCTCTTTAAAAAAGGAATGCCTTGCCTCTCTCGCTGCCTCCTGTTTAGACAGCCTCTTTTTCTTTGCATATGAAGGCACATCAGCGGTTTTGCCTGTGAAGGGTATCTCGAGGTTTTTCGCTAATTTTTTCACGAAGTCAAACCCTTTCACTGCCTCTTTCCTGAATCCATGGTTTAGGTGGGCGACATGGAGGCTTAATTGATATTTTTCTTTTAGGTGATTAAGGAGATGTAGGAGGAAGACAGAATCAGAACCGCCTGAAACACCGATAAGAACCATCTCACCTTCTGAGAGCATGCTATACTTCTTGATTGTACTTTCTGCTTTTTTAAGTAACATTTCTCTAAAAAATTATTTTCAAATCCCCCTTCTCCCCCTTTTCTAAAGGGGGGATGGGGGGGATTATCTCCTTAGGATCAAGTAACCACTTCTGCCTCGATGGCCTTCATGAATTTAAGTGTCCCTTTTTCTGCATCAATCTCGACTGTATCCCCTTCCCTGAATTCCCCTGCGAGTATCTTCATCGCAAGCGGGTTAAGGATCTCCTTCTGTATAAGCCGTTTCAATGGCCTTGCACCGTATGTTGGATCGTATCCCTCCTTTGCGAGGTATGCCTTGGCAGAATCCGTGAGCCTGATATCTATCTTCCTATCCATAAGGTATTTCTTAAGCCTTCCTACCTGTATTTCAACGATCTTCTTAAGTTGTTCTATCTCTAAGGGATGAAATATGATTATCTCATCAACACGGTTAAGGAATTCCGGTCTGAATCCTTCCCTCAATGCCTCCATCACCTTCTCCCTCATCTCTGCCTCGTCCATTCTCCTTAGGTCCTGGATATGCTGACTTCCGATATTAGATGTCATAATCACGACGGTATTCTTAAAGTCCACTGTCCTCCCGTGACCGTCTGTAAGCCTTCCGTCATCAAGAAGCTGGAGCAGGAGATTAAAAACTTCAGGATGGGCCTTCTCTATCTCGTCGAAGAGAATGACGGAATAGGGCCTTCTTCTTGTTGCCTCGGTGAGTTGCCCTCCTTCCTCGTATCCCACATATCCCGGAGGTGCGCCGATAAGCCTTGATACGGTATGCCTCTCCTGATATTCAGACATATCGATCCTCACCATTGCATTCTCATCATCGAAGAGGAACTCGGCAAGTGACCGCGCAAGCTCTGTCTTCCCGACGCCTGTAGGACCAAGGAATATGAATGAACCGATGGGCCTGTTCGGATCCTGTATCCCTGCCCTTGCCCTCCTCACAGAATTTGATACTGCCTGTATCGCCTCTTCCTGGCCTATGACTCTCCTGCCCAATCTCTCTTCCATATGTATGAGTTTCTGTATCTCCCCTTCAAGCATCTTTGCTACCGGGATACCTGTCCATTTGGATACAATCTCTGCCACATCCTCCTCATCAACCTCTTCCTTGAGCATCTTCTTTGAGGACTGGGCTTCCTGAAGCTTCTTGTTCTCCTTCTCAAGCTCCTTCTCAAGGTTTAGAAGTTCACCATACTTTAACTCTGCTGCCCTTCCAAGGTTCCCTTCCCTTTCTGCCTTCTCTGCCTCAATCTTTGTTGACTCTATCTTTTCCTTAAGAGAACGTATCCTTCCTATTGCCTCTTTTTCAAGGCCCCACTGGGCCCTCAATTGATTCCTCTCCTCAGAGAGTTCGTTTATCTCCTTCTCGATTCCTTTAAGCCTTTCCTGTGATGCAGGGTCCTTCTCCTTTGTTACTGCCTGTCTCTCTATCTCAAGCCGCCTCAGTCTCCTCTCTATTTCATCAAGGTCTGAGGGCATGGAGTCAATTTCCATCCTGAGTCTCGATGCAGATTCATCTATCAGATCTATTGCCTTGTCAGGCAGGAATCTGTCAGAGATGTAACGGTTTGAAAGCACTGCGGAGGCAACAAGTGCAGAGTCCTTTATCCTTACGCCGTGATGGACCTCGTACCTTTCTTTAAGTCCCCTTAAGATAGAAACCGTGTCCTCAACATTTGGTTCCCGGATAAGTACAGGCTGGAATCTCCTCTCAAGGGCAGCGTCCTTCTCTATATGTTTCCTGTACTCATCTATCGTCGTAGCGCCGACGCATCTCAACTCTCCTCTTGCCAATGCAGGTTTGAGCATATTCGATGCATCTATTGCACCCTCTGCCGCACCTGCGCCGACAAGCGTATGGAGTTCATCTATAAACAGTATAATCTTGCCTTCTGATTCCTGTATCTCCTTTAGTACAGCCTTAAGCCTTTCCTCAAATTCACCCCTGTACTTCGTGCCTGCAATTAACGCACCCATATCGAGCGCTACGACCCTTTTATCCTTGAGTCCCTCAGGCACATCGCCAGCAATGATCCTCTGGGCAAGGCCTTCGGCAATCGCAGTCTTTCCAACGCCGGGCTCTCCTATTAGAACAGGGTTATTCTTCGTCCTCCTCGAAAGTACCTGTATAATCCTCCTTATCTCTTCGTCCCTCCCTATTACAGGGTCGAGTTTCCCCTTTCTCGCAAGGTCTGTGAGGTCCCTGCTGTATCTCGCAAGGGCCTGGTATTTATCCTCCGGGCTCTGGTCAGTAACCCTCTGTGTCCCTCTTATATCCCTGAGCACAGCGAATATCCTGTCCTTAGTTACGCCAGACCTTTTGAGTATATCCCTCGAAGGGCCGTCTCCATCTGCAATAGCAATAAGCAGATGCTCTGTGCTCGTATACTCGTCCTTAAGCCTCTCAGCCTCTTTCATAGCCTTCTCGAATATGTCATTAAGCCGCTGTGTTATATAGACCTGTGCGATAGCGCCGGGACCACTCACCTTTGGAATCCTGTCAAGTTCCCTCTCCAGCTCCTTTCTTATCCCACTGGGGTCTGCACCAAGTTTCTTTAGGATGGGGTTTACTACCCCCTCTTCCTGGTCGATAAGGGCCACGAGAAGATGTTCAACCTCTATCTGCTGGTTCCCCTTTTGTTCTGCTATCCCCTGGGCAGATTGTACTGCCTCCTGTGATTTTATTGTGAGTTTGTCGAAACGAATCATATCTCATACCTCCAAACCTGTCATTGCTTCGCCTTTGGCTCGCAATGACATTCTGAGTGCCTTTGTAATTTCGGGTTTAATCTAATCCTCGATCTTTACAGTAATAACCTTCTCCTTAGAACCTTCCCTTGAAAATCTTTTTATATCCTCTTCTCTCCTTCTGAACTCTGCCCTTATCTCCTCGCTCAGATGTCTCATCATCTCTTCCATTTCCCTTCTCTTCTGCTCCATCCTCTCCCTCATCCCGAGGATCATATCTACACCTGCGAGGTTCACTCCCATATCCCTTGTGAGCCTCAGGACCGTCTTTATCCTTTCTATATCCTCATCAGAGTAGAGACGTGTATTTCCCTCTGTCCTTTTCGGTTTAATGAAACCCTCTCTCTCATAAATCCTGAGTGTCTGGGGATGGATATGTAACATCTCTGCAACAACGCTTATCATATATAAAGGTTTCTTCCTTTCCATCAAGGCCTCCTTGACCCTTTATATGTGATAGAAGCCCTCGGGTTCTCAGGGTGTATCCTGCCAAGCTCCCTGAAAAGCTCCTTTGTCTTTTCATCTATAACCTTTGGGCTGCTAATCCTTATTGAACAGTATTGATCTCCCCTGCCACCCCCCTTAATATGCATGACTCCTTTCCCTTTCAGCCTGAATTTCTGACCGCTGTTTGTCCCAGAAGGTATAACCATTGAGGCCATGCCGTCAATAGTGGGTATTTCTATCTTTCCTCCCAGGACAGATTCACTCATACTTATAGGGATCTCGCAGTAAAGGTCATCCCCCTTTCTTTCAAAGAAGGGATGGGGGATTATCCTTGTGATAATGTAAAGGTCACCAGGCGGGCCTCCCCTCTCTCCAGCACCACCCATCCCTGCAACCCTCACCTTTGAGCCATCCTCGACCCCTGGAGGAATATTTACTGAGATGGTCTCTGTCTTTAATGTCCGGGCCCTTCCACCACAGATCCTGCAGGTAGTGATATTTATTTTACCTGTACCCCTGCATTTTGGGCATGTCTGGGAGAAACTAAAAAAGCCTTTTGTCCCTGTTATCTGACCCTTACCTTTGCAATCAGGGCAGTTCTGTGGTGATGTGCCTGGCTGAATTCCCGTCCCTCCGCAAGCTGAACAGTCAACTTCTTTATTCAAGGTCATTTTCGGTGATGTACCGAAGACAGCATCCTCGAGGCTTATCTCCATTGAATAGGTGATATCTTCTCCTTTTAAAGGAACCCTCTCTGCTCGCCTTCCTAAGAGGTCCCCGAATATATCACCGAAATCGAATCCTCTCTGAAATTCAAAACCCTCAAATCCAGGGGCAGGACCAGTTCCAAAACCCTGTTCAAAGGCAGCATGACCGAATTTATCGTAATCCTCCCTTTTCTTGGCATCGCTTAAAACCTCATAGGCCTCGTTAATCTCTTTGAATTTCTGTTCTGCTGACTTGTCACCTGGATTTACATCAGGGTGATATTTTCTTGCAAGCCTTCTGAATGCCTTCTTTATGTCCTTTTCATTGGCATCCCTGGAAACCCCAAGTTTCTTATAATAATCATCTTTTGTTACAGTAGCCATATCCTCCTCGATATTAGTCTATTTATTATATAAAATCTGAGTATAGTCTTGTCAAGTATTTTAAGCCGTATTTTAAAAAACTTGAAATATAGTTATAGATGTGATAAAAGGTCATACATGATATCGAAGGTTACAAGCAGCGCCCTGCTCGGCATTGACGCCTATCTTGTTGAGGTCGAAACAGACATCTCATCGAGGGGACTCCCCTTCTTTTCTACGGTAGGGCTTCCGGATATGGCTGTTAAAGAGAGTAAGGACAGGGTAAGGGCCGCCCTGAAAAATACGGGTTTTGACTTCCCCCTGAAGCAGATCACCGTGAACCTTGCACCTGCAGATATAAAGAAGGAGGGATCTGCCTTTGACCTTCCGATCGCTATCGGGATAATAATAGCAGAGGGGCTTATTGACCAGAAAAGTGTTGAAGGATACATCCTTGTTGGCGAATTATCCCTGAACGGAAAGGTTAAGCCCATAAAGGGCGCCCTTTCAATCGCGGTAGCTTCCTGGAAGAAAGGACTGAAGGGGTTAATTCTCCCTGCAGATAATGCTGCTGAGGCAGCAGTTGTAAGGGGAGTCCCTGTTTACGGAATGGAGACCCTCCCGCAGGTTGTTGAGTTCCTGAACGGGAATCTGCCTGTCACATTCACAGTAACTGATATCGAAAAGGCTATGGCAGAGAACTCCATCTATCAGGATGACTTCTCAGATGTGAAAGGACAGGAACATGTAAAGAGGGCCATTGAAGTGGCTGCTGCAGGAGGACATAATATTTTAATGATAGGCCCTCCCGGCTCAGGGAAGACGATGCTTGCGAAGAGACTGCCAACAATCCTGCCTAAAATGAGTATCGATGAGTCATTGGAAACAACAAAGATTCACAGTATACTGGGCATTCTTAAAGACCACCGGCCTCTTATTGCTACCCGTCCCTTCAGGAGCCCGCACCATACAATCTCTGACGCAGGCATGATCGGGGGAGGCCAGATTCCCAAACCAGGAGAGGTCTCATTATCCCATAACGGTGTGCTCTTCCTCGATGAGCTTCCTGAGTTCAGGAGGAATGTCCTTGAGGTCCTGAGACAACCCCTTGAGGATGGGGATGTTACAATCTCGAGGGCAGTAACGTCTATTACATACCCTGCATCCTTCATGCTCGTTGCAGCATCCAATCCCTGCCCCTGTGGTTTTTATGGAGACATTCGTCATGAATGTAGCTGCACCCCATCTCAAATCCAGAAATACAGACACAGGGTCTCCGGCCCCTTGCTCGACAGGATCGATATCCATATAGAGGTGCCTTCTGTTCCTTACAAGGAGCTTTCAGATACGATCCAGAGCGAGAAATCCGAATCTATACGGGACCGGGTCATGAAGGCAAGGGAAATACAGATCGAGCGGTTCAGAAAGGATAAAATATATTCGAATGCACAGATGCGTTCCAAACACATTAAACGTTACTGCACCTTAGGTACCGAGGCCCAGAAGCTTTTAGAAATCGCAATGAGCAAACTCGGTCTGTCTGCAAGGGCCTATACAAGGATATTGAAGGTATCAAGAACAATTGCCGACCTTGTCCGCAGGGATGAAATATTGCCTGAAGATGTTTCCGAGGCAATACAGTACAGGAGCCTTGATAGAAGCAGTGTTTAGAACAGGGTCCTTCTCCCTTTCTAATTGACATTTTATAATGCCTGTGTTAAAAATTTCTAAAAACCTGAAATCCCCCTTCTCCCCCCTTTTCTAAAGGGGGAGGGAGGGGATTATTTCTATTAATAAGGGGGAAATTTCGATGTTTACAGGTTCTATGGTCGCTATAATAACACCCTTCAGAAATGGAAAAGTGGACGAGAAGGCACTTGGTAATCTGATTGAGTTCCAGGTCAAAGGGGGTACCGATGCGATTATTCCATGCGGTACAACCGGAGAATCTGCCACGCTCGACTATGATGAGCATTACAGGGTTATAGAACTCACTATAGAGACTGTTAATAAAAGGGTCCCTGTTATTGCAGGCACAGGGGCAAACTCTACAGATGAAACAATCATGATGACAAAGAAGGCTAAGGAGCTCAGGGCGGATGGGGTACTCCTCGTTACACCCTATTACAACAAGCCGCCACAGGAGGGGCTTTATCAGCATTACAGAAAGGTTGCAGAAGAGGTAGACATACCGATTGTCCTCTATAATGTCCCTGGACGGACAGGTGTGAATATGATTCCAACCACAGTGGCCCGCCTTGCAGAGATAGAGAATATCGTAGCAATCAAAGAGGCGACCGGCGATATGAAACAGGTAAGCGAGGTCATAAGGCTATGCGGCGAAAGGATCACGGTACTTTCAGGGGATGACTTCACTACATTTCCCTTGCTTTGTCTTGGAGGAAAAGGGGTTATCTCTGTTTCAGCAAATGTAGCGCCGTCAGATGTGGCAGGAATGATCGATGCCTTCATAGATGGAAAGATCGATGATGCACGTAGTCTCCATTACAGGCTCGAACCACTCAACCAGGCCATGTTCTTAGAGACAAACCCTATACCTGTAAAGACCGCCCTCGGTATGATGGGGAAATGTACAGATGAACTGAGGCTTCCCCTATGTCCGATGAGTGATTCGAATAAAGAGAAACTAAGAAGGGCGCTGAATGATTATGGGCTGCTTTAATTTGTTTTATATATAAATAATAAATTTCCCCCTCACCTTACTCCTCTCCCCTATGGGGAGAGGGTGGGCGATGGGAGGTTAAGGATTTTATAAATGATTAGTACATTAGTATCAGGTGCGGCAGGGAGAATGGGCGGAAGGATAATCGCCCTTATGAAGGAGTTCTCTGACCTCAGGCTTGTCGGTGCATTGGAAAACAAAGGACATCAATCAATAGGTAAGGATTCCGGAGAGATCGCAGGGATAGGGAAGAACGGCATAACTATAACTGATGACATTGAAAAGATAATAAAATCCTCTGATGTAATCATAGATTTTACACTCCCCTCTGCCACCCTCGAAAAACTCAGGATAGCTTCAAGAGAGAAAAAGGCTATGGTTACAGGAACAACAGGTTTCAATAAGGATGAGCTTGCAGAGATAAAATCCTTAGCAGGATCGATCCCCTGCGTAATGGCACCAAATATGAGCATAGGTGTCAATCTAATCCTCAAGGTATTAGCCGATATAGCAAGGGTACTTAAAGACGACTACGATGTGGAAATTATCGAGGCCCATCACAGAATGAAGAAGGATGCCCCGAGCGGAACAGCACTTAAGATGGCACAGGTAATAGCAGACGCCCTTGGAAGAAACTTAGATGATGTAGTGAAATATGCAAGAAAGGGAATTATCGGGGAAAGACCGAAGAAGGAGATAGGGATACAGACCATAAGGGCCGGGGATATTGTGGGAGAACATACAGTGCTTTTCGGTGGAATGGGAGAAAGGATTGAGGTCACCCACAGGGTTTCGAGCAGGGACACCTTTGCAAGGGGGGCGCTCAAGGCTGCCCAATGGATTGTAAACAAGAAAGCCGGTCTTTATGATATGCAGGATGTGCTGGGGTTGAGATAAACTTTCCTCATGGAGAATAAACCTTGGGAATAAAAACTGTAGTCCTTGCCTATTCAGGCGGACTTGATACATCGGTAGCCATCAAATGGCTAATCGGGAGATACCAGTGTAAGGTGATCGCCTTCTGCGCCGATCTCGGTCAGGGAGAAAACCTTTCTGCTATTAAGGATAAAGCCCTTAAAAGCGGGGCAAGTAAGGTCTATATGGAGGACATCAAGGAGGAGTTCGTAAAGGATTTTGTCTTTCCCATGCTAAGGGCAAACGCAATCTACGAAGGCCGCTATCTCCTCGGCACATCTATAGCGAGACCCCTTATCGCTAAGAGGCAGATAGAGATTGCAAAAAAGGAGAAGGCAGATGCTGTTTCCCATGGTTCAACAGGGAAGGGAAATGATCAGGTGAGGTTTGAGCTCACCTACTATGCCTTAAACCCTGATATAAAGGTAATTGCTCCATGGAGGGAATGGGATTTTACATCAAGGAAATCCCTTATAAACTATGCAAGGAAAAACCATATACCCGTATATGCATCACCTGAAAGACCTTACAGCATAGACAGGAATCTCTTCCACATAAGCTATGAAGGCGGTATCCTCGAAGACCCGTGGAAAGAGCCTCCATCTGATATGTATACAATGTCTGTCCCTCCTGATAAAGCTCCTGACAGGGCTACCTATATTACTATTGATTATAAAAATGGAGACCCTGTAGGACTCAACGGAAAGAGGGTGAGCCCTTCGATACTCCTAAAAAGACTTAACGATATCGGTGGTAAAAACGGTATTGGGCGGGTTGATATGGTCGAGAACCGTTTTGTGGGTATTAAGTCGAGGGGCATCTATGAAACCCCTGGAGGTACGATACTCCATATAGCACACAGGGCTGTTGAATCCATCACAATGGACAGGGAGGTGATGCATCTGAGGGACTCGCTTATCCCACGGTATTCCGAGCTAATCTATTACGGATACTGGTTCTCACCTGAGAGGGAACTGCTCCAGAGGATTATTGACGGCTCCCAGAAGGATGTAACAGGGACTGTAAGGTTAAGGCTTTACAAGGGTAACTGCGATGTAGCGGGCAGGAAGTCTCCTTTTTCCCTCTACAGCGTAGAACATGCCACATTCGAAGAAGATACTGTCTATGACCAGAAGGATGCCGCGGGGTTCATAAAGCTTAATGCCCTGAGGCTTAAGCTGAGGTCGTTAATGAAGAAAAGAGGCGGTTAAAGATGTCAAAAGAAAAACCCTGGGGAGGGAGGTTTAAGGAAGAAACTAAAACAGAAGTTGAGGAATTCACCTCTTCTATACGGTTTGATAAAAGGCTTTATACATCTGATATCCTCGGAAGTATCGCCCATGCAGAGATGCTCGCTAAACAGGGGATCATAAAAAAGGAAGAATCGAGAAAGATTGTCAATGGTCTTAGAAAGATAGAGCAGGAGATAGAAACGGGGAATTTCCCTTTCAGGACAGACCTCGAAGATATACATATGAATATAGAGGCCCGTCTTATAGAGAAGATCGGTACTGTTGGAGGAAAACTCCATACGGCAAGGAGCAGGAATGATCAGGTAGCACTCGATCTTCGTCTGTACCTCAGGAATGAGATTAAAGAGATCGAATCCCTTATAAAAAGACTCCAATCTTCCCTGCTTAAAAAGGCAGAGGAGAATATAGACACAATCATGCCCGGATATACTCACCTGCAGAGGGCACAGCCAGTACTTTTTTCCCATTACCTTCTCGCCTATTTCGATATGCTTGAAAGGGACAGGGAGAGGCTCAGGGATTGTCTTGAAAGGGTGAATGTCTCACCCTTAGGGGCTGGGGCACTCGCAGGGACAAGTTTCCCAATAGATAGAAAACTTGTAGCAGGAAGGCTCGGATTCAAAAGGGTCTCAGAAAACAGCATAGATTCTGTAAGTGACAGGGACTTTGCAATTGAGTTCGCATCTGCCTCTGCAGTCCTTATGATGCACCTCTCAAGGCTTTCAGAAGAGATTGTCCTCTGGTCATCCCAGGAATTCCATTTCCTCGTGTTGCCCGATTCATTCACAACCGGAAGCAGTATAATGCCCCAGAA
>CAKKRL010000159.1 GCA_919902655.1 Thermodesulfovibrionia bacterium
GAGGGGGTGCTTACCTCTATCTTCTCCCCCGAAGTGGAGAGGGTGGTGAGGGGGTGCTTACCTCTATCTTCTCCCCCGAAGTGGAGAGGGTGGTGAGGGGGTATGAAAAAAATGTATAAAAATCTGTTGACTACTCACCTTAAGAAGGGTTAAAGTTTAAGGGTTATTATCCATTCGACATTAACCACTATTTCATCTAACTGGAGGTCTTTATGGGACGGATTAATATCGTAATACCGGATAGCCTGCTTAAGAGGATAGACAGAATGGCCAAAAAGGAGAATAAGAGCCGGTCAGATTTTTTAAGAACGACTTTCCTGTTCTATGAGAAGAGCACGCAGAAGAACCCTCCTAAAAAAGAAAAGGAAAAAGCCTGAAGGCCTGCTACTGTTGACGCCTCTAAGAGATGGAACTTAATGAAGAACAGAAAGAGGCCGTCGAGTACGGTGAAGGACCTCTCCTTATTATTGCCGGAGCAGGGACTGGCAAGACCACAGTAATCACTCAGAGAATAGTCCACCTTATAGCCTCTAAAAAGGCAAAATCGGAAGAAATACTTGCCCTTACATTTACCGAGAAGGCAGCACTCGAGATGGAAGAGAGGGTCGATATCCTCCTCCCCTATGGTTACTCAGATATATGGATAAGCACATTCCATTCCTTCGGGGACAGGGTTCTGAGAGAACACGCCCTTGAACTCGGCCTTACCCCGGACTTCAGGGTCCTCTCCCGGCCTGAACAGGCGATATTTTTAAGGGAACATCTTTTTGATTTCCCGATATCATATTTCAGGCCTTTAGGAAACCCTACAAAATATATAGAAGCAATCCTGAGGGTTATAAGCAGGGCAAAAGATGAAGATATAAGTCCTGAAGAATATCTTACCTATGCCGAAGGTCTGATGAGAGATGCAGCCCTGAAGGGCGATGAGGAACCTACCGAGATCGCTTCAAAACAGTTGGAGATAGCAAAGACATATAAAACATATCAGGATCTCATGGCAAGGGGCGGCTTCGTGGATTTTGGAGATCAGGTAAACCTTACGCTGAAGCTTTTCAGGGAACATCCGTCTGTCCTTAAGAAATATCGGGGAAGATTCAGGTATATCCTTGTGGATGAGTTTCAGGATACAAACTATGCCCAGTTCCAACTCGTAAGTATCCTCTCAGAGGGACACAGGAATATTACGGTGGTCGGCGATGACGACCAGAGCATATACAAGTTCAGGGGCGCTGCAATAAGTAATATCCTGAATTTCATGAAATATTATCCTGATGGAAAACAGGTTGTGCTTACAAGAAATTACCGCTCAGGACAGATTCTCCTTAATTCTGCCTACCGGTTGATCCAGCATAATAACCCTGACAGACTCGAGGTAAAAAACAGGATTGACAAAAGACTTACAGCCTCTGATGAAGGGATTCCGATTGCTTTCCTTCAGTGTGATACGGTTTCGGGTGAAGCAGATACTATAGCAAAACTGATAGAAGAAAAGGTAGCCTCAGGATACAGATATAAAGACCTGGCGATCCTTATCAGGGCTAACAATGATGCTGACCCATTCCTCAGATCCCTTAACATGAAGGGAATTCCGTTCAGGTTTACAGGTAACAGGGGCCTTTATGCAAGACTTGAGGTTAAACTCCTCATAGCCTTTCTAAAATCTATTTCAAGGTTCGGGGATAGCGTGAGCCTTTACCATCTTGCGAGCTCTGAACTATACGGGCTGAAAGGGAATGACCTTATCCTATGCACAAACAGGGCATCGAGAGGGAACCAGACACTTCAGAATGTTTTTAAACATCTCTGTGATCCTGAACTTGTTTCAGAACCCGGACTCGAAGATATAACAGCCGAAGGGAAGGCAACAATCCAGAAACTCATGGAAGATATATGGAGGTATGTTGAACTTTCAAAGGATATTCCTACAGGACAAATACTCTACACATTTCTTACTGAGAGCGGTTATCTTGCGAGGTTGAGCCATGAAGGAATCCCTCAATCCGATGAAAAGGTTCAGAATATAGCGAGGTTTTTCGAGATAGTTAAAAACTTCGGATACATAGCTACCCTCGACAGGGTACCCCAGTTCGTAGAACATCTTGATCTCATGATAGATGCAGGCGATGATCCTCCTGCTGCTGAGGCCGACCTTGACTCTGATGCTGTTCAGGTCATGACCATCCATAAGGCAAAAGGTCTTGAGTTCCCTGTAGTATTCATGGTTGGTCTTGTTGAGAGGAAATTTCCTACAGACAAAAGGACAGACCCGATTGAGATACCCGAACCACTTATCAAGGATATACTTCCTGCAGGAAACTTTCATCTGCAGGAAGAGAGGCGGCTCTTCTATGTAGGGATGACGAGGACGCAGAAGGAATTATACCTTTCCTGTGCCATGGATTATGGCGGGCAGAGGGCAAGGAAGTTAAGCAGGTTTGTCAGAGAAGCCCTTGATCTCCCTGACATCAAAGAAAAGCTGATAAAAACCTCACCCCTTGAAACCCTGAAAGGTTTTGCACCACATGGTGAAGAGTCTGTCTCTATGCCTGTTCCTGAAGACGGCATCATCGCCCTGAGCCATTATCATATCGATGACTACATAACCTGCCCTTTAAAGTACAAGTATGTACATGTCCTGAGGGTGCCTATCCTCCATCATCATACAGTCATTTATGGAGCAGCAATACATGAGGCCATTAAAGAATATCACAGGAGGAAGGTTACTGACAGGCCTGTAACAGAAGATGACTTAATTAAGGTCTTTGAAGGGGCCTGGAGGAGCGAGGGGTTTCTTACGAGAGAACATGAGGAGAAGAGGTTCGAGGCGGGAAAGGAGGCACTCAGAAAATTTTTCAGGGATGAAAAAGAAAAAGATCCACCAACACATATAGAAAAGGATTTCAGTTTCCTCCT
>CAKKRL010000160.1 GCA_919902655.1 Thermodesulfovibrionia bacterium
GGGTAAGTTTCCGAAAGGGTAAACCCCGGGTAACCGGGGGGCACAAAGTTACGGATCCCGAATCAATCGGGATGGCCGAACCGCCGAAGAAACAGTATCCACCTCGGGTTGGTGGGCTGTTTTTAAGGCACTGACAACATGGAGGTGGATTATGAAAAAGACGGCAAGTGTCATAATTACGTTATCTGCATTTTTCTTATTAACTTCCTTCTCTTGCCTTGTAAACGCCTATGGTGAAAACATCTTGCTTGCAAGCGCGTTGCAGGGGTCAGACTACGGTTTCCATAAAGATAAAACGCCGGATCTTGAAAAGGAGACGCCTTATTTTTTAGGTTATAACAGCTCTGTTAGCGGACAATTAGTTATACATAAAAAAGGCAATGAGGGCGATACAAACCAAAGGGAGATGCTTAATTCCTCTTTCCTGTCTGATGCAATCAGGATTCATCAGCCCATTGTATACCGGGTCCCGGATTTTTATACCCATGCGACCGGTAAAATCAATAAATCATCTTCACTGGATTTAGAATTTTCATCAATAGTAGCCAGCGCAAGGCAGGGCGAAGTTACCCAGATAGCGGCTGCCTTTATTACGACTTTTGCGGCGCATGAACTGGGACACGCAGTTGTGGCTGATTATGTTGGCGCAGGCGGGGCAAGAATGAATTTCCTTACTACACAGAATGGTAATTTCTTTCTTGGCTCAACAACATATAACCGGTTAAACGATAAAGAAAAGCTGCCGTTGAGCATGGGCGGGGCAGTGGCATCGGATATTACTTTTGAACATGCCCTGCAGAGTTACAGAAAGAATCCTAACCTCTATAATAAGTCCCTGCTTTTCTTTAGCGGAATGGATTTTCTGTGGTACAGCGCTTATGCCCTTTACCTCGGCGACGGTAATTCATATTATGACCCTGTGGCGGTTTCGGAACAATCAGGGCTTTCCAAAAATACAATCTTTACCGTAGCGCTTGCCAAGGCTGTGATGAACGCATACAGGGTTTATTCAGGTCAAGACAGGGTAATTCCTTATTTTACGGTTGATAAAACTTCTGCTGTCTTAAACATCAC
>CAKKRL010000161.1 GCA_919902655.1 Thermodesulfovibrionia bacterium
GGCACCTGTATCGGACCTGTTGCAGGCGGAACCTTTTCTGCAGGCATTTCCTGCACAGGTCTTTTGTCCTCGAGGATTACAGACCCACTCTTTTTTGCAGATAAAATAGCGAGCCCAAGGGATGTGAGCATAAAGATTATGGCAGATGCCGTAGTAATCTTGCTCAATATATCTGCAGCTCCCCGGCTTCCGAAAAGGGTCTGGCTCGAACCTCCGCCAAAGGATGCACCAATAGATGCACCCTTTCCTGACTGGAGTAAAACAACCCCAACAAGTATAATACTTACAAGTATATGTAAAATGGTTAAAAAGGTTGTCATTCATTCACCTCCGAGTTCCACCTCACCTTAATCCTCTCCCCTGAGGGGAGAGGGATGGGTAAGGGGATTTGTAATTTATAATCCTTGCAAAACCTTCTACCTGAAGGCTTGCCCCCCCTACGAGTGCCCCGTCTATATCTTTCTGCGCCATAAGGCCATCAATATTGTCCGGGGTAACACTCCCCCCGTATATAATCCTGATATTCTTTGAACTCTCTGTACCAGAACTATCTTTTAACCATCCCCTTATAAAGAGATGGGATTCATTGGCCTCTTCCGGCTTTGCTGTTTTCCCGGTCCCTATTGCCCATATAGGTTCATATGCTATAACGAGTTTGCTTATCTGCTCAGGTGTTAAACCCTTTAGTCCTTCACCAAGCTCATCCTCGAGGACATCAAAGGTCTTACCCTTCTCCCTCTCTTCTATTTTCTCTCCGACGCACAGGATAGGACTCAGTCCGTTTTTTAACGAAGCCACGATCTTTTTATTGACCGAGGTATTCGTTTCACCGAAATATTCTCTTCTCTCTGAATGACCTATTATGACATAACTGCAACCGATATCGACAAGCATCCGTGGAGAGATCTCGCCTGTGTAGGCCCCGCTTTCTTCCCAGAAAACGTTCTGCGCCCCGAGTTTCACCTTTGTTCCCCTGATAATGTCATTGACTGCACCGAGTGCTGTAAAGGGAGGGGCAAGGACAACCTCTGCCTCATTACTGTCTATCATCGGCAGCAGGGAAGAGACCATCTCCCTTGCATCGGAAATCGTTTTGTTCATCTTCCAGTTGCCAGCTATAAGAGGGGTTCTCATTCCTGATTAGTCTAATTTTTCAGACTTGTTTCTGTCAAGGGCTAAATCTCACTTCATACTGTTCCTGATGGAGGTTCGGGTCTGCCTTGATATAAATCTTCTTCTGTATTTCCTTCTCGAGGGCATCAATTGACTGTCTCTCTTCGTCGTAAAGTAGATCTGCAATGGCCGGATGCACTTCGACCATAACCCTCTTATCAAGTGGCATGGAAGGCTTTTTTCTTATTTCATGGAATATCTCATAACAGATCGTTGTAGGAGATTTTATATAACCGTCTCCTTCGCAGTACGGACAGGGATAACAGAGGCTACTGCTCAGACTCTTCCTTACCCTCTTTCTCGTCATCTCTATCAAGCCGAGTTCTGATATCTGGAAGATATTTATCCTTGCCTTATCACCTGAAAGTGCCTCCTGGAAGGTGGTATAGACCTTTCTTCTGTTCTCTTCCTTTTCCATATCAATAAAATCTACGATTATTATCCCTCCGATATTCCTCAACCTTAGCTGATAGGCTATCTCCTTGGCCGCCTCGATATTTGTCTTGAGTATCGTCTCCTCAAGGCTCTTCTTCCCGACATATCTTCCTGTGTTTACATCTATGGCTGTCAGTGCCTCTGCCTCATCTATCACAATATAACCACCTGATTTAAGCCAGATCTTCCTCTTAAGTGCTCTCTCGATCTCGATCTCTATACCGTGAAGGTCGAATATAGATTCTTCCTTATCATAGAGTTCAATCCTGTCACTCAGTGATGGGAGGTATGTATCTGTAAAGTCCCTGACCTTAAGATATTCCTCCTGGGAGTCAATAACCAGCCTCTTTATGTCCGTAGTGAAGAGGTCACGGACTACCCTGAAGATGAGGTCGAGGTCACTGTGTATAAGGCTGGGAGCAGACTGTCTTTCCTTCTTTTTTTCGATATTCTGCCAGAGCAGGTCCAGGAAGTTCATATCGTTTATGAATTCCTCCTCAGGCTGACCTTCACTGACCGTTCTTACGATATAGCCCGCCCCTGACCTCTTAAGCCTGCTGATTATCTCTTTTAGCCTTTTTCTTTCCCCATCTTCCTTTATCCTCCTCGATATACCTATATGGTCAACCCCGGGCATAAAGACAAGATACCTTCCTGGAAGTGTTATATAGGAAGTGACCCTTGCTCCCTTCATCCCTATTGGTTCCTTTGCTACCTGGACGAGGATCTCCTGGCCTTCCTGAAGAAGGTCTTCTATGGGGACCGCAGTTTTCCTCCTCTTCCCCTCGGTGAATTCTATCTCTTCGTCCATAAAACGAACATATTCCTCCATTGTATTGGATACATCTGTTGCGTACAGGAAGGCTGCCTTCTCGAGACCTATATCTATAAAAGATGCCTGCATACCAGGAAGGACCTTTGCAACCCTGCCCTTATAGATATTGCCGACGATACCTTCTTCCTTCTTCCTGTCAATATAGAGTTCAACAACCTGGCCGTTTTCGAGCAAGGCAACCCTTATCTCCTCCCCTGTAACATTTATAATAATATCGTTATTCATTTAACCCAGAAAAAAGGGGCAAGGCAACGCCTTACCCCTACAGGAATCTATTTACCGTTCACAACATTAAGCGGTTCAACCCATCCTCCATTTCCCATTCCAAAGAGACCAAGCCTTGTAATCCTCGATCTAAGAGGATTTCTGTTTAGCAGAACCTCCAGTACCTCAAGGGGTTTTACAGTAGATTCTTCTGTATCCTGGAGTGTGATGACCGCTTCCTTCCCGTCAGAAAAATTCATATCAAAAATCATCGGCCTCAGGTCTACCCTCTTTAATCCCTTCCCTGTCCCTCTTTCAAAGGGGATATTCTTCCTGGTTATCTTCTCTTTGAGGGTCTCTATTTCAGCCTTTGAGATTTCAAGTGAATATACATACCGCCTCACAAGGCTCGAAAGGGATATGGCTCCCTGAGATACCGCCCCTGCATCGTGAATATGAAGACCCTGCGGCAGGGTCCTGTTAATGGCGTCAACGATCTTTTTGATATTTACAGGTGGAATAAGCTCTATATCAAAATACTCTTTAAGACCTTCAACGCCCACAGGAAGGGCAGGGCCGAAGGAAATCCTCGGATGAGGATTGAACCCTGATGAGAAAATAACAGGGATTTCTACCCTTGCCATTGCCCGCTGAAAAGCAGCCACGAGTTCAAGGTGCGACAGAAATCTCATCTGCCCGGTCTTCGAAAACATCATCCTGACCCTGATGGGAACCGTGAAGCGTGGCATGTTAAGAAATGGTTGAGATTCTTGAACAGTTGTAGTTGACTCCAAACTCTTAACTCCCAACTCCCCGGCCTCGCTCAGCGAAGCGGGGCAGGCCGAACTCTCATGGGTCGTAGACCGAACTTTCTTTTCAAGTTCGCAGGGTAGTCCGCAACTCAGACAGGGGCCATAACGGCAGTCTTTAGAGCCTTTCTCGAGAAAGGCTTTCTTATGCTCCCTTTTCAGAAATTCCTTTTTAACACCCGTGTCAATGAAATCCCACGGAAGGGTATCCTCTAAATCCATATCTCTATTTGCATAAAATCGAGGGTCTATCCCTGAATCTTCAAAGGTGTTATTCCATCTGCCCCAATCAAAACATTCTGTCCAGCCATCAAAACGGCACCCATGCCTGAAGGCCATCTCAAGAAGATTACCAAGCCTCCTATCCCCCCTCGCAAATACCGCCTCAAGGAGGCTCATTTCTGGCCCCTGCCCCTTAGGACTAATCCTCCCTTTTCTAAGATGCCCCTTTATATAATCCATCTTCTCTCTTATTTCATGGAGCGGTATCTGTCCCTTCCACTGGAAAGGTGTATGGGACTTCGGGACAAAGGTAGAGATGCTGAGATTTATGTTCGGGGGCCTGCGGCTTTTCTCTTTCCCGACTCTTAAAACCATCTTAGCCATATCAATGATCCCTCTGAGGTCGTCTTTATTCTCTGTTGGAAGGCCTATCATGAAATATAGTTTCAGGGTATCCCATCCTTCATCAAAGACCCATCTCACGGTCTTTTCAAACTCCCCTTCATCCAGCTCTTTATTTATAACCTTCCTCAACCTTTCGGTACCTGCCTCTGGAGCAATAGTGAAGCCTGTCTTTCGTGTCTTCTTTATCTCCTTTATTATCTCATTGGTCAAAGTCCCTATTCTGAGTGAAGGCAGAGATATGGATACCCTTTTTGATTCAAACCGTGCAGTAATATTCTTCATAAGGGGAAGGAGTGAACCATAATCACCTGAACTTAAAGAAGACAGGGATACCTCTTCATAACCTGTGTTCCTTAAAGATTCCGCCGCTAAGCACATTACCCTCTCAGGACTCCTCTCCCTTAAGGGCCTGTATACTATTCCAGCCTGGCAGAACCTGCATCCTCTTGTACATCCCCTTGCTATCTCGATGTTTACCCTGTCATGGACTGTTTTCATATATGGCAATACAGGCCCCTCAGGGAAGGGGGCTGTTTCAAGGTCGAATAAAAATCTCTTCTTTATTTTAGGGCCTTTAATTTCCCTTATTCTTCCATCATGCAGATAATTAACCTCGTAAAGGGATGGGACATAAAGACCCTCTATCCCTGAGAGCATCTCAAGGAGTTCATCCTTTGTGCCGTGACCTGACTTCCATTCTTTGTATATCTTCATAATCTCAACTATGGCATCCTCTCCATCCCCTATAAGAAAGCAGTCGATAAAATCTGCGAGCGGCTCCGGATTGAAGGCACAGGGGCCTCCTGCAATGATTAATGGATAACCCTTTTCCCTGTCCTTTGACCGTAACGGAATATTGGAGAGGTCGAGGATATTCAGAATATTCGTATAACTCAGTTCATACTGGAGGGTGAATCCTATAATATCGAACTCACTTAAAGGTCTTGACGATTCTAAACTCATTAGAGGAAGTCCCTTCGCCCTTAAAATCTTTTCATAATCTATCCATGGAGCATAAACCCTTTCTGCTGCAACATCAGGCATGTCATTAAGTATCTTATAGAGGATCTTCAGCCCTAAATGGGACATACCGATTTCGTATGTATCCGGAAATGCAAGGGCAACAGATACCCTGACTCTGTCAGGGTCCTTATGGACTGCATTTATCTCGTTACCTATATATCTCGATGGCCTCTGAACAAGAGGCAGAAAGTCTTCCAGCAATCTTTTCTCCTTAAATTAGTTTTATTTAGGATAAATAGAAGAATAACATCAACCAGGAGTGTTTGCAAGGGGGTATCCACTTGCAAATAGCAGAATTGATGAAAATCGGGCAGAAATTGCTTAGTAAAAAAGCATAAACCTTCGCATCCTTACATTCATCAATATCCCTATGGCCATAAAGGCAGCTACGATTGATGTACCCCCGTAGCTCAGGAAAGGAAGGGGAAGGCCGACTACAGGCATAAGTCCTAAAGTCATCCCCACATTCACTATAAGATAGACCGAGATCATAGAGACGACACCAATGGCTATAAGCGCACCGAGACGGTCCTTTGCCTTGTTTGCTATCCCTATACCCCAGAAAATAAGCATGACATAAACCGCAAGCAGGAGAAGAGAAGCGAGGAAACCCCATTCCTCTGCAAATATGGAAAAGATAAAATCTGTGTGTCTTTCAGGAAGAAACCTGAGCTGACCCTGCGTACCTGCGAGATAACCCTTTCCGAATATCTTGCCTGAACCGATTGCTATCTTTGACTGGGAGATATGATAGCCAACTCCGAGAGGGTCAACATCCTGATTGAGGAAAACGAGCAGGCGGGCCTTCTGATAATCCTTCAGGGAATTCCAGAAGAGTTTTACCCAGAAAGGTGAGGTAAGGAGTGCAGGAAGTATAAGGATAAGTAAAGACCTCCATCTTATTCCTGCCATAATAACCATTGATGTAAATATAAAGAGGATCATTAACGCAGTCCCGAGGTCAGGCTGTTTCAATACGAGGAACAGGGGGAGAAAGAGGAAGAAGAAGGCAGGGAGGATGAGATCCCTCAGCCTCATGGGACCACTCTGCTCTTTCGAAAGGAACCATGCAAGTGATATAATGAGAAAGATTTTTGTTATCTCCGATGGCTGGAAGGATACTGGTCCAAGCGAGAACCACCTCTGGGCCCCCATCCCGCTTTTCCCTACGAATAACACAAGTATAAGAAGAAACAGTGATATACCATAAATGAAATAGGAATATCTTCCTAACTTCCTGTAATCAATAATGAGGACAAGGAAAAGAGAGATAATTCCGATTCCCATCCATATCATCTGTTTCATATAATAAGGTTGCGAGGCAAGGGTGCCGTTTTTGAATGTAATTGTTATTGTGGCGCTGTAGATCGTAGTAATCCCGATTAATGTAAGAGAACAGGCAATAAGAAAAAGCACCCAGTCAAAGTTCTGTATTAGACGACGGTCTATCATTATCTAATTTATAGGGTTCGAGGATTCAAGGATTAAAGGGCTTGAGTGCTCTTACTTGAATCCTTGATCCCTTGACCCCTTGAATCCTTTATTCCGTTTTTCATATACTCCTCTATCACACGCCTTGCAAGCGGTGCAGATACTGAACCTCCGTGTCCCCCGTGCTCAACAAAGGAGGCAACGGCTATTCTGGCATCATCAACAGGAGCAAATGCAATGAACCATGCATGATCACGGAATCTCTTTGGAAGACTCTCGGACTTCACCCTCTCCTTCATACCTATTACCTGGGCTGTCCCTGTTTTCCCTCCAATCCTTGTTATTTTTGATCTTGCTGACCCTCCTGTCCCCCCTGCCTCTTCAACAACCCCGGCCATCCCGTCTCTGAGAAACTTAAGGGTACCGTTATTTACCTTTACCTTATTGCCTTCAGGAGGGAAATCTATATAACCATCCTTCCCGTTAATCCTCTTCACTACCTTGGGTTTGTAAATAACCCCGTCATTTGCAACAGCGGACACAACCTGCGCCATCTGGATAGGTGTAACGAGCAGATAACCCTGCCCTATTGATACAGCTATTGTTTCACCGGGAAACCATGGTTTACCCTGGGTCTTTTTCTTCCATTCAGTCGAAGGGACAAGACCTGTCTTCTCAGATGGTAATGGGATACCAGTAACCTTACCAAAACCGAAGGCCACGGCATAATCAGAGATAAGGTCTATCCCTAATTTCTTCCCGAGTTCATAAAAGTACACATCGCAGGATTCAACAATAGCCCTGTGAAGCGATACCCTTCCGTGCCCCCCTGCCTTCCAGCACCTGAAGTCCCTGTTGCCGAAACGCATTGCCCCCTGGCATGTAACCTCTGTAGAAGGAGTTATCTTCCCTGATTCAAGACCTGCTGCTGCCATAACTATCTTGAAGGTAGAACCAGGAGGAACCTGGCTCTGTATCGCCCTGTTCATGAGTGGATGAAGGGGGTCATTTATAATCTGTACCCAGTCTTTTCTCTGAATCCCTTTGGAGAATATATTTGGATCGGGTGACGGACGTGAACTTAAGGCAAGGATCTCACCATTATTAGGATCCATCGCAACAATTGCCCCTGCCTCTTTCCCGAGGGCGTCTTCTGTAATCTTCTGGGTCCTGAGGTCTATCGTAAGATAGATATCATCCCCCGGAATCGAATCCCTTTCCCCGATGACCCTTACCTCTCTGCCAAGTGCATCTACCTCAATGATCCGCTCTCCAGGTATCCCTTTCAGTACACTGTCAAAACTCTTCTCTATCCCCCATTGCCCTACAAGGCTTCCCCTCGGGAAATTGGAATACTCCTCTATCTCGGCCTGTTCAGCCGTAATCCTTCCGAGAAAACCAATTATATGTGACCCGAGGTCTCCATACATGTAGTTCCTTGTAACTTCAACCTCAACAAAAACCCCTGGCATATCAACCCTGCGGGCCTCAACCTTTGCCACCTCTTCCCAGCCTACATCCTCTTTAATCTTTATAGGCTGAAAGGGGTCCTTCCGTTTAGCCAGACCAATCTTTTTCTTTATGTCCTCTTCCTGAATCCCTAAAAGTTTTGATAGCCTGCTGATCGTATCTCCGCCTTTAGGAATATCCTCAAGGACAAGTGATATATCGAAGCTTGGAATATTTTCCACAAGGGGTATTCCTTCACGGTCATATATAATGCCTCTCGGTGGAGAGACCCTCACAACCCTCAGGCGGTTATTCTCAGAAAGCTCTCTGTAGTGACTCCCCATTATTACCTGAAGAAACCATAACCTGAGCACTATCAGGGCCATAAGACCCAATATGATATAGCCGAGATATTTGAGTCTCTTCTGTATATCGCTGTTTTTATTTTCCTGAGGGTCTTCTATCATCTCTAAGCCCCGAGCCTTTCTGGAACAGGTTTAATCCTCTCAAACATTATCAGCAGGACAGTACCTATAAGGCTGTTGTAAACTGCCTGGGGAAGGATTATATCAGATAAGGAACCCAGAAAGGGAGAAGAAACAATAAAGATACTGATCGAGAGATAATTTGTAATGCCATCAATTAGAGAAAGGATAAAGAAGAAGCTGAGATAAACTAACGGTGTCATCCTGAATATCTTCCCCCTGATGTATCCCGAGAGAAACCCGGCAGACGCCTTACCTGTAAGATTGGGCCCTATCAGCAGTCCTGTAGAAGCATCCATCAGGAGACCGATAATCCCCCCGAAAAGCAGGCCCTTCATCTCGCCTTTATAGACCCCTATGCCGCAGGAGAGGATAAGAGGAAAATCAGGCCTTACGCCCTTAACACTCAGGATATTAAAGAGTGTACCCTGAAAGACTACTACAGAAATTATAAAGATTAAAAAGAGAACTGCCCTCATCTCTTCCCTACTATGATCACCTCATCAAGCCTTATAACATCAGTTGCCGGCGTTACATCCACTTCCTGAAAAAAACCCGGACCTTTTCTCTCAACCCTTGAGATCGTACCAACAGTAAGCCCTGAAGGGAAAACCCCGTCAAGCCCTGAACTCAGCAGAACATCCCCTTCCTTTAGTTCGGTTGACTGCCGCATATACTTTAGACGGCAGATGTTCTCACCTGTCCCCTCCAGAATCCCCTCATCCCTTGTCCTCTGTACCCTCACAGCAAGAGAACTCCCCCTGTCGGTAATCAGAAGAACCCTTGCAGTCCTGGGCATTACATGGTAAACCCTTCCCACAAGTCCGGAAGGTGTAATAGCTGCCATATCCTTTTTCAGTCCGTCCAGTTCTCCCTTATCCACAAGTATGGTCCTGAACCAGCTACTCACATCCCTTCCTATTATCCTTACTGTAGCAACATAGGCAGGTTGTGCCTCCTTCAGAGACAGGAGGTTTTTGAGCCTCCTGTTCTCATCTAAAACATCCTTGTATCTGTTAGCGTCAGACTTTAATCTCTCAACCTCTCCCCTTAACCTTTCATTCTCTTCCGCCTTCCCTGCAAGGAAAATATAATGATCCCAGATTCCGGTTATCTTTGTGGTAACAAGACTGATCATCTTCTGAGGGAAAGAAAGGAGGCTGTCGGATAGTCCTGTCAGACTTGGTCTATCCCCGGTTCTAACCTGGTATGTCATCCATAAGAATGCGGAGAAAATAACAAGAAGAAGTAAGAGTAACCTTTTATGTCCTGCAAGGAAGTGATACATCCTGAATCATGGCTCAATGAATTGTGAGCTTCTTCAAGAGATCAAGTTCATCGAGGACCTTCCCAACACCAAGTACAACTGCCGCCAATGGGTCTTCCGCCACAATGATGGGAAGCCCTGTCTCTTCCCTGAGAAGGAGGTCTATACCCCTGAGAAGCGCCCCTCCTCCTGCAAGGACGATACCCCTGTCAACAATATCTGCAGAAAGCTCAGGAGGGGTATTTTCGAGTGCGAGTTTGATTGTGTTCACAATAGCAGTAACAGGCTCCCTCAGGGCCTCCCTGATCTCATCCTCATCAAGGATCAGTGTTTTAGGTATACCGGAGACGAGGTCCCTTCCCTTAACCTCTATGGTCCTTTTCTCATCATCAATTTTATAGGCAGAGCCAATCTCTATCTTTATAAGTTCGGCTGTCCTTTCACCGATAAGGAGGTTGTACTTCCTTTTTATGTAATTGATTATCCCCTCGTCCATCTTATCCCCGCCAACCCTCACCGCCTTGCTGTAGACAATTCCGAAGAGTGAAATCACAGCTACATCCGTTGTCCCGCCTCCTATATCCACAATCATATTCCCTGAGGGCTCTGTAATAGGAAGACCTACTCCGATGGCAGCAGCAACAGGCTCCCCGATGAGGTAGACCTCCCTTGCACCGGAGGATTCTGCTGCATCCTTCACAGCCCTCTGTTCCACCTGTGTTATCCCTGAAGGAACCCCGATTATTATCCTCGGTGATATAAAGGTTTTTCTGTTATGCACCTTTGCAATAAAATACCTCAGCATCTCGCCTGTCACATCGAAGTCAGCAATCACCCCATCCTTCATCGGACGGATTGCGAGTATATTCCCGGGCGTCCTTCCCAGCATCCTTTTGGCCTCATGACCGACTGCCAGCACCTTATTCGTCTCCTTCTGGACCGCCACCACCGATGGTTCATTACAAACAATCCCCTTTCCCTTTACATAGACAAGCGTGTTTGCAGTTCCGAGGTCTATTGCAAGATCGTTTGAAAACCATCCCAAGATAGAATCGATTATCATCTCTTATCTCCTTCCTTATTCATTGCAAAATTAGCATTTTAAATTTAGCATTTGAAATTTAACTTTTGCAATGCTAAATGTTAATTTTAAAATGATTGTTTAATTATTACTCCTTCCGGTCATCGACAACCTGAGTCTTTGCCATCTCATCTCCAATCCTCGCCCCTGCCTCGCTCCCGATAATAAGAAGTCCTTCAAAGGAAAATATTATCAACGGGAATATCCAGCCTATCCATGGGATGCTGAAAAGGATATACCCTATTCCGAAGGGAAGGTTTCTTATGATGGACTCCCTGAAACTGCATCCCCTATCCTTCCCGGTCAGGATTACCCTTAAGCCTATAAATTTTTTCCCGAGGCTCCTGCCGTCATACAGACCATCGCCTATCAGGAGGTAGGTCAGACCTGCAAGGAAACCTATCGGAGGGAGGAGTTTAAGAAAAGCTCCCACTATAAGGAGGTCAATTAACTTGGCTATAAATCTGTTCAGCAGGTTTGCCTTACCATTTACCTTCTGAGCGAGCTCTTCCAATCAAAACCGTCCCTCGATAAAAGATTCTGATAAATTATGATGCACGATGCCTGCTGCCTAACCCCGCATCCATTATTTTTTATGTAGTATCATAACAAAACCTCCCAAGGATTTCAAGAAAGAAGTAGGTCGTCCGCCCAGTGTCGGGTTTGAATAGAAATATCGTAAATTCATTAACTTATGCACTCTATAGACTTTCGTCAAAGGATAGGATATAATTTTCTTAAATGATACAGGATATCAGGTTCCACGGACAGGTAAACCCCGAGATAGAATACTATGGCATAGTATCTGGAGCTGACATAACGAAGAGGTATTTCCATGAGATTACAACTATAGGTAACGGTGAAATCGTACGATTCTTCTCAGGTGCAAATGAATTCATCATCGATGCAGGCGGAATCTCCTATAATGGGACAGGCGGGAGTTTCTGCCAGTACATGTTCGGTGTCGATCAGCCTATCAAGGACCTCATCAAGACCGATGTACTTAACAGGCTCATAATGTATGGTGCGATATACTCCGACCTCGATGAGAGAATTATATTCACAAAAAATACAGACGGCAGGGATAGTTTTGGTAAGGTCTTTCTGAGCGGCAACGCCGTCACGAACTATTTCTTTTTCATCCATTCAGACACAAAAACTGAACTTAGAAAAAGACAGGAGGAGATACTCAGGACGCTGGGTAAGTACCTGAAAAGATCAGAATTCGTTGGACTTGGTGATGATTCTGCCATTATCAGGGGATTCCATAAAGAGATGAGGGAGCCAAAGGGTATACTATTCCTCTTCAAACTTCTGCACAAGCACAACGAAGAATATTATCATCTCTTCAGGGATTCTTACTACAGGAATAAGGGAATTACCAAAGACGAGGAAGGGGCCCTCGATATACTGGCAGAGAAATACAATATTGACCCCTATCAGCAGGAGAGGATAAAGATCGATGTGATGTACAAGCATCCTGATAACAAGAAGATAGTGGATGAATATAAAGATGTGCTTATACGTGGCGGAAAGAAGGGCGCTATAGGGCCGCTTGATCTTGCAAAACTCACGAGACTCAGGACCCTGAGTATCAGAAACAATATCCCCCTTACTCTCTTTGATACACTCGATAGCCTGCTTCTAAAAGGCAAGCGGATCATCGAACCTGACGAACCTGCCCATATCAAGGAGACAAGGTCTATCCTCGAGGGACTTTTCCTGAAGGACAAAACCATTAAAGACCATATCATAGATGAAGACCTCGTAAAACTTCTGAGGACCAAACATAAGTCTGAAATCTACAGGGACATGTTCTTCGAAAAGATCCTCCTCGATACAGGAAGGAAATGTGATGAGCACGCAAGGGACATGAACGATTTTAAGATCCTCGAAGACCTCAGTTATATAGTCACATATTTTGACCGTTATGATGCTACGGCCTCTGCCATAAACCAGCTCGCCTTCATGAGGAATATCGAATTTGCAGAAGATACCCTGAGGAGTATTCTCGGAAACAAAAGGGTCTTTGATGAACTGAAGCCAGGCATCTTCGAAGAGCTTTTTATAGAAGAACTAAAGAAGAATAAATATCTTACAGGTTACGGCAGAAAGAAGATCAACTCCATCCTGAAGGGTCTGAGGGACATCGAGGACGGAAGGACCTCCTATAGAGAGGTTACCTGGGAGATAAGCATGATCAACGAGGAAGATAAACTATATCTGCTCCTTCACCATGCCATCAAAGAGAGGATGAGGGGTTTCTATCAGGGGCTTGATACAAAGGAAGGCCAGGAGTCCCTGCTTGAAGAGATAACCGATGAGTTTCTTCTCAAAGGGGTCTTAATAAACAGGGATATCCCAATAGATCTCTTCAAGGAGGTCTTATTCAACTTAAGGAAAGAGGCATTCTATCTCAACAGCCTCCTGCCAAAGATTATCGAGAATAAAGACAATAACTTGAGGGATGACTTCCTCAGTAACAGTGGTCTTGACAGGTTCTATATCGAGGGTCTTGAGAGGGCATATTTTGATGAGAGCGGATTACCCCTCACCCTCCTTGATGAAATCAGGAAGGAAGAGGGTGAGGTCACTCTTAGCCATTGAATTCATAAATCTGTGAGGGCAAATAACCCCTTGTTCATAAAAAAGAATTTTCTGGTTGCTATTACTAAGGTTTTATGATAAATTTAGAATATGTCAGATAGCAGTGGCGAGAAATCAAAGAAGGATTTTTTAGGTGAGGCCGAGGATCTCCTTACCGAGATCAACCAGAACCTTGAAGAATTAGAGGAAACCTACCAGGAAACTTTCAACCCGGATACACTGAACGCCATCTTCAGGGGTGTACATTCCTTAAAAGGGATTTCAGGGATCTTCGGTTTCAAGAAGATATCCGATATGAGCCACCGCCTTGAATCCCTGCTTGATAGTCTCCGTCTCGGCAAGATAGATCTAAACCGTGATGCTATTGATATCCTCATTGAAAGTTTAGATATACTGAAGAAACTCCTGGGGGATGCTGAAAAGGATAAAGATGTTACTGACATTGAAGTTATACTCTCAAGGATCAATGCCTTCATAGCAGGGGAGGTGAAAGGACCGGAGACATCACCTTTTGATATCCTCAACATAGACCCTTCTATACTTAAAGTCCTCACAGAATACGAAGAACACCGCCTGAAGGCCAACCTTAAAGAAGGCAGGCGGATTTACCTTCTTAAATCAACCTTTGACCTCCAAACCTTTGACAGGGACCTTGAAGACCTGAACAGACATGTAAAGACTGCAGGAGAGGTTATTACAACCCTCCCCACCTCGGGTGCATCCCCTCTGCAAGGAATCCAGTTCACCCTCCTCATAGGGAGTAATGAGAACCTTGAAGAAATAAGAAATAAAGTAGGAGGGGAAAAGATCACAATTGAAGAGGTCCAGAGGAAAAAGGGTTCAGAAAGAACAGATATACTCTCCAGAACAGCAGAACAAAAGGCAAGACCCCTTCCGACTTCTGAGACGTCACTAAAAAGCACAAGTAAGACAGTAAGGGTTGACATTGAAAGACTGGACAAACTTATGAATACTGTTGGTGAGCTCGTCCTTACAAAGGCGGCTGTGGGAAGAATCAGCAAGGAACTTAGAGAACTTCAGGGCTATACCCCCCTTTCTATCGACCTCCAGAGGGTCTCGCAATCACTGGATAAGAGACTCTCTACACTGCAGAATGAGATTATCGAAGTCCGGATGATCCCAGTTGGCCAGATATTCTCCAGACTTACACAGGTTGTCAGGCGCTATAGCAGTGGAATAGGAAAGGAGATAGATCTTGAATTCTACGGCGAGGAAACAGAGCTTGATAAGTTCCTGGCAGAGGAGATTGCCGATCCCCTGATGCACATTATCAGAAATGCGATCGATCACGGCATAGAACCACCGGATATCAGGAGAAGGGCCGGGAAAAAGGAAAGAGGCACTGTACGGCTAAGGGCTTTCCCGAGGGGCAACCATGTCGCCATAACCATCGAAGATGACGGGGCAGGTATCGATCCGGATATTGTCCTGAAAAAGGCTGTAGAGAAGGGTCTTGTAGAGAAGGATGCCATGCTTAACAGGAGAGAGACGCTCGACCTCCTCTTCCTCCCAGGTTTTACTACCAAGAGGGATGTGACAGAGGTCTCCGGCCGTGGTGTGGGATTGGATATAGTCAAGACAAAGGTTTCTGATCTCAGCGGCTTTACGGACATAGATACAGAATTAGGCAGAGGGACAACCTTTACTATTACCCTCCCTATCACATTAGCAATCATCAAGGCACTGATTGTAGATGTTTCAAAGGAGGTATTTGCAATTCCGATCACCTCAGTTTCGGAAACCCTTATGATTCCCCGCCATAGGGTTCAGAAAATAGAGAAGAAAGAGATACTGGAGTTGAGGGGAGAGATGCTCCCTCTTATGAGGCTTGACCGTACATTTCAGCTTTCCACTGATGAGGATGCAGAAAATATAAAGGTGGTTGTTGTAGGTTTTGGAGAGAGGAGGATCGGTCTGGTAGTAAACGGTCTTTTAGGACAGCAGGAGATCGTTATAAAGTCACTCGGGGAAATCCTCAAGGCAGTGCCTGGGATTTCAGGTGCAGCCGAACTCGGAAGATATCAGGTGATACTCGTTCTGGATGTGGAGGCCCTGATAGAAGAGGCGATAGCGAGGAAAAGGGTATAAAAATCAAAGTGCAAAATTATCATTTAGCATTGTAGATTTTAAACTTAAAATGCTAATTGATAAATTTACAATGAAAGATTAAACGGACCTTACGATGTACGAGGAATATTACGGCCTTAAGATGAAACCATTCAGCAAGACTCCTGATCCGAGGTTTCTCTATATGAGCAAGGCCCATGCCGAGGCACTCGCAAGATTGCAGTACGGGGTTGAGGAGAAAGAGTTTATGCTACTCACAGGAGAGATCGGTTCCGGAAAGACTACCCTTTCGAGGGCACTTATTGACTCTCTCAACAGTATGCATCAGGTTATCCTCGTCATAAATCCGAGGCTTAGCCCTACAAATCTACTTATAACACTTGCAAACGGGATCGGCATAAACCAGCCTCCGAGGTCTAAAAATAGCATCCTGAAAGAGATCTATAACTCTCTTTATAACCATTACTCCGGGGGGAGAATCCCCGTTGTAATCATCGACGAGGCGCAGCTTATACCGGGCAAAGATACATTCGAAGAACTCAGACTTCTTACAAACTTTCAGCTCGATGATGCAAACCTCTTTTCTCTGATCCTTATCGGACAGCCTGATTTAAGAAAGAGGCTTGAGGGGAAGGCCTATCAGTCCCTCAGACAGAGGATTGGTCTGCTCTATCACCTTGGAGGGCTCACAGAAGAAGAGGTAAACGCATATATCAACCACAGGATGTCTGTAGCTGGTGGGGATGGCAGAGCCTTTACTGAAGGTGCCATAAAGTCTATCCACAGACATTCAGGGGGGATGCCGAGGAAGATCAATAACCTGTGTAACTACGCCCTCCTCGAAGGATTCGGAAAAGGGGTCAGCATGATAGATGAAAATATAATAGAAGATGTTGCAGAGGAGTTGAGTTTTGCTCTCAGGTCGTAGACTCGACTCATAGAGGGGTGAGTATGGATATTGTAAACATAAGAAAGAAGGCGAAGAAGGAAAAAGAAGAGAAAACAAAGGAGAAGACAGCAGAGACCGAGATCACATCCAATTCAGACACGACCGGTAAAGAAAAAGAGGAGGAACTTAAGATTGCAGAGGTGGAGAGCAAGACATCAGAGATGACCCGGGTCCAGGAAGTAGAATCTCCATCGGCCAAGCCAGACATTATGGAAATACAGGAAAAGGCAAAGGTAGAGACCTATGAAATCCCCTCTGTGACACCTGGAGACGAGGAGGACACAGTAGAAATCGTATCCTTTAATCTTGGAGAGGAGACCTACGGGGTAAAGATCGACCATGTTAAGGAAATACTCAAACCTCTGGAAATAACCCCTGTGCCAAGGACACCTGATTATCTCGAAGGTGTAACTTCCCTTAGAGGAGAAATTATCCCTGTCTTTGATCTTAAGAAGAGGCTCGGCCTTGAGTCCATTAAGGAAGAGCGGAAGAGAAGGATCCTGATACTCTCCGTCAGGAATGAAACTATGGGTGCACTTATTGACAAAGTCAGCGGAGTTGTCAAACTCCGGAGAGACTCTATAGAACCTCCTCCTACAATAATCACGGGAATAGAGGCAGACTTTCTTGAAGGGGTAAGCCGTGTAGATGACAAATTCATAGGCCTCCTTAATATAGAAGAGGTCATGAAGATATAGAAAATAAGGAACAGATGACAGAAGATAAAATAAATGTATCAGGGGGGAGATTGAGTTTAAGGGTCCTCGGGCCGATGGTTATAATCACCGGCCTCGAAATAGTTCTCATTTTGACTTTGACATCGGAAATGAAAAAAACATTAACGCAGATTATCATCACAGCATTGGCCGGGGCTATAATCCCGGCTGTAGTACTGTATCTCCTCCTCAGAAAAATTGTTATCAATCCTGTAGAAAAACTGACAGGCGCAATGAAAATGGTCTCCGGAGGAAATCTTGCACAGATAACATATATCGGCTCAAGTATCGAAATCAGGGGACTGACCGATGCAATAAACGAATCTCTGCTCTATATAGAGAACATGATTAAAGGAGTAAACAATGTATCCCAACAGGTAGAAAGAATGGGTTCTCTGGTGATCGAGGACTCTAAAAGATTAATTAATTTTGCCGAGATACAGCTCGGCTCTGTTGAAACGATCACCAGCTCTATTGAGGAGCTGAATGCGGCAATCAGAGGGATCTCCTCATCGGTCGAAGGACTGTCGATTTCGGCTGAAGAGACATCTTCATCCATACTCGAAATGGCGGCCTCTGTGGATGAGGTAGCCCATTCAACCGTGGACCTGTCAACATCTGTTGACAGCACATCTGCCTCTTTAGAGGAGATGAGGGCTTCGGTGAAAGAAGTAGCCGGGAGTGTAGAAACCCTTTCTAAGGCATCCGAAGAGACCTCTTCAGCAGTTGAAGAGATTAATGCTACGATTAAAGAGGTAGAAGGTGCCTATAGAGAGAGCGCGCGGCTTGCCGATAAGGTAAAAGAAGATGCCTCAAGACTGGGGATGGCCTCTATTGAAAAGACTATAGATGGAATGAAGGAGATAAAAGAGAAGGTTGAGAGGACTGCAGAATTCATAAACAGACTCGGCGGCAGAAGCGAAGAGATAGGGAAGATCCTTAATGTCATAGATGAAGTTACCGATCAGACCTCCCTCCTTGCCCTCAATGCAGCTATCTTAGCTGCCCAGGCAAAAGATCACGGTAAAGGCTTCTCTGTAGTAGCAGAGGAGATTAAAGAGTTGGCTGAGAGGACAGCGGCCTCTACAAAAGAGATAGGTGATCTTATAACCTCTGTCCAGAGAGAGGCCAAGGGGGCAGTAGAGGCGATGGGTGAGGGGCTTATCAAGGTGGAGGAAGGGGTCAAGCTAAGCAGAGAGGCAGGAGATGCCTTGAGGCAGATACTTGAGAGCGCAAAGAGTTCCTCTGATATGGCCTTCTCTATAGAGAGGGCTACCATAGAACAGGCAAGGGGTGTTCGGCAGGTAGTTGAATCTATGGAAAGGATAAGGGAAATGGTGGTTCATATTGCAAGGGCTACATCCGAGCAGACAAAAGGGGTAGAACAGATAGTCCTTGCTTCTGAAAAGATGAGGGATATTACACAGCAGGTCAGAACAGCTACCTCAGAACAATCCAGGGCAAGCAAGCAGATAACCCAGACTGTAGGGAATGTAACGGACAAAATTCAGG
>CAKKRL010000162.1 GCA_919902655.1 Thermodesulfovibrionia bacterium
GAATATCAGAAGGGCTATCTAATAGCCGTTATATTACAGATATTGGCAGGAGTATTAATATTGTTATTTATCACAGGAGAATCTTTAATCAAACTCCTTCCATTCGCATCAATACCATTACTGTATCTCCTTCTACTCCTCTTCGCAGGTGAACACAGGATTTATACAGAGATAACAGGCTTTGCCACGTTAACACTATCCTCATTAATAGTTAAGTTCGCCTCAACAGGAATTATAGATAAAACCCTTTATATCGCTGTAGCAGTATTCTTTATTGCCGGTGTTTCTAAGGTCAGGGTGCAGCTCGGAAAGGGACTCATATGGAGGATATTAATGATACTCTATACAGCCTTTTCATTATTCATCTACCATTATATAGAAATACCTTTAATTGTCCTTCTACCCTTACTGGATAACCTTATCTTTTCTATTATGCCTTACAGGATAAAATTAAAGGTGATTGGCTGGATAGAAGTTTTAAAAGGAATTATCTTCTTACTGCTAATGGTATTTTATTATAAGTTTGTATAGAAATAAAAAAGGAGGGGGGGGGGGGGGGAACCCCCCCCCCCCCCCTCCTCGTCTCTTAATCCCTTTTTATCCCCTAACCATCGCCTCAAGCCTTGCGATCCTCTTCTCCATCGGAGGATGGGTGCTGAAGAGTTTAAGAAGCCCTCTTCCGGAAAGTGGACTAACAATGAACATATGAGCTGTGGCAGGGTTTGCCTCAAGTGGTATCCTCTGAGATGCGATATGGAGCTTCTTCAGGGCGTTTGAAAGGAAAAAGGGGCTTCCTGCAATCCTTGCCCCTGCCTCATCTGCAGAATATTCCCTTGATCTCGAAATTGCCATCTGGATAAGGAGGGCGGCAATCGGCCCTACAATCATCATCGCAAGGGCAACAAGCGGATTCCCTCCTCTATCATCGTCATCACTGCTTCTTCCTCCAAAAAGCATTGCCCAGTGTGCCATCTGTGCAAGGTAGCTTATCGCACCAGCTATGGTAGCAGCAATGGTCCCTATGAGGATATCCCTGTTTTTTACATGGGCAAGCTCATGGCCTATTACGCCTGCGAGTTCATCCCTGCTGAGTATCCTCATTATACCTGTCGTCACAGCTACTGCAGCATGGCTTGGGTTCCTACCAGTTGCAAAGGCATTTGGAGAATCGTTCTCCATGATATATACCTTCGGCGTCGGGATAGATGCCTTCTGGGCAAGTGTCCTTACTGTACTGAAAAGCTCGGGTGCATCCGCCTCTTTAACTTCCTTTGCCCCGTACATCCTGAGTACAATCTTGTCGCTGAACCAGTATGTGACCATATTCATTACGAGAGCAAATCCCAGGGCCATGGTCATCCCGGATTTTCCTCCCAGGGCAGCCCCTCCCCATATAAGAAGAAGGGTCAGTGCTACCATTAAAACCATCGTCTTTAAACCATTCATACTTTAAAACCTCCTTTTAAATGAGCATCCCTTCCACAGGATCCTTCGGAGAATCAACCTTTTAAGATCCAGAAATACGATATATATTTACACATTATTTATTATTTTGTCAAGATGTTCATAGGGATATGATTTATATCATTTCCTCTGTCCCCCTCTTAGATTTAGATTAACCATCATAATCATCTTTTAAACTCAAAAGAAGGAGAGCGCAGGTCAATGAAGAAAGTAGTATATATTAATGGTTCTGATGTTATTATGAGAATCTATTAAGGAGGTGATTCAGTATGAGCGAAAAGGTAATGGAGCTCAAAGACAGGGTACAGGAGGTAATCGAGATGATCAGGCCATCGCTTCAGGCAGATGGAGGAGATATAGAACTTGTGGATGTTGTAGATAATATCGCACAGGTAAAACTTCAGGGCGCGTGTGGCGTCTGCCCGAGTTCAATATATACTTTAAAGCTTGGTGTTGAAAGGATACTCACGGAACGGATACCTGAGATAAAAGAGGTAGTTGCAGTATAAAGGTTAGTCGAAGTCATTTCAGCAACACCCATTCTTGACGGAAGGCTCAGAGAGATCTGAGCCTTCCGTCTTTAAGGATTACCGCTTCCTTCTTATTATGATATACCAATCTAAGGGTAGGACGGAAGAATATGAAGTCCTGATGGAATGGAGTCCTTATCTTTCCTCCGAAGGAACTGTTATCACCGAGGGCAATATGTATCGTACCCAGAATCTTTTCTGACTCAAGTATATTATCCGGCCTTGTTGCCTTATCGTTCGTGCCTATTCCGAGTTCCGCTATATTCCTGAAATTATCGTTCTCTGAAAGTTTCTTTTCAAGCACAGACCTATAGCTATCCCTTCCTTCTACCTCTACTACTTTCCCCTTTCTGACCGTAAGGTCTACTGTATATTTAAGCCTATGCGTCGGCGCCCATTCAACAATAAGCTTTCCCTCTGATGTCCCTTCAAGAGGTGCGAGATATACTTCTCCTGCAGGGAGATTGCCAAAAGAACCAGGTTTTCTAAGTATTCCTGTGTCAGAACCTGTCTTTCTCCCTTCTTTACTAAAAGAGAGTTCTGTCCCATTGGGTGTAGAGACTTCTATCCGCAAGGCCTTATTCACCTTCCCCGCTAAATCCTTCGTTCTCCTCTCAAGATCCCTCCAGTCCACAGTCATAGCCCCGAATAACATATCGGGATCAAAGAGTGGCATACTCGCATAACGGGCCCCTGCAGCTCTTGTAATAAAATCCCTGAACCTTGTATGGCTTGTGGAATAGTTAGAAAGACCGACCACAACATCTATGGTATTCTTCCTGTATTTAGAAATAATATCCTCTGCCTTTCTGATCTGCTCATCCCCTGCCTTCTTATCAATAAGCGCCTTCATTACCTTCAGTTCTTTCAGTGCTTTTACTGTTTTTTCCCCAAAGGCCCTCCTCCAGACCTTTTCAGGAGGTTCAGCACCATGGGACATTAGGGCCTTATACTCTGTATATACAACCTCCTTACATAAACCCTTTCCTACCTCCGCCACAAGCCTTGCAAGGTCCTTAAGCCTCCCCCTCCTATTTCTGTCTTCAGGGGTTATTCTCTCCTCCGGCATTATCTCATCTGTGAAGACGAGCACCCTCTCCTCTTTCCTGACTCCGAGATTTATCCTGAACAGATCCTTTATTGCCTCAATGAACCTGTCATTCGACATTTTTTATTCTTTTATTCCCTTCTCTTTCAAGTATCGTTACAACACCAAGGATAACAACCGCCTGAAGAATCAGTATAATAGCCATCTCGGTCGTCACCCTTCTTATCAGAAGGGCCGTAAGCCCGAGTGAAATTGCAAGGAAATAGATAAGTATCACTGCCTTCTTTTTTCCTTGAAGAAGTGCGTCCATCCTGTGATGCAGATGGTCTTTACCTACATAGTCTATCCACTCCTTAACGCTCTTAACCTTCCCCTCTATGACCCGTGCAACTGTTATATATATGGTATCGTATATGAAAATAGAAAAGATAAGGAGGGGTGCTGTTAAAGATACAAGGGGGTTATTCTCTGACCATTCGCCTTTTATAGCCAGTGCAGAAAGGATAAAACCAAGGAATGTGCTTCCTGATTCTCCGAGAAAAATGGTTGCAGGGCCTTTAATCCTGAAATTATAGGGGAGAAACCCTAAGGAAGCACCCAGTATTGCAATCGCCATCCATCCGAGGATAGGCTGAGCTCCCATGAAGGCAATTATTCCTATAAAAAACGCAGTGATGATCGAAAGCCCTGAAGCAAGGCCGTCCATGCCATCAAAGAAGTTCATTGAGTTAGTAATCCCCACAACCCAGAGGATTGTGAGGAAGATATTTACTGATGCGCCAAAGACCGATTCGCTTGGGAAGAGCGTAAGGAGGACCCCGGATTTTATTATAAAGAACGTGATTGCTATCTGGATCAAAAGTCTTATGCTCGCAGGTATCTCCCGTTTGTCATTTATAACTCCGACCAAAACGAGTATAGCACCGCTTGAAAGAATGGACAAAGATTGATCATCAACGATCTGATTGGACAGAAATGCACTAACCGTACCCAAATAAACTGCCAGTCCTCCGAGTAGCGGTGTTGGTTCTGCATGTACCTTCCTTTCTGCAGGGATATCGATCATTTTGAATCTTATGGCAATAAGCCTTACAGCCGGAACAATAAAGAATGAAAGTGAGGCAGAGAAAAGAAGAACATATAACCAGCGGAATCCTCCTCTGAAGAAGAAGTCTTTCCCGTAGGGAGTAAAGAGGATAACCGAAGCTATCCCTGATAGAACAAATAGTGCCTTCACCAAGTAATCAGTTCCTTATACCTTTTAAGGGAATCAGAAATCTTACGGATTTCTTTACCGGTAAGACCCGGATAGATCGGAATTGATATCGATCTTTTCCATGAAAGTTGTGTGTTGTGATATCCCTTTTCACCTGTATAGTAGTGGAGAGGTTTGAATACAGGCCTCCTGCAGGAGATTCCATCCTTTTCCATAAGCCTTATAAATCGTTCTAAATGACTTGTTTCTAATATATATCTGTAATAGATGCCCTTCCCTCGTCTCTCGTCCCTCTTTAAGGTGGTATCATAGATCCTTGCGATCTCTTCCCTCCTTTTAATAAAAGAAGGCAATCTCTTAAGCTGGCTAAGTCCAAGGGCTGCAGCCATGTCAGTCATCTTGTAGTTATATCGGAGTTTAAAACTCTCCTTCTCATCATACTCTCTTATATCCTTTGCCTTTTTTATAATATCAGACGAATCTGAAATAATCATACCACCCTCACCCGTAGTAATTACCTTTGTGGCATAGAAAGAGAGTATGGAGACAAGGCCGTAGCTACCGACCATCCTGCCTTTATATGTAGCCCCAAGTGCCTGTGCAGAGTCTTCTATGACAGGGATATTGTATTTATCGGAAATATAAAGAAATGCATCTATATCCGCAGGCTGGCCAAAACTATGGACAACTATTATAGCCCTTACCCTTGACTTTCTCCTTTTACGAAGATAATCTTCGACTATATAAGGGTCTATATTATAGGTTTCCCGCTCTATGTCAGCAAATCTCGGAACTGCTCCTGTGGCCATTACCGAATTAAGGAGTGCAGAGCAGGTATAGCTCGGAATTATTACTTCATCTCCCTCTTTGATACCGAGGCATAGAAGTGACAGGTGCAGGGCGGAGGTGCCAGAGCTCAGTGCAACAGCGCCTTTAACCCTTATATACGACGCCAGGGTTTTCTCGAACTTTTCGACCTCAGGCCCCTGTGCTATTTGACCTGTTCTGATAACTCCTGATACAGCTTCTATATCCTTTTTGTCAACGCTTGGCCTTGAATGAGGGATCATCGCTTTTTTTCTTTTACATTGATGAACAATCTCAGGGGGCTAAAGCCCTCGGCGTTCTTCACCCTTCCCTGAATACCCCTGAAATGGGCTGAGGACCGGGCAATGTCTATGATAGAAAGCCCCTCAATATTTGTCTTCATTACCTGAGAGGAATGTGCCTTCAGGAGCTTGAGCTTCTTTTCCAGTTCTGCGTCAATATTTACGAATACTGTTGGGCTGAAGTTCTGGGTTGTTGGCCCTTCATAGAACATGACATTCCTCGTGTATCTTGTTGCCGTTATTGTGCAGGTTGATATATGACGGTGGTCCTGGTGAGTATCATCGAAGTAATGCACAAAGATAAAGGCAGGTTTGATCTTTTTTACAATATTCTCTATCCTCTGGATAAGCTCCTGATTAATGGGTATTTCCGTATCCCTGTAATTTCCCCAGAAGAGCTTATTAACACCTATTATCCTTGCCGATTTCTCCTGCTCTCTTCTCCTCATACCTTCAACTGCTCCGCTCTCTCCCTCTGTAAGGACGAGCAGATATATATTATGCCCCTTATCTGCATATTTTATTAATGCCCCCCCACAACCAAATTCTATATCATCCGGATGTGAACCAATTGCAAGAATATTCATGAAGAAATCCTCCCTTTTCTTATCATCTCCATACCATTTTCTCCGCAGTTAAAAAGGATATCTATGCAGGATAGGTTTGGTTCAAACCCTTCATAGAGCTGTTGATATACAGGGTGTTTAAAATCCTGGATAACCACCTCTATCCCTGCCCTCTCGAAGGCATCCATGCCCATATATTTCGGTCCGTCCTTGCCGGAAAGATAGGTATCAGCCCCTACCGACCCGCAGAGGTCTATCAGCCGGCCATCAGGTTCATCCCTCGTTTCAAATTCTGATGCGATAAAAATCTTTTTCTTTATTCCAAAGAGGTCTGTAAGCATCTTTATCAGAGTGATATTAATATCTACAAGTCTCTCCCAGTTCTTTCTGTATATATCTTCGAAATAAGGAAAATATTTTATGAAATATGGCGTCCTTCTGTAATTTGTCTCTATCGCAGTTAAATGTTTCCTCCTCCAGTCTACTCCGTTATTTATCCTCACCTCATTAATCTTCTCAGGAAATCTGTAAAGAACAGGGACTGTTAACCACTGCCATCCCTGGGATGTTTTTATCCTGTTACGGTTCTGCCATTCATTCTTTTTATACTGGACATTGTCAAGAAGTATAAATACATCAGACCTGTCTATCTTATCTATATATCCGATCCATGGCATATACTGGGGCTGATGTATAGAGGCCATCATCCATCGAACCTCACAAAAATCGGATTGGTAATAAGTTGTTCACCAACAGCCAGTCGATAATATATCTTCTTTCCGGGTAGAAAATAATCGTCTTTGTATTTTATCATAAAATCTTTCCTGGCAGAAAACGTTTCTTTGACCTCTCCATTCCGTATCAGGAAAATCTTTATTTCTTCTTTGGGCGGCTTTGGAAATTTTATATTTATCGTAACCTCTATTCCTTCTCTGCTCTGCAACTCCTCTCCCATTGTCGCCTCTCCATCAGAGCTTCTTAGAGTAAAATCCTCAAGAATCGGTTTATCTATACCCCTTACCGCATAGGCCCTCCCCTTCTTTAATGCATCTAAAACCTCTTCTTCTTTAAAAACCTTAAGAAAAAATACGGTCTGCGTCATACCCATCCAGTCACCTTCTTTGTAATCAAGCTCCCCTATAGCCCATACAGGGCTATCCCTCTTACCTTCACAGTAATCCTTCAGAATCTGATCCCACAGTCCACCGGGTTTTCCCATGATCTTGTATCCCTCCTCAAAGACAGCAAAGCCAGTGTATCCTTTTGTCTCCATGAGATCGTTGTAATATGGCGACGTACTTACTTTTACCTTCCCGCCTTCAAAGGCACCACCGGCTTCGTATTTTCCCTCTGCCTCAGGATGTGCCCAGTAGGTCAGGGCATTCTTCTTATTTGCATAATCTATCAGAAACTGGTACGGCCCTGTACCCTTATCCCCGTGGTACTGGTTATAGATAGGCTCGCAGAATGGGAAATTATTAATGAGGAAGATGATACCCGATGTCAGGATAATTATACCTGTTACAGAATATATCCTCCTTTTCTTTTTAATCGTAAATCCTCTGAGACGATAGACCCTTTCTCCTTTTTTCCTTAAGAGGATAACACCGGGGATAAAGACTGCTATGGGCCAGAGATTTATTATACAGAAAGGGCCTAATCTTAAAGGAAATCCATATCCCACAGAAGGGATACCATTATAATCCTCAGGACTCTTCAGGCCCAGGATAAGTATATGCTTATGCCAGTTATTAAGGGTCAGTTCTCTTTTTATAGGATTTCCCTCCCAGTAGTAAAAAGGCACAGCCTCTGCGCCATGGAGTATGAGCATATCCGTATATCTCTTCCTTAATTCTTCGATGGTGTCTATATATCTCCCTGAACCGTATTCTCTTATCCCTCCCTTATCAACCCTCTTTTTTATTATCTTCCTCAGAAGTGGTAGGCCGTATTCAACCCTCATATTGTCATGATCAGTAATAATTGCGATTTTGAGACCTTGATCCCTTACCTTTCTCACCATCTCCTCTGGAGAAAGCGTGCCGCCTCCTATATTGGTATCGAGATGAATTACCCCCTCAACCCTCAGATATTCCGCAGCAGAGGATTCTGAAATCGTAAAGAAAAATATGAGAAAAAGAATCCCGAACCAGCCGAATCGATTTTTCCGTTTAAATCCCCCCCTGTCCCTCTTTAACCCCTCTATCTCCCCCCTTAGTAAGGGGGGAATAAAAGGGGGGTGAGGGGGGATTTTACATCTTTTTAAGGACATAAATCGTTATCGCAAAAAGGAGCAGTGTATTCGAGATCCTCATGTATCCTCCAGGTGTAAGATGAGCAATCGAAAATGGTAGCAGAATAAATGCATCAAGAACCCCTATTCCCAGACTCACTACTGCTAAACCAAAAAATATCCAGCCCACGATTTTCATACTTATTCACCTCCTTTATAATGTTCAAGGATTCGAGGTTTGGAGTATTTATTTTTCACCTGGCACCTTGACTACCTGATCCCTCGAATCCTTTATAGAGAGATTCTAAATTATCTATTGCAATCTGTATATCGAAACCCTCTGACCGTATTCTTCCTTCTTCTCCCATAGCATCAGCCATTTCCGGGGCTGTAAGAATCTTCATAACGGCAGAAGCCATCTCTTCCGGATTTGATGGAGGGACAAGGATACCTGTTATACCATCTTTAACAACCTCTGGCACCCCTCCGACCTTTGTTGCGACTACCGGCTTACCCGCAGCCATAGCCTCGAGAAGGACACGTCCCAGACCTTCATTCAAGGAGGATAGAACCAGGATATCCATCGAAGGTATTATATCACAAATATCCTTCCTTGTTCCTGTAAAAATCGCCTTAACCCCAAGTTTTTCTGCCATCTCTTCCATCTTCTTTCTCTCAGGGCCATCACCGACAATTAAAAACTTCATATTTTTTAGCTCGGGAGACCTGCCTGTTTTATCTTTAAGCAGGAATGCGGCCTTCAGGAATGTTCCGCAATCTTTCACTGGTACAAGCCTCCCTATCCATCCTATAACCTTATCTTCGGAAGAGAGGCCGAGGATCTGCCTGACCTCTTCTCTTGTTTTTTCCGACCCCTGAAATTTCTTAGTATCTATCCCGTAGGGAATGGTAATATATTTCTCCCTTCTTGCAAGTCTTAACCTCTGATAGTCTTCTATCTCAAGGTCTGTTAAGGTTGTAACTCTATCTGTAATCCCTGCTGTTATCCTTTCAGTCCAGAAGAAGAGTTTAGTCTTAATCCATCCAAAATATCCGTAAAAGATATGTCCATGGGTTGAATGGATTATTACTTTCACCCCGTTTAACCATGCCGCCCATCTACCTAATATTCCGGCCTTTGATGTATGTGTGTGAACAACTTCCGGCCTTTCCTCTTTAACAAACCTGTAAAGTTTGCAGAAGGAATAGAAGTCAAAGAGTGGACTTATCTCTCTTTTTATTTTCTGAACTACAGTTAAAGGTACGCCTGTCCTTTTAGAATATTCCTCAAAGTCTTCCTGCGGTTCCTTTGTGAAACCTGTTATAATTCTCACATCATGGCCTTTTTTTGAAAGCCCCTCTCCTATCTGCATAACCGCCTCTGCCGAACCTCCCTGGTCAAGGCGGGTTATTATCTGGATAATTTTCATAGAATGACAGAAATAACTCTAACTCAACCAATTTTCAACTTTCAAATCTGGTATTCTCACAAAATGTCTTTCATTGGATGTTATCAAAGTCAAATCATTCTTTACTGCTGTTGCTGCAATAAGGAGATCCTCTGGCGATATAACTTGTCCCCTGCTTGCTAATATTGCTGCTAAATCACCTGCGATAATTGCAATCTCTTCAGTAATAGGAAGGATAACTACTTTATCTAACACTTCTGTCTCAATCCTCTTCCATAATATCTTATTGTCTGGCCGTCTCTGGCTACCATACCTGAGTTCCATCACGCATATACAAGATGTAAATTGGACTTCAGCAGAAATACTGGAAAGATGCTCCATAAGGGGTATATTGGGTTTCTTCTTCATGACCTCACTCAGGATATTTGTATCAAAAAGATACATTTAACCCTTCCTCTCCTTAACAATCCTGAGTTTATGCTTATGTCGTTCTTTTAAAATCCTATCAATATCCTTGAAGAATGGGTCTCTAATACCAAGCCAACCTTTTATAGAGCCTAATCCCCTTTCAGATGGAGCAGATAGGACAGCCACTGGTTTCCCCCTTTTAGTTACAACAACCTCAGCATGGCCGTAAGCCACTCTATTTAAAAGTTCTGAGAAATGTTTTTTAGCATCAGCTACGCTCACAGCGATCCTTGGCATAAATATCACCCCCTTTAGGGCATTATAGTCATTTTGGGCAATTTAGTCAATATGACTATAACGGTCAGAACCTGTAATACTCCGTGCATCTTGAACATACAGGAAAGGCCTTCCTCTCTTTCACCACACGCCTGAAGTTCCTGTATCTTTCTGAATTCCATATATCCCTGAAGGACGATTCTCGGAGGCTGCCTGCAGAGAAATTGAGGGACTGGCAGGGCCTCACAGACCCATCAGGGAAGATATACGCAACCATCCAGGGACTTATACACCGGTTTCTGTAACTTGCGGGCCAGAATTCGAAGTTACTGTAGTATCTTCTTATCTCCTCGTTCGTGTAGTTTGGATAGAATGAAACATCAATGCTTGTTTTCATCGACTTAATCTCTACCATCTTTTTTAAAAGCTTCTCTGGTTCTATCCTCGGGAGATCATCCCTCACGAACCCTGCCCAGTCAGGGGAGATACATGAAAAACATTCCTTAAAAACCCTGTTATGCTCAGTATATGTATCTTTGCCAGTAAAGATTAGATGGTGGAAAGTGATGGATGTGGCACCCATCTCCTCTGCAATCCTTACTACCTCACCGAGTCTGTGATAGTTCATCTCAAATACTGTGCTCGATATGTTCACAATCGGCTTTTTTGCTCCGCTCCTGTCCTTTGTCTCCTTTAACCTTTGAAAACCAGAATAGGCTTTATCAAAGGTCCCCTCACTGCTCCTCATTTCGTCGTGTATGTCCTTTGGACCGTCAAGAGAAAAGATTATCTCATCAACCCCCAGCTCAACAATCTTCTCTGCATTATCACCGAGGAGGACGCCGTTAGTAATTATATTACATCTCATCTCTCTCTCTTTCACCATCCTTATGATATCCGGCCATTCCCAGTATATGAAAGGCTCACCACCGAAGAGGGTGATATTCGGCCTGAATGCCCTTACATCGTTCAGCAGGGATTCTATCTCCTTCAATGATAATTGTTCCCTTAACATCTCCTGCGGATAGTCCTTCGATGAACCTACCATACCCCACTGCCCGCACATCTTGCACCTCAGGTTACAGCGGTATGTGAGGAATAGGGAAATCGTTTCAGGATAGGCACTGTAGCCGTTAAAGAGCTTGTAAGTGAGGTAAGACAGAAACCTTCTCCTGAATGCCTGCCATCCATAGGCAGGCTGGGATATCGCCTTGCCGATCGCCCGTTTTATATTTCTAAGAGGGATCATTCCATCTCCATGAGCACATTGATCATTTTATCTATTGCTCCATCATGAACCAGCGGATGGGTCGGAAGGAGGAGTAGTTTCTCTGCTATCACTGTAGCATTAGGGAAGGGGTCTGGATTCTCTTTATAACCAAGATCAAAAATCCTGTGCATGGGTCTGAGGTACATCCTTGTAGCCTCTATTCCTTCTTTCCATAGCCTGCCTATCAATAATTCTATCTTATCCTTATCTTTGACAAGCAATGGAAACTGGCTGAAGGCTATAAAGGAATTTTCAGGAGGTTGTGGCAGTATATATCCCTTTAAACCAGTTAATCCTCTGAGGAGGTTCATTCCATTTCTGTTCCTCATAATACTGAACTCTTCAAGTGAGTGTAGGAGGCTCTGTCCGAGCCCTGCCTGGAATGGAGTATATGCCTTTACCTCAAAATCATGATGTAATTCTCTTGATTTTAAAGGTTCAACGACTGGATAAAGCACACCATAAACCTCTGGTTTTACAATTATAGAAACGAGAATTGCCTTTATCATAATTATTAATTTGTTCACTTTCTGTTCTTTTACGAAACGATCTAACTCCTTTCCGATCAGATCGGCAATAGATTCAGAGTTAGTCACCAATGCCCCGCCTGTATAGGTAGAGAGGTTCTTCCCCCTCTGGAAGCTGAGGATCCCGATATCCCCGTTACCGCCTGTTAACCTTCCATCGCTCCTTGTCCCCAATGACTGGGCGTTGTCCTCAATGATAAAAACATTTTTTTCATCGGCTATCCTTTTTATCTGTTCCATTGGCGAAGGGATTCCAAATAGGTGTACAGGTACTATGCAGAGAGTATCTCCTGTAATTACCTCCTCAAGTTTTAACGGGTCGAGGTTGAATGTCTCGAGGGACACCTCGCAGAGCACTGTCTTAAGGCCTGCCCTTTCTACAGGAAGTTTCAGGATAGGTGCAGTATAGGCAGGGAGGATAACCTCCTTCTTATCCGATAATTTCTTGAGAACCTCAAGGGCTATATAGAAGGCCGCAGTGCCCGATCCAACAGCAAATGCCTCTTTAACTCCGAGAACATCTCTGAGGTCATTCTCAAATGCCTTTACGGAATCCATACCTCTTAATTCTCCCCTTATTCCTCTCATGAGGTCCATAAGATTTATAGGAGTCCCTGCGCAGGGAAATTTCTTCAACATCATCAGTCCTTTTTCCCCTGGACAACAATGGCCGGAGAAAATCTTCCAAGGGGCATTCCTATACCGATATGCTCTATCTTCTTCATACCGAGTTCTTTAAGAATCCTCTTGATATCCTTCAGACTATTCATTCTTAAGGGCACTTTTATATAGGGGTCATGAAGCGGTGCGAGCTTGTAGCCAGCATAAATAAGAGGATTCAGGATATTCCTGAAGTCGAAATAAATAAAACCTCCCTTTTTACATACCCTCACCATTTCCGATAATGTCTCCACCATATCCTTCCTTGCAGGCAGATTAAGGAAAAGGTTTATGCATACTACATGTTCAAAACTCTCATCCCTGAATGGAATAGACTGGGAGATCCCCTTGACAATAGCAATTCTCTTTAGCCCTTTTTCAAGAAGCCTTTTCCTTGCCTTCAGGAGTATCTCATCCCATGGCTCCAGCCCGATCACATCCATCACGGGACATTTGATGGATATCTCTGCAAGGAAAAGTCCTTCACCGCTGCCTATTTCAAGAAGCCTCCTATCAGGCCTGGCTGCAACAAGCTCTCCCACCTTCTTTCTTACAAGGAAAGGAAGATACCCTGCAGAATATTCTCCCATCTCCTCAGGCCTTGTAAATCCTTTTCTCAATCTATTGGCTATCCTTTCAATTACACCCATTATCTCCTCTTAAGAAGTCTTTCAGCAGCATGGAGAACCTCAAAAGGATATACCTCTCTGAGGCATTTCATGGAATCGCATTCCCTCCTTGTGCAGGGGGAGCAGTCAACATCTTTTCTAACAGTTATGATATCAGGGCTCTCAGGTATAAATCTCTTGAAATACCCTGGCCCAACAACAGCAACAACAGGCGTCTTGACAGCGATCGCTATATGCATTGGACCTGTGTCGTTGGTGATAAATAGGTCCACTCTTTTAAGGATTGCGGCAAGTGTCTTGAGCGTAGTTTTCCCTGCAAGAACGCAGGACTCTACCTTAAGAAGTCCTGCCAGCTCTTTTGCAATCCCCTCATCATTACCTCCACCGGTGATAACCACATTAATAGGCATTCCCTCTGACAGGCCATTTATAACCTCTGCAAAATTACCTGCACCCCATCTCTTTGAAGGCCAGTCAGCCCCTGGATTTACCCCGACAAGAAGTCTGACATCAGAAAAACCGCATCCCTTCAGGATTCTCCCTGCGTTGCTTTCCTCCTCTTCCCCGAGATATATCTCGAGCTCCTTTTTTGTTTTCTTTCCTCCTATCTCCTCCAGGAGACTTGCCTGCAGATTTACATCATATAATCCAGGCATGTCTTTCTCATATATCTTTATTCCGTAAATAAATCCTCTGCCATTTGTGTCCCTTCCAGCCTTCTTGTTAGAACCTATTAAAAGAAAGACTATAGCCACTTTAAGTGCGCTCAAGATATTAACCAGAGGGAGGAGATTTATAGCCAGAGAGTATTTCTTCTTCCTCTGTGATAGAAGAAAGATTAAGGCATTCCACAATCTGCCCGGTCTAAATATAAAATCAGAGAACCTCAATTCCTGCAAGTCAAAGACAAGGAGTTCATCAAAATAGTTCAGTCCCTGCACAATCTCTTTTGCCCTGTTAACAACCCATAATGTTATGAAGGAATCCGGATATGATTGTCTCAGCCCTCTGAGAAAAGGAACAGACAGGAGGAGGTCACCGATGCCACCGAGATTCATCACAAGTATCTTATCTATTTTCTCTTTTCTCATACCTCAATCCTGAACCTGCTATCTTTTTTGTGACAGCATCCATCATATCATCTGGAGTAATAAGTTCCATACATTCCTTTCCCTTACAGACATCCTTATTGCAGGGACTGCATTTTATGCCTTTCCTTAAGACAATATTATTATCCCCTGCCGGCCACCAGAGATATGGGACAGTTGGTCCCATTGTAGATACAGTAGGAACCCTAAGGGCAGTAGCTATATGGAGGGGCCCGGAGTTATTACAAAGCAGAAGATTACAATAACTAAGAAGGGCGATAAAGTCTCTCAATCCTGCTCCTTGTATGATAACAGGATTTCCACCCATCGCCTTCCTGATAACATCCAATTGCTCCCTGTCCTCCTCTCCTACGAAGATTATAACCTTTGCCCCATATTCCAAGATTATCCTGTCCCCAACAAGGCCAAACCTCTCTGCAGGCCATCTCTGGCTCTCATAGTATCCGCCCGGATGAATCCCGATCAAGATATCCCGCTTTTCTATCCCCTTTTCCCTGAGCATCTCCCCTGCTTTAGACCTCTCGCTCTCAGAAAGGTAGATAAAAGGCAGATGGTCTTTAATCTTTATATCGAGCGACCTCGCAAGGTCAAGCGTATGATCGAGGACCGTCCTTTCCCCTTCACCCTTCGGTCCCTTTATATTGAAGAATATCTCCCTGCCGCTTATTTCAAAACCTATTCTGTACTTCGCCCCCATAATGAAGGATAGAAAAGCTGTCCACAGTTCGTATGTCAGAAAGGGATCTATTATAAGATCGAATTGCCTCTGTCTGATATTTCCTATAATCCTTATCGCATCCAATAATTTCCTCTCATATACTATAACTTCATCCACAAATGGATTCCCGAGAAGTATGTCCCTGTTGAGAAGACTGGAAAGGACTATCAGTCTTGCCCCAGGAAGACCTTGCTTTAAGGCCTCAAGGGTTGGGGTAGAGAGAACCATATCGCCTATCCTGTCATGCCTTAAAAATAATATATTCCTTATACTATCCCTCTCAGGAATAACCACCTTTCTGAAAGATAAAAATGGTATCAGAATTAACTTCCTTATCTTCAGATAGACCCTCTTGAGTAGTTCCCTTATCATCCGGTATCACTACATTATTTTTGAATAAGCCAGAGAATCTCCAGAGCAAGAAGCTCATTTAATATCGGCATATCCGCTAAGTATGGCCTTACCACATCAACAAATCTCCTTCGGTATTTAAAGCCCCTCTTCCTCAATTTCTTCTCAAAAGCAAATCTTGTAGTAAGGCCGTAATGCAACCTTGTACCTTCTCCTCCCTTAAACCACCCGATAGCAGACCCTATCAATTCCCTGACCTTATTCGGGGTAAAGATAACCATACTTCCTTTCTCCTTTAAGATTCTTGCCGATTCGTCAAGGAACCTTTCTTTCTGGCTATCATCAATATGCTCTATAAAATCTGCCGAAACAATAGTGTCAGCCGACAGGCCTTTAAAAGGCAGATTAGCTGCATCGGCAACAACAAATCTTATCCATGTATCATTACCGAGCCTTTCTTCTGCAATTGTCTTTGCGACCTTTATAGATTCAAAAGAGTAATCTACGCCAACCGCCTTTGCACCTTTCATGGCCGCCCTGTATGTAAATGTCCCCACGCCGCATCCGATATCAATTATAACCTCTCCCTTTTCTGCACTTATGGAATTAGATACGACCACGATTCTTCTCTTATCAATACTATCCTCCGGTTCCCAGTATACCCTGACTGCATGATCGATACCGAGTGCCTCTATCCTCTCGTTATAATCCCTCGAGGTTATCTCCTGTGAGGAAAGAAAAGATAATAATCTCTGTGCCCTCTTTTTTATTATCCCTTTAAGTCCCTCATGCTTTAGGGCGTATCTTAAGAATTTCTCGCAGACAAAACGATTTTTTTCATGGAAATATCCTTCTTTTTCTGCCAGTTCTGAAACATTATCTAATAATTTCAGGAGATCTTCCAGTTGGGGACGGTATCTTTTCTCAAAACCCTTCTGCCACTCCCCTTCCATCTCTATAAAATATTCATCTACCAATGACCCCTTCATAAATTCCCTCTATCTTCTTAATCCCTTTTTTCAGAGAAAACTTCTCATTAACCGTCCTTCTGCCGTTTTCGCCGAGTTGTCTCATCAAACCCGTGTCTCCCATAAGCCTCTCTATACCAGAGCGCAGGGAATAAGAGTCTTTTGGAGGTATGAGTATTCCATTCTCCCCGTCTGTTATTATCTCCCTTAAAGGGCCCAGGTCCGAAGCAATGACCGGTTTCCCTGCTGCCATCGCCTCGATAACTGCAATGCCGAAGCTCTCATACTCTGTGGGGAATATGAAGATATCCATTGCCTTCAACAGTGCAGCTACATCCTGTCTTAGACCTGTAAGAATAAAATATTGGTCCAGACCTTTTTTCCTAATCTCCACTTTAAATTCGTCCCTCGCTTCTCCGTCTCCTACAATAAGAAACTTGCCCCCCCGAATTTCATGGGCAGCATCGATTATTGTCTTCAAACCTTTTCTCCAGTCAAGCCTTCCTAAAAAACCTATAACAAAGCTATCTTTATTAATTCCGAGTTCCCTTCTTATTTCTGCTACATCTTCTTCGGATGGTACAATACCTGTATCCACAAAGTTATGGACAATAACTACCTTTTCCGGAGAGATCCCCTGCCTTTCTATATAGGAATCCCTCGCTTCCTTAGAGACAGCTATTACAAATCTTGCCATCCTGTTCGAAAACCTATGACCCATCAGATGTAACTTTCTTTTTAGGGGGTTCCTTATCCATGAATGGTCATGGGCAACAAGATGTTCAGTAATAATCACAGGCGTCCCTGTCATGGCCCCAACTAATTTTGCATAAAACCCTGCTCTTCCCATATGTGCATGGATGATGTCAAATCTCCCCTCTCTTGCTATCCTGTAAAGTGATAAGAGGGAACGGATGCTTAAGCTGTCCCTGAGTTCAACCTTATGGGTTATGACATCATTCTTTTTGAGTTCCCTGTAAAGCCATCCATCCGGACAGGCAACTTCCAATCGGAAGTTATTTTTATCAATAGCTTTAGCTATATCAATTATATGCCTCTGCGGGCCTGATAATTCTGATGAATGGATTACCTGCAGTACCTTCACCTGTGGGTCAAGTAGTTTCAAATAAAGTTTCTCTGTTTGCTTTGAATTGCTTTTTATAGAGAAATGATTCTCTGCCCTTTCCCTCGCCTTTTTACCCATATCAGACATTCTTTCAGGATTCCTGAAAAGGGAGATTATTGCAGCGGCCATAGCCTTATGATTACCGGGGTCAACCAATATTGCTGTTACCCCATCAACCGCTATTTCAGGTGTCCCGCCACTTTTTGTAGCAATAATTGGTTTCCCCATTGCCATCGCTTCCAGGTGGGACCTTCCTGAAGGCTCTGCATATGAGGGAAGAACAAAAATATTCATTGCTGCGAGTATCTGTGGCAGGTCTTTCCTGAAACCTGTGAATATAACCTTATCCGAGAGGCCTGTCTCAACTGCAAGTCTCTTTATATATCCCTCCCATTCACTGAATTCAGGAGATATATGACTTCCTGCAATAAGAAATCTCGCCTCAGGAAATTCCTCTGACACAATACCTGCAGCCTTCAAAAATATATCATGTCCCTTTTCAGGGACGATACGACTTGTGACACCAATCAGAAGGGTTTCTGCTGACATACCAAATTCCTTTCTTATCAGCTCCCCTGAGATTCCGTGGTTAAATTCCTCTGAATCAACACCGTTCTGAATAACAATGGATTTCCTGTGCGGCATTGCATCTTTATGGAATCTTCCCCTGATCGCCTCTGTAAGACAGATGAGCTTATGGGTCAGAAAGATAAAAAGTCTATCAGGGTCTATCTTTTCTGTAGTGATGAGATTCCTCGCATGCCAGACAATCTTTTTCCCTGTAATCCTTCCAGCAATTCCTCCGTATAGATTCGTCCTGAAACCGTTTGAGTGTATAAGGTCTATATTCTTTGACTTTACAATGCGAATAAGTTTAGTAATGGTTTTAATTTTTTTGAAGATATTAATGCCGAGTGGTCTTGGAAAGTCTGTGAAATGTATCTCAACTCCGAGACCCTTCAGGTCTTCCATAAAAGGCCCTTCGGATGGTAGGACTGCTACAGGTAAAAACCTTTCTCTGTCGAGATTTTTTATAAGATAAAAAATACTCCTTTCAGCGCCACCTGTCTGAACAACATCGTGGAGATAGAGGATTTTGAATCTTCTAAACCTTTTTTGCATAAAATATAATCTCTGTCTGGAGGCTGAAAATTCTCGCAATCAGATTGACAGCCCAGTTGCTGAAGAGTCTTCTTATCCCCGTTGCCCCGTAATCGTATCCACCTGCCGGATATGAAACGATAGAAAAATTACATCTTGAAAGCAGTCCTTTCAATGCCTTTGGGTCGAAAAAATATAGATGGTACAGGTTATGGAGGAGATAAAGCCTGTAACCCTCCTCATCCGACCTCCTCGGGTAAAGATGACAGTAACCATTCTTAAATTTTCTAATCGCGTATGGGTCCTCAAGGGGTTTTACCGGATTACCGAGCATTCTGTTCAGTCGGGATAGAAAAGTCGTAACCGTTCTCCGGTTAGGGGTAACGACCAGTAATAACCCCTTGTCTCTTAATATCCTGTTGATTTCCATAAGTGTAACATCCGGATATGGCATGTGTTCAATAACATGGCAGAGGGCTACCACATCAAAACTATTATCTTCAAACCCTGCCTCCTCTATCTTACCGACATTTAAGACCGGAATATCGTAATTCTCCCTGGCGAACTCGGCTGCCCTTTCTGAAACCTCAATACCCAGGACAGCAAAACCTTTGTCCTTCGCAAGTTTCAGAAAATATCCAGCACCTGTCCCGATATCCAGAATTTTTTTATACCCATAACTATTCCGCATTTTCATAATCGGTATTAATCGATTGAGATGAACCTTCTCTCTCTTGCTTTCAAGTTCAAGTGTCTTTTCTGTCCATGTATTTCTGTCTTCTATGACCGAGGTATAATATCCTTCCCGATACATCCAATCGAGAAACTCCTTATCAGGCCTCGGACTTATATACTGAAGCCCGCAGTTTTTACATTGAACTATCCTTGCCTCTTTCTCTGCCATGAAATGGATGACGGTAACTGTATCAGCATTATTATATCCGCAGAGACATTTAACCTCCTCAAGTCTGAATTCCATCTAACCCGTAACCTTTTCCGCCAATATCTTGAACTGTGATTCTGACTTTAATAGTCTTGAATCAATCCAGTTAGATATACCGAGCCTCATTGTTGAAGAATATTTTTTAAAGGAAACCTTAAAGCCCGCTTCTTCAAGAAGTTCTTTCACTCTATCATGATCAAATCCTTGATAAAGGTGGTAATCGGATAACCTCCAGTCAACGCCTTCTATTTCCTTATTCTTTCCTCTTGTTTTTATGAGGTAGCCGATATGGTCTGACTGCCAGAGTATCTTCCTTAAAAGGTTATCTTTTTTTGAGAGGACATCCTTCAGTGGTTCATGGGTTATATACATGAACCCTCTATATTTTATGATTCCTATAATCCTTTTCAGGGTCTCCTGATAATCGGGAAGATGATGAAGGACTGAAGAGATAGTCACGAGATCATATGTAGATGATGTTCTTGATAGAAATGTATCAACGTCCGATTGCACTATGTTAAGATTTTGAGCCATTTCTTCTTTTAGTTCTTTCCCCATCCCCTCAATCATCGTGGTAGAAATATCGAGGGCAGTAACCCTGAAACCTAAGGAAAGGAGTTTTAAGGCGATATTACCCATAGCGCATCCTATATCAAGGGCTTCCCTGCTAATCAGCCTCTTACTTATATAAGCAAGGTCTTTCCTGATCTGCCCCTGTTCAAACCAGTTATATATCTCAGGGTGCAGGGATATATAACCCTCTGCCTCAAGTCTGTAGAGCTTGAGGTTTTCCTCTATTATTCTCTCTCTTTCTGTTCCAGCTCCCATAATTTTACTGAAGCGACAAATACGGTTAGTGCTGATGACAGAGAAATAAATAATCCCCTGAATCCATCCATGAATCCCTTGTATAATATATACTTTAGGAAGAAATTATAAAGGGGTCTTAGAAATAAACTGCTTGCGGCATTTAAGGCTGTTATCCTTTTTCCAATCCTGAATTCTTCTTTCGCAAGCTGTGTCGTATATCTGTTAAACTTCTCGAAGTATTCTTCGAGAGTGTTGTATGAATAATGAATCAGGTCGCTTTTGAGATAACCGTATTCTTTTTTATGTAGAGGGACCTGATGGATCTCGTTAGGAAACAGAACTTCACCCTTTTTAAAGAGCCTTAATACAGGAGATGGGTACCAGCCGCAGGTCTTTATCCATTTACCGAGAAAATAGTTCCTTCTTTTTACATAATAGGCTTGCCTGGGATCATTAGATTTTACAACCGAAAGGATTTCATCCCTTAACTCAGGAGGCACCCTCTCATCAGCATCAATATAGAATATCCACTTCCCGGATGCCTTTTCTATTGCAGTGTTCCTGTCTGGTTCGCAATATCCCTTTGGTTCGGTTATAAAGACCCTGTCGGTAAATTCTCTTGCTATTTTCTCAGTCGAATCGGCGCTTGACTGGTCCATGATTACAATCTCATCCGCCCAAGAGACAGTTTCAAGGCATTCCCTGAGCTGCCCCTCCTCGTTTCTTACAACCATAATTACTGAAACATCCACCTACAGCGCCCTCTCTGCCTTTATAACCACCTGACTCGCCATGGAAGGGAACGTTTCCCCTATAAGACACAGGAACATGAATATCCTTCTGTAAATTGTCTTATTCCTGGAATATAGATTGTTCAGGAAGTGATTCGATACAAGGTTCAACTCAACTGAAACAGGGCTGACAAACCCCCTCTTCGGTCTTTTCCTTTTGATTACTGCATAAAAGACCCTCGGTATAACAGCTATTGATTTTGGTATTCTCACCCTTAATTTAAATCCTATCCCTTTTATCCCTGCCGTTTTAAAACCTGTTTTTCTCAGAAGGGATTTCAGCCTCCTCGGTGAGAATGTATGGAGGTGTTGATCCTTCAATATCTCACCTATATTATTTTCATAAAATAAGGGCGACGGCGTAGAGATGATCAGTGTACCACCTCTTTTTAGAACATGGTTGGAAGATGAGAGAAATCTCTCAGGTTCTATAAGGTGTTCTATAATCTCTGACGCTACGACATAATCAAAACACTCTCCCCTGAAAGGTAATTCCTCTGCATTTCCTACAACAAAATGTCCATTTTTATATGTTTCAGCACACCTCTTTATCCTCTCCAAGGAGATATCGAGAGCAGTCATCGCTTTTGCATCTTTCAGTAATAACCCGGCAAGTACTCCGTCGCCAGTACCGGCATCAAGAATATCCTTACCCGGAGAAATCATCAATTTTATCTCTCTCATCTGACCTTCATACATTACCATAAATCTTGTAGGGTCTTTCACCTCATGCCCATCGGTTCCGTACTGCTCCAAGAGTATTGAGGTTGCTGCTCCATAGCGGCTACTGTATTCGTAGAACTCTCTCAAGCGTTTTCTGATATTATCTTCTCCGAAGGATCCTGTGGACAAGATATTTACCTCATATCCTTTCTGCGATTTAATTCCCTGATAATATGCCTGAGTATGGGTATCCTCTCCCGAAGGAGGTTCCTGTCATAGTCATCAAAATATCCTATGCTCAGGATGATCCCTGAATAAACAATAAGAAATATTATTCCCTTTATGCCGAGGGAGACTATTGTATCAATCCTGTTCTTCAGAATGGTTTCTGTAAAGAACCTTTCAAAAACAAAGATAAGCCCTCCTGCCAGGAACCCTGCTATTCCGGGTTTTATAAACGGTGACAACACTTCTCTGCCTGATTTTTCAAAAGAGGCCTTAAATATTTTCAGGAAATATATTGAACCAATAATCAGAGAGATTGTTGTCCCAAAGACTGCCCCGAGGAAACCGTATCTCAGGATCAGCATCAGGCTGAGAGCCAGATTTAATGCTATTGTAAGGAGTCCCCTCTTAAGTTCGAGTTCTACCTTCCCTATACCCCAGACCACAGAAGAAGCCATACTGCATATAAAATTCATAAAAAAACCAAAGGATAGAATCCTGACTACATTTGCTGAAAGCGGATAATCATTTCCTATCCATACAAATATAATATCCCTTGCCTCGAGAGTAATGAAAAGGAAGAGAGGTATTCCTGCAATGGTAAGATATTTAGACCCCCTTATATAGAGTTCCCATACCCTCTCCCTTCCCTGCCTGACTTCCATCTCTGAAGCTGCCGGTGTTACAGCAGAGGTCATGAAGGCAGGGAGGGACCTCATCATCTGTGTAAGCCGTGAGCCCAGTTCATAATATGTCACCTGTGCTACTCCGAGAAAATGGGATATCAGCATCTTGTCGTAATGGGAGCTCACCATCTGGGAAAGTTGACCGAGCTGGAGGGCAAAGCCGAAGCGGAACAATTTCTTAAGCATTGACCTCTTGATATATGAAAAACCGATTCCCCAGGAATCTCCAAGAATCTTATAAGCCATGATTCCCCCTGAAGTTAAAAGAACAAGGGATGCAAAGATATAGTTATACATCAGGCCTGCCAATCCATAGCCTTTCTCGAGCACGAAGATTGTTCCAATAATAAGGGGCAGAGAAGAGAGGGCCGCAATTTTGAAAGATATGTCCAGCCTCTGTAATCCATAAAGGACAGAGTTAAATACATTGAAGAGATTGCTGATTCCAAGACTTATCACACCCAGGATTATGGCAGTGGTAGCCTCCCCCCGCAGTGCAGGACGGAGATTAAAGAAATTCAAAAGCGGCCCTGTGAAAACAACAATTGCAACAAGGATTAAAGCCCCCATGACCGCATAAAAGAATAGACCCGAGCTTATCATTTCCCTCAGGCCTTCCCTGTCTCCCTTTGCATAATAAAGGGATGTATGCCTGACAAAGGATGTGCTTAATCCCATATCGAGAAGGCCCATATAACCTGTCAGTATCCATACTACAGACCAGATACCAAAATACTCTACACCCAAACGGCTCAGGATATAAGGAGTGAGGAAAAAGCTCACAAGCATCCCCCATATCCTCGCAAGTGCATTGTAAAAGGTATTTCTGGCTATCCGGCTGATGTATCCCTGTTCAGGATAAGAGTTCAAGGATAACCCCTATACACTAATACTCTGCTTGTATTTATTCAGACGATAGGCAGAAAATACGAGACCGACCAAAAGCCAGTAGGGCTCCATGATTCTAACAATGATGAAACTATTTGCACCGATAGAATGCACTAAAATACCTGCTGTCCCTGCTATCAGACCGAGAGATAATCCTCTGAGGTAAGGGTCAGAAGAGGCGCTGAAGGAAAGCCATAAATTTTTTAGAATTGTATAGACTAACCATAAAAAAACAGCCAGACCAACAAGACCCACCTCTACCAGAATCCTGAAATACTGGCCATCAATAAATCCCTTTCCTGTAACACCATATCCCAGGACAGGTTTTTTCTTCCATGCCTTTATCGCATCCTTAAAACCTGTAATCCTCTCAGAGGCCGAGGGATCGAAGGTCAGTCTTCCAATTCTGACAGTCCTTTCAAAGCCCGGAGACTCCTGAAAGGTTGAAGAATATCGTTCCGATACAACCGCCGGAGAAAGTACAACTAACAGTAGTAAGGCTATTATACCGCCGAATAGAAGGTCCCTCTTTCTTTCGCTCAGGACGAAGAGAATTCCATACATTGGTATCAATCCAAGCCATGAGGAACGGGATAATGAATAAAGAAGCGATACAGATTGAAGGAGTAACAGACCAACCAGTAGAAGCCTCTTCAATCCCTCTTTCAGGGTCAAGGCAAGGCCCAGGGTTATAGAAATCATTAAGACCAGATAACCCCCAAGGGTATTCGGTTCTCCGCCATACCTCCCTTCAAAAGGGGCTGTCACCCTCTCTCCTGAGGGTATCTGGTAAATTGCATAAACTGATATCAGGAAAGATGTAATGAGTATAGCTGTGCCGAGCCTCTTTATCTCTTCTTCATCCTTTACATAATTAGCCACAATGAAGAAGATCATGAAATATTCTATGTATTTTAAGATGAAGAGTGAGCCGGATAATATACTGACCCTTCCCGAGATATAACCCAGACCCGTAGCAAAAATGGATAGAAATATGTAAACGATGATCGGTTTATTATAGGGCGTTTTGGAAAACAGCTGTACATCCTTATACACAGCGATTCTTGCAAACCAGCCAAGTATCAACAGCGGAAGGAGAAAATCCTCAAGCCTGAGACTAATTTCCCTTGCAGGTGTCGAGGCTACAATAATCTCTGGAGAGAGAAGCATGGAGAATATCAGGAAATAGAGTGTAATCTCGGTAGACATAAAGGAGACGATAAAGATTATTATCCCCGCTAATAAAGCAAGTGTTGTTTTGAATGGGAAAAGGCCTGTACCGAGAATCAGGAGAAGAAGTACAAAGAGGATAAGAATAAACCTGGGGATATTACCCACATTATTCCTCTTTCATCTGCTTTCTTTTAGGCGGCTTCTCAGAATATCGGTAATAATGATGGTAGTAATCAGGGCTTATCTCTGCCTTAACACCCGTAAGTACTATGCCGAGAATCTTCGCCTGTGCGTTATCGAGGAGTATCTTTGTCCTTTTAAGTGCAGACCTTGCCATCCTTCCTACCTGATAGATGAGGATGGTTCCCTCTATCATAGGCGCCAGGATCAGGGTGTCGGTAAGGGGGAGAACCGGTGGCGCATCAACGATAACCACATCATAACTACTCTTCACCGTTTCTATAAGCCCCTTCATTTTCACCGATGCAAGAATCTCAGAGGGATTGAAAGGGATGCTTCCTGATGTAATGATATTAAGATTGTCAAGTCCGGGAGCTGTAAGGAACTCTTCCAGCCCAAAGCCTCCGAGGACAATATCGGAGAATGTCCTCGTTGCCTCCTCAAGGGTAGTGTTCTGCACGATTATCTCAGAAAGCCCCGGTTCTTTTTTCAGTCCGAATATCTGGTGAATTGCAGGTCTTCTCATATCTGCCTCGATAATAAGTACCTTTTTGCCCATCTGTCCGAAGGCAACAGCAAGGTTGATAACCGTCGAGGTCTTTCTTTCAGATAGGGAGGCACTTGTGATAAGAATAGTTTTAAGTTCCTTATCCGGGCTTGCAAATTGAATATTCGTCCTGAGCGACCTGTAGCTCTCTGCGAGTACGGACTTAGGTGAAAAATGTGTAATGAACCGATAATAGAAATCAAGGCTAACCTTATCCGCTATCGGCTCGTATGCCTTTTCTATCTCCTTCTTTGCCTCCCTCTCGGAAACATCGGGGATGATCCCGAGTACAGGAAGGCCAAGGAATGACTCAACATCCTCGATCGTCCCTATTGATGTATCAAACGCCTCTGTAACAAACGCAAGGATAAGACCGAAAATAAGACCGAAGAGTATCCCTATGAGTACATTAGTACCAATATCAACTCTGTTTATGGGTTCTTTAGGAAGGGTGGCAGGCTTTATAACAGTTACTTCCTGTATCTGTTCTGCCCCTTTAATCAATACCTCCTGGTATTTGTTCTTCAGGAGATTGAAAAGGTCGCTATTAATTTTGGTCTCCCTTTCCAGTCTTGAAAGCCTTACCGCAACATCAGGAAATTCTTTAAGCTGAGACTCCAGGATTCCCAACCTCTCTCTGTAACTTCTGAGCCTTTTAGAGAGTTCCTTACCCATCTCTGTCTTGAGATTCGATATCTTTGCATCCAGCTCCTTCACGAGCGGATGGTCTTTTGTATAATTTATGAGAAGCGACTTCCTGGCTAACTCCTGCTCTATAAACTGGGTATAGAGTTTATGCATGGGAGAAGCCGGGTCTTCAGAAACAATCATCTTCTCCGAATCAAGTATCGTCTTTCCCTTCAGGCTGTCCACCTGTTGCTGGGTCTCCTCCAGCGCCATCTTAACCTTCACATACTCGTCCATGGTATTTGCTAACGGAGACTGAATAAAACTGCTTGTCTCTGTTGGCACAGGCAGAATCCCTTCTTTTTTCCTGAAGTCCTTAAGTGCCTCTTCAGAGACTTTAAGTCTTTCCTCTATTATCTTAAGCTGGTTTTCGATAAACCTCTTTGCCTCTATAACCTGGCGGTTTCTGCTTCTAATATTATCGTCTCTGTAAACATTAGCTACGGTATTTGCCAGAAGCTGTGCCTTTTTCGGGTCCTTATCCTTCGCAGAGATCTCGATAAGGCTTGTATTTCCGATCTGCTTTGTTATTATCCTCGATTGAATATCTGATACAATCTTAAGGTATTCTTCAGATTTCTTTGCATACTCATCACTCTTTTCTTTAATTATTGCCTCTAAATCCTTAGCTATATCCCCTCCTGCTTCCATTAATTTCTGGTAATCCTCAAAGGGGATATCCTCTCCCACATCCTTGGGAATCATCCCCATCTCTTTTGCCACACCCTCTATTACTGGATAACTTCGTATCACCTCTGCCTGGGTAGCTATGCTGTCACCAGGGCTCCAGCTTATAACCTCCATAAACAGGCCTGTTACCGTGCTTGCCCTTTCAAATTTAACCGTCGCAGTAGCCATATAGTTCAGTACAGGTCTCCGTATTTCGGTAACGACAAACGACCCGAGTCCAAGGGCTAATACTATAAACAGGATAATACCCCTTCTCTTCCTTATTATCCTCCAGTAATCCCTTAGATTTAACTCGTACTGTGGCATACTACTCCTTTAAAAGTTTTATTGTCCACGCAGCAGAAATTGGGATTGTAATGAGTTCGACTGTTGGTCTTATCTTTTCTATGAAAACATTCCAATTCCCAATCAGGCTCCTTGGCACATAAATAATATCATTGTTGGCAAGGGAAATGTTTTGGGAGATATCTCCTTCTTTTATAAGGCTATTGAGATCTGAAACGATAATCTCAGACTTCTTATCGGCAGTCCGGATTACGGCAGTATTTTGAAGTACTGCATATATGGTATATCCGTCCGCCATTCCGATAGCATCCATTAGTGTGGCACCCGGTTTTCTCGGATATAGCCCCGGTTTCTTTACTTCCCCGAATATCAGTATTTTATTTTCTCCAACTTCAATTGAGGGAACATAAATCTCGTCCCCTGCATCAAGAATTACATTTTCCTTAAAATCACCTTCTAAAATAATCTTAAGCAGATTTATTGACAGTATAGTACCATCTGCCCTTCTCACATGGACCTTATCCATAGAGGCATTTGGTGTAGGCCCGCCCGCCTGGGTGACCATTTCGGTAATCGTTATCTTCCCTTTGAGGACATATTCCCCGGGCCCCGATGCCCTTACAGGAACCATATTAATCGCACCCAGCAATGATATCTTTTTACTCCTGTATTCCTTTATCCTTACCTCTACCCTCGGCACCCTGATATACTTTGACAGTTCCTCCTTAATCTTTTCCTCTGACTGAGCCGCAGTAAGACCAGCAATCTTGACATCAATGAAAGGAAGGAGTATAAAACCATTCGGCCTAACCTCCGGGGTATACTTTTCGACTGTTGGCACTAAGAGGATATCCACCTCCAGGATATCGCCTATGCCAATCTTATACTGCGGCACTCCATTAATTTCGACAAAGGTATTGTTTTCTGTTACCTTCCATAACTCAGGTTTATCGGGCTTTGCCTCCTGGCTGTGCGATTCGACAGCGAATCCGATGTTTGTTAAAATAATAAATGACAGAACAGGCAATAAAAAATTCTTGAATCCTAAGTATCCATTCTTTGCCCTCATAATCTTTCTCCCCGTAGACCTTTTACCGCAGATCGCCCCCGGGTCATTGAACGGCCTCCGGCTATATAATTCCATAAATACCTTGCCCCTATTTTAAAAAGTTCTAAAACCCTTTTCAGATAATAGATAAAAGGATACCTTGATCCTGACATCTCATTGATCTTTTCCTGTGCAGGGAAAAGTATCCTTGAGGCAAAAAGTATTCTCCTGAAAGTCCCCTTTATCGTATAAAAATATAATATATCTCCGTATCCGTCCCTTCTCTGGTTCTTTATTATCCTGTCCATTATCTTCTTCTCTATCAGCCCTGACCTTTCGGGTCTTATTTCCAACAGTAAATCCTCAGGGATAACCCTTGAGATCTTATTTATATATGATAGTACATAATAGATAATCTTCTCAAAACCTGATTCCCTCGCCCTGTGTCCTATCTTCTTCCAGTCGATATTCGGATTTCCTTTTATCACCTCTATTATATCAACAAGCCAGAGCAGACGTAAGAAGGAATGTTTCACAAGATGTATTGCGAGGGTAAGCACCGTATCCTCAGGGGAAAGTATGCGCACAGAATTGAACCTCGCCCCAAAGGGAGAACCACTATCCCAGAGGGAATTGTTATCTAATTCAGGGGTATGTGGTATGTGGCCCAGTCTTGTAAAACTGTCTATATCTGCATGAATATCAATGATGGTTCTTCCGTTATTATAAATCCTCGGACATGTTGAAGTAAGGCGGTATCCTATGGCTTCCATTATCCCGTTTACTTTATCATTATCTCTCTCATCACAGATCAGGAGGTCTATATCCATTACAGGCCTCGCCCCCATGTCTTTATAGACCCTTTCAAGCAAGGCGGAGCCTTTAAGCACTATTATCCTGACCCCCTTCTCTTCAAGGGACAGAAGTACCCTGCTCAGGTCATTTATCAAAACAATATTGTTTGTGAGGCTTAGGAGATAACTTTCTCTGAGGGACTTCTGGACAGGGGCGGGGAATTTCTGAATCTGACCGTTTTCTTTTAGTATTTTAAATAGAATACCGGACAGGCCTTCTTCTCTGGCAAGGTCGGTAAACCTGTCGAGTTCGACCTCTTCAAGGCTAAAATTAGCCCCATCTTTTTGGTTTAAGATTGAAAGGATAAGCTTATCTTCTTCAGACCAAGCCAATTTTTTCCTTAATAATCAAAGAGGTTAAGATTAATCTTTTAAGTATTCTTTTACCTCTTTGAGGGAGTATAACTGATTTTAAAAAGGATTTCAAGTAAAAAATGAATGGGGCAAAAAAATAATTTTTTACTAAAAAAGTGTTACTGGAGGGTGAAAGTTACAACTATAGAATTCTTTGACCTCTTTGATTCGTATGTAACATTCTCTGGAAGGATTTCGAACATTATGCTGATGGTACTTCCTTCTTCTTCTATAATCACGTCACCTACAAATGATGATTTTAGCCTCTGGATCTTCTCCATCTTTCTCACAGCAGGTGTTACCTTGAGATTGAGCCACTTTTTCCCTTCCTTTGTGACAAGGGAAGACTTATGGTCGACAGGGCCGTTAGAGGTGACCATGAGGATCGCCCTTTTCTTGCTCTCGATAATCCCTATATCACTTACCTCGTAAGGCCCATGAACTGCCTCCTTCTTAGCTATCTCCTTCTTGGGTTCTGCCTTTTTAGCCTCTGCCGTCTCAATCTTTTTTGCTACTTTTGTTTCAGGCTTTTTTGATTCCTTGGGCTCAGGTTTTTTTTCAACATCCTTCTTGACCTCAGTTTTAGGTTTTACTTCAGGCTTTGGTTTTTTCTTTACCTCTGGCTGTGCTGGTTTTGGCTTCTCCTCTACCTTTTTGGCAGGTGCAGGTTCAACCTTTTTCTCTGCCGGTGGTTTGGCCGCTTCAACCTTTTTTTCTTTCTTAACTTCTTCCCTCGCCCCTTCTGTTTTTGGTCCCATCTTTGCATTTATGGAAAATGACTCTGCCTTGTCATATGTGGCATTTACGACTGCTATCCCGTTTGCGAATTCAGATGGAGATACTGTTGACGGTGTAAAAGTCCCTGTACCGGTTATACTGATATAAACTTCTCCTCCAATTAGGTTGTAATCACGGACAACGTTTTTAAATCTGTCATACGCCTCTATCCTCAGTTTGAAACCCTGGCCTGCTGAGGCTGTTTCAGGGGTAACGACGATAAAGTGGTCAGGGGTAGCTGGCCTGATCCTGACAGTTCCGCTTTTTCCGCTTTCCTTCTTATTGCTCTCTGTCGCAACTACCTCTATATTTTCAGCAACTTCGTAGGTGACTTTTACTACAGCATTCCCCCCCTTGAATTCTGAAGGAGAGATACGGTCGGGGTAGACTTTTCCCTTCCCTGTGGATGTGAGTTGTACCCCATCACCAGTTGTATTGTAATTGGTAACAGGATTCCCTATTTTATCATGGGCCGTTATTATAATTTCAAAGGGGTTCCCTGCTATACCGTCCTTTGGGGCCTGTACATTTAACGCACTCATGGCTCCGGGCAAGATATTTATCGATGAACTCTTCCCCCTGATTCCTGAATATGGGTCATAAACATCTATAATTACCTCTCCTGCTTTCCCTGAAAGAAACCTTGCTGTTGCAACACCTGATTTGAAATTCAGGGCCCCGCTATCGAGGTATTTGAGTCCACCTGTTCCAGTCGTATTAATCCTGAAGTCCTTCCCTATCCCTGCATCATCCTTGATCATATTTTCGAAGGAGTCTCTTGCAACTATCCTCACATCAAATGTATCTCCTGCCTTTACCTGGTTAGGTGTCTGGAGCACAAAATTATCGAGCCTGTTAGGTTTTATTATTATTTCTTTTGAAAGTATCGGAACATTCCCGCCTGTCTCTAAAACAGAAAAGGTTATAGTCTCGGCCTTCTTATCTCTGATATTTATGGCGGCGCTTCCTCCAAGGAAATTTGACGGACTCAGGACCTTTGGTTCTGCCTTGGCACTGCCTGAAACCCTTATCTCAAACTCCCTGCCTGTTTCGTTAAAATCGGTTATAAGGTTATTATACATATCATAGGACTGCAGTCTTACAACAATATTTTCCCCGGCAATCGGGGCAGGAGGAATTTGTACGGTAAAATGACTGAACTTTCCTGGTTTTACTGTTATGGTTGCAGCCTTAAGGTCATGGTAGCCTGATAAGAATAAGCAGAATAATGACAAGATTAATAAAAAGAGAAACCTTTTATGGGTATTTACCATACACCCTCCTTTAAATAGTTTAACACGACAGCTTTTTCCCTGTTATTCCTACCACTTTTCTTTTAGAGTGTCAAGAAAAATCTCTTTATTGAAAACCCAATATAGCTTATAATCAATTATTAATGAACACTAATAGTGCAATTAAGACCTTAAACCTCACTAAGTTTTTTACCTCTAAGGGTAACCCAATACTTGCCGTAGACGAAGTAACCATGGACATTTCTCAGGGAGAAATATTTGGTCTTATGGGGCCAAACGGCGCAGGGAAGACAACCCTTTTAAAAATACTTACAACCCTTTTATTGCCGAGTTCAGGGGAGGCCTATGTTTCGGGTTACAGTATAAGGGAAGAGGATAAGGTCAAGGGTTCGATCGGTGTTATATCCTCAGAGGAAAGGAGCTTTTACTGGAGGCTTACAGGGAGAGAGAATCTCAGATTCTTTGCAACACTTCACAACCTGAAGCCGTCAGAGATAAAAAGGAGAATCGAAAGCATAACCGGGACACTCGGATTGAAAGACTTTCTAGACAGAAGGTTTGATAGCTATTCCACAGGAATGAAACAGAAACTCTTAATTGCAAGGAGTCTTATAGGTAACCCCATGGTTCTCTTTATTGACGAACTCACGAGGGGACTTGACCCTGTCGCAGCGTCACAGATAAGAGAGAGCCTTAAAACCCTTTCTTCTAACGGCATAACGATCTTCCTTATTACCCATAGCATTGAAGAGGCGATAGAGGTCTGTGAAAGAGTTGCAATAATGTACCAGGGGAGTATAAAGGCCACTATAAGACCTGGGGAGGTAGAATTAAAAGATTTTATGATAGAGACTATTGGAGGCAGGATTGATTAATCAGATCTATAAAGTCATAGCCTTTCTCCGCAGGGATTTTAAGACAGAACTGAGTTACCGTTTTTCCTTCCTTTTAAACCTTGCAGGTATCTCCTTTTCTGTAATAATGTTCTATTATATATCCAAACTATTCGGTAAGGCCGCATCCCCTTATCTGGAGGATTATGGAGGCGATTATTTCTCTTTTGTGATCATAGGTATAGCCTTTTCAGGCTATCTTTCTGTATCCCTCCACTCCTTCTCAGGGGCAATCAGGGAAGGGCAGATGCTCGGCACACTCGAGGCAATGATGGTAACACCAACAGGGATACCTGCTATAATACTCTTTTCGGGCCTCTGGAGTTTTATATCAACAACTGTTGAGGTCATAATTTATTTATTGGCAGGTGTAATTATCTTTGGACTTGACCTCGGAAAGGCAAATATCCTTTCTGCCATAACAGTAATGATCCTTACTATACTCTCCTTTTCTCCTCTCGGCGTTATATCTGCAAGCTTCATAATGGCCTTCAAGAGGGGTGACCCGATAGCATTTTTATTCGGGTCAGCCTCTTCCCTTCTTGGAGGAGTCTATTATCCTATAACGATTCTTCCATCGTGGCTGCAGGACATCTCCCATCTTCTCCCCATCACATATTCACTAAGGGCAATGCGGTATTCCCTCATTAAAGGGTCTACACTATCAGAGATTTCATCTGACCTTTTTGCACTTGGTTTTTTTTCGGCATTTATGATACCTCTCAGCCTTATGGCATTTAGTTATGCTGTAAGGAAGGCAAAAGAAAAAGGTAGCCTGGGACAGTATTAGAAAAATAATTTGTCTTGACACAACTTTTGTGGTATAATTAATCATGATTTACGAAAAAGACGAATCCATGGTCTTCAGGAAGATAGAGGATGAAACAATCCTCGTCCCGATCAGAAACAAGGCAGGAGACCTCCAGAACATATTTGTCCTTAATGAGGTAGGGGCAAGGATCTGGGAGCTTATTGATGGTGAAAGTGATATAAATAAAATAAGCAGTACCATTTGTGCGGAATATGATATAACTTCTGAAGAAGCTGAAAGGGATTTAATGGATTTCATCGAAGACCTTAAGTCAATAGAGGCATTGAAGGAAAAATAACTATGGAATGTCAGAGAATCCATGAGATAAACTACAATGACTGGAGTAACGTCTTCCACAACAGGAATCTCGACAAAAGGGTGCCTATCTCAGGAAGCCTTGAACTCACCTTCAGATGCAACAATAACTGCATACACTGCTACTGTAACATACCTGCAAATGACAGAAATGAAATGTCTAAAGAGATGTCTACCTCTATGGCCACCAGAATCCTTAGTGAGATTGCAGATGAAGGGTGTCTCTGGCTCCTGCTTACAGGAGGCGAACCTCTTCTAAGGCCTGACTTTAAGGAGATATATCTCTATGCAAAGAAAAAAGGTATGCTCATAATATTATTTACAAACGGTACGCTTATTAATGAAGAAATAGCAGATCTCCTTTCAGAATGGATGCCCTACTCTGTAGAGATAACCCTTTATGGTGCCACAGAGAATACCTATGAGGATGTTACAAGGGTTCACGGCTCATACAGACAGTGTATGAAGGGTATTGAACTGCTTCTTGAGAGAAAAATCCCCCTCGAATTAAAGACGATGGCAATAAGGCAGAATGTCCATGAACTCCCTGTCATGAAGAAATATGCAGAAGACCTTGGCCTTAAATTCAGGTTCGACCCTATAATAAATGCCCGTTTAGATATGTGCAAGAACCCTCAATCAACAAGAATTGATATAGAGGATGTGATAAGGCTTGATCTCGAGGATGAAAAGAGATTAAAAGAATGGAAGGAATTCTGTGAAAAGTATATAGGTTCTCCTGATTCAGACAGGCTCTATACCTGCGGGGCTGGAATAAATACATTTCATATAGACCCATACGGTAACCTCAATATATGTATCATGGCAAGGAAGGATAGATATGATCTTAAGACAGGAAACTTCAGAGATGGTTGGAATGATTTTTTAATTAAGCTAAGGGAAATGTCTATGAGCCCTTATAATAGATGTATGGGATGCGATCTCATGTCTCTCTGCGGTCAGTGCCCTGGATGGGCGCAAATGGAGCACGGGGATGATGAGACCCCTGTTGACTATTTATGTGATATTGCACACAAGAGGGCAGAGGCATTCGGGGTGAAAGGGCATTAGGGGGATAAAAGCGATTGAGAATATAAAGGGGAAAGGGAGAAAGAGCAACTATAGACTACGGACTTAAAAACAGGAGGACAAATGGATAAACTTTTAAAGTTAGATAAAACAGGCGATTCAATACTTCTTAAAGAGATAAAAAAATCATTAGGCTTGAAACTTGATGATGAACTTTTCTTGTTCAGCGGAAAGGATTATCTGGTAATTAAAAAGGTTCAGAGACCTTCCCTTTCTGAGCGTTTTAAGAGCCTTTCTGAGAAGACAGAGAAACGATTTAAAAAAGAGGGGTTAAAAGAGGATGTGGTAGTTGAGGCTATTAAATGGGCACGAAGATAGTGCTCGATACCAATGTATTTGTTTCAGCAATCGGTTTGAGGCAAGGCCTCAAAGAGTAGCGAGCCTGTTTCCAGAAGCTGTTCGGGAAACAGCCTTACGATTCTTGACAGGAATGAAGATGGATAGTAAAATCAAAACAAAGGAGGATTAGCACTATGACAAAAAAGGCATATGAAAAACCCAAGGTAAGTAAGGTACCTTTAAAGACATCAGAGGCAGTTCTGACTGCATGTAAAGGTCCAGGTTCAAGGGGCCCCGGTTCTCTCGTAGGAAATTGTAGAGGCACCGCAGGCCGTGACTGTTCCTCTTGGAGTAGGACATAAACCTATATCACCGTATCCTTGTTACTACTCAGAATCGCAGATATAAACCTTCTCTTTAAGTCTGATCTCAAAGGGCTAAAGATCGGCTATCCTCAAAAGAATTTTATTCATTCCACATTCCCTCAATCCTCTCCCCAAAAGGGAGTGGAGGCAAAAAAGAAAGTCCCCTCTCCCCAACGGGGAGAGGGTCAGGGTGAGGGGGAAATTATTGACTGCACCATATCTATAGAACACCACCCTCTACCCTTTAATATTAAAGATAAAGAGATCTTCAGCCATGCAGGACCCTGGAAACTTTTCAGGAACAGAAAAGGTTATAAGATTGCCTTCTTTTTCCCCGCTTTAAAGCCTGATTATTACATGCTTGCAGAATTTAAAAGGGATTTCTCAAGGGTAAGACTATATATAAAAGACGCGGATCTTCGCTACGCTCAGAATGACAAGCGAAGGGCTCAGAATGACAACAAGAAGACCTTTATTATTTCCCATCCCCTTGACCAGCTTTTAGTCATCAACCTCCTCTCCCGTGGCAGAGGAGTAATGATACACTCCTGTTGTGTCAATGATAACGGAAGGGGTTTCCTTTATGCCGGGACATCTCGCTCTGGCAAGAGTACGACTGCGAAACTCTGGTTAAAGCAGACAAAACCCTCCGAATCCCCCCACACCCCACTTTGGAAAAGGGATAATCCCCCTTCCTCCCCCTTTATTAAAGGGGGAATAGAGGGGGATTTTAAAGATATGACAGGAGTGAAGGTTTTAAGCGATGACAGGATTATAATCAGAGAGTTTGATGATAAGATCTATGCCTATGGCACACCCTGGCATGGGGAGGTAAATGTCTGTGATCCTGGAAGGGTGGAGATAGAAAGGATATTCTTCCTTCAACACTCGACGAAAAACTATGTGAAGTCACTTCCTCCTGTGGATGCAGCAACGAGGATGTTTGTCAGATGCTTCCCCACCTTCTGGGATAAGGAAGGTATGGCATTTACACTGAAATTCATAGATGAGGTGGTCAGGAAAGTCCCCTGCTATGAATTCGGATTCGTGCCGGATAAAAGTGCGGTCAATTTCGTTAGAGGGCTTCGCTGAATAAGTGAGGACAGGCGAGACGCCTGTCCTACCAATACGGATGACGAAACAAGGAAAAAGTAGGTCAGGCGTCTCGCCTGACAAAGTGGAATCGCTCAATTTAGGTTAATATGAAACCCGACCTCCAGACTATAACATCCATAATCCTTGATGAAGGATACTATGCTGCTTTACCCACAATAGGCCCATCTATGTACCCTGTTATTAGAGCAGGCGACAAAATCTATGTTGAATCCCTTATGGGAAGGACGCCTGAAACTGGAGATATTGTACTCTTTAAATCCCCCTCACCTCAATCCTCTCCTCTACGAGCCATGGCCCCAAGGGGAGAGGAAGTAAGTGTAGAGTCCTCTCTCTCTAATAGAGAAGAAGTAATTATGGTATGCCACAGGCTTCTGAAGATATTCAAGAAGGATGGTACTACTTATTATCAAACAAGAGGAGATGCCTATTTCTATAAAGACATACCTATAACATATGACCAGATTATCGGAAGGGTTGTAAAGGTTGAACGGTCTGTAGTATCTTTGCCAAGGAAGATCCTTTTGACTTTAAACCCCTTCTTAGGAAAATTTACCATACTGAATGCAGCTATAATTACTGTATTGGTATGGATTAAAAAGGCTTTAGTAAAAAATAACCATTTGTTTATCGGTTATTTTTAGTTACTGGGAATGTATATCTTCTTCTGATACAAGAGAGATTATATAGAGCAGAGGGTTCTCTTTAAGATTTATTTTTCTCCTTGTCGCAGGCTTACGGCCCTGTGGATCAAACAGGATCTCTACAGCCGGTCTGAATGGGGAAATGCTATCGGTGGATACAACAATCGCAATCTCCTTAGAATTCAGTCTAACTATAGTGCCTACAGGGAAGACAGGAAGTTTGGACATAAGTGCCTTTATAACCTTCTCGGGAAAAGAGGCCCTCTCGGCTGAAAGGATCTCTTTCATGGAATCGAAGGGAGGAAGATTCTTTCTCTGGAACCTGTGATGGGTAAGCGCCTCATAGACATCGGCTATCCCTATAATGAGGGCAAACTCATGGATCTCATTGCCCTTGAGCCCTTTCGGATAACCTCTCCCGTTAAACCTCTCATGCTCCTGAAGGATGATCTCTGAAATCCAGAGATTATCTTCGCTGAATTTATTCAGAATCTTTACTCCCTCTTCAGGGTGTCTCTTCACGGTATCAAACTCTTCATCATTTAACTTCCCCGGCTTTTTAATGATATTTTCAGGAACACCAGCCATACCGATGTCGTGGATGATGGCAGCAAGGCCTAACCTCTCAAGGTCATCCCTGTTATAATTAAGCGCTATACCTATCTCGGTTGCGAATATACAGACATTCAAGAGATGTGATGGGAGATCAAAACCCTTTGTCTTTGAATACAGGGCCCTTCTGACAAGGTGATCCCCTGCAAAAAGACTATCAACAATCCCGGATATAACCTCGGAGACAGGGTTTAGAGAAAAAGATTTACCTTTCTTAACATCCTGAAAAATCTTCTCTATCTGATCTCTGCCATTCTCATAAAGAGCCGTTTCGATATTCTCCTCCTCTTGGACCTTTATTATCACTTCGGTACTAATTCCCTCCTGCTAAAATTAAGTATTTGTTAATAATAAATATCATTTTGGTCATTTTGTCAAGTTTTTTTAGACCCTTACGGATTTTTTATCAATATTTATCTTTTTCATAAAATAGTCCAGCGTATTGGAAAGCCCCTCTCCGAGGCTGACCTGTGGCTCCCATCCCAGCAGGGATTTTGCCTTTGAAATGTCAGGTTGCCTTACCTTCGGATCGTCTTCAGGCAGGGGTTTAAAAACTATTCGGCTCTTGCTTCCTGTAATGCTTATTATCTCCTCAGCCATTTTAAGAACTGACATCTCTTCGGGGTTTCCGATATTCACCGGTGTATCCACATCGGAGTGTAGGAGGCGATATATACCATCAACCATATCGTCTATGTAGCAGAAACTCCTTGTCTGGGAGCCGTCTCCAAAGACAGTTATATCTTCTCCTCTTAATGCCTGAACCATAAATGTGGGAATTGCCCTTCCGTCATTCAGTCTCATCCTCGGGCCATAGGTATTAAATATCCTGACTATCCTTGTCTCAACACCATGGTAACGGTTGTATGCCATGGTAATTGCCTCTGCAAATCTCTTTGCCTCGTCATAGACACCCCTTGGGCCTATAGGATTTACATTTCCCCAGTAATCCTCCCGCTGGGGGTGGATCAGAGGGTCTCCATAGACCTCAGATGTAGATGCCAGGAGGATCCTCGAACCTTTTGCCTTTGCAAGACCCAGCGCTTTATGTGTTCCGAGAGAACCTACCTTAAGGGTCTGTATAGGTAGCGAATGATAATCTATCGGACTTGCCGGACTTGCAAAATGGAGTATATAATCCACATTCCCTTCAACATAGATATAGTTTGTAACATCATAGTGGATAAATGAAAACCTCTTATCCCTGATATGCGAGATATTAGCCACATCCCCGGTGATAAGATTATCCATACAGATAACCTCATAATCTTCTAAGAGGAATCTATCAGCAAGATGGGAGCCTATAAACCCTGCCCCTCCTGTTATTAGAACCCTTCCTTTAATCATTTCCCCCTCCCTACCCCTGTATATCTTATACCCATCTCCTTCATTTTCTTTGGGTCGTAAATATTCTTGAGATCTATTACCACAGGCTTCTTCAGGAGACTCTTTATCTTATTTATTTCAAGATTTCTGAACTGATTCCACTCAGTAATGATTACGAGTGCATCAGACCCATCTGCCACCCCGTAAGGGTCATTACAGTACTCTATATCATCGAGGAACTTCTTTGCCTCCTCCATTGCTGCGGGGTCGTATGCCCTGATCTTTGCCCCCTCCTTCTGAAGACCCTTTATTATGGAGACCGATGGTGCGTCCCTCATATCATCCGTATTCGGTTTAAATGAGAGGCCCAGGATACCTATCCTTTTATCCTTCAATTCTCCGGTTTCCTTCTTTATCTTCTCTACCATAAGTGCCCTCTGTCTCTTATTCACCTTTATAACGGCCTTTACTATCTCAAAGTCATAACCATGTTCCTTGGCTATATTCACTATGGCAGATGTGTCCTTCGGGAAGCAGGAACCTCCGAATCCAGGGCCCGGATGAAGGAATTTTGTCCCGATCCTGTTATCATGGCCCATCCCCTTCGCTACCATATGGACATCTGCCCCGACCCTCTCGCAGATATTTGCAATCTCGTTAATAAATGACACCTTTGTTGCCAGGAAGGCATTTGATGCATACTTTATCATCTCGGCCGTCTTGATGTCTGTAACTATAAAGGGGGTCTCTATAAGGTAAAGGGGAGCGTAGAGGTCTCTCATTATAGCAATCGCATGGTCGCTCTCGGCGCCGATTACTACCCTGTTCGGCCTCATGAAATCCTCTATGGCAGATCCTTCCCTCAGGAACTCGGGGTTGGATACTATATCAAAGTCTACCTTCTCCTTCTGTTTCTCCCCTATGATCTTTCTTATCTTCTCACCTGTTCCAACAGGCACTGTACTCTTTGTGACTATCACCTTATATCCATTCATGTTCTCTGCAATACTGTGTGCAACCGCCTCCACATAGGAAAGATCAGCAGAGCCATCCTCCATTGAAGGCGTACCTACAGCTATAAAAATACCGAGCGATCTTTTTACAGAACCGGCAAGGTCTGTGGTAAAGGAAAGTCTCCCGTCTTTAATGTTCCTCTTTACAAGTTCCTCAAGGCCCGGTTCGAATATAGGTATAATCCCATTAGAAAGGTCTTTTATCTTCTTTTCATCTTTATCAACACCGACGACCTTCAGTCCGAATTCTGCAAAGCAGGCCCCTGTTACCAGACCTACATAACCCGTTCCAACAACACAGATGTTCATAGTGAAACCCTTTCTCCATAATCCCTCAGCGTCTCTTCCCATTTCCTCATCCTGTATCCAGTCAGCTTAAAATATCTGTCATTGCTCAATACAGAATATGAAGGCCTCTTCGCAGGTCTTTTCAGCTCACCGGATTTTATCGGTATAACATTCACGCCCTTTATCCCCTTTATTCTTATTATCTCTTTCGCAAAATCATACCAGGAACATTCCCCTGAATTACTGCAATGGACAATACCCGCTGCATCTGAATCAATCAACCTCTCTATTGATTCTGAGAGGTCTACAGTATAAGTGGGTGAGCCTGTCTGGTCATCCACAACCCTTATTTCATCTTTTTCATTCGATAACCTCAGGATCGTATCAACAAAATTCCTTCCGTTTTTACCGAAGAGCCATGAGGTCCGTATAATAAGAGTCTGGAGTCTGGAGTCTGGAGTCTGAAGTCTGGAGATTTCCTGCTCTCCTTCAAGTTTGGACTGTCCGTATATATTTATTGGCCTTGGCTCATCATCCTCTTTATATGGTTCCTTCTTCTCTCCGTTAAAGACATAATCTGTACTGATGTGTATGAACCTTGCATTCACTTCATAACATCCTGTTGCCACATTTCTCGCCCCACCCCTGTTCACTTTAAATGCCACTTCCCTCTCTGTCTCGCAGGCATCAACATCTGTGAATGCAGCAGTATTTATAACAAGTTCGGGAATTATTTTTTTTATTCCCCTTATAGTCTCTGCCTCGTCCGTAATATCGAAATCTTCAACATCAACACCTTTTACATCATTCTTTATAGAAAGCCTTTTTACAAGATCAGTTCCAAGCATCCCCTTTGCACCTGTCACAAGAATCCTCATAATTTAGTCTATCAGTCAACAGTCTATAGTCGACCAGTAGATTGAAAGACTGCTGACTGCCGACTCAAGACTGATTTGCACCAGTCCTGATTTTCCTTATACCACCCGATTGTCTTCTCCATAGCCTCATCAAAATTATTAACCGGCCTCCACCCCAATTCCCTTTCGGCCTTTGTTGAGTCAAGGGCATAGCGCCTATCATGGCCCGGTCTATCCTGGACATAAGTTATCAGGGATTCAGGCTTATCAAGCATCCTCAGGATCATCTTCGCAATCCCAATGTTGTTCTTCTCGTTCACGCCACCAATATTATAGACCTCACCATCCCTTCCCTTGTGGAAGACTATATCTATAGCCCTGCAGTTATCCTCTACATATATCCAGTCCCTTACATTCATACCATCACCGTAGAGGGGCACCTTCTCATCGGCTATAGCCTTCATAATAAAGAGTGGGATTAGTTTTTCTGGATACTGGTATGGACCGAAGTTATTCGAGGAACGGGTTATTAAAACAGGTAGTCCGTATGTCTTATGATAAGCCCTTGCAAGATGATCGCCTGCCGCCTTCGATGCGGCATACGGGCTATTAGGCATAAGAAGGCTCTCTTCTTTGAATGTCCCTGACGGACCTAAAGAACCATAGACCTCATCAGTTGAAACCTGAAGAAAGCGGGGTATTTTTCTCCTCCTTGCAACCTCAAGCAGTATCTGCGTCCCGAGTACATTTGTTTTAACAAATATGGAAGGGTCGAGGATAGATCTGTCCACATGGGTTTCGGCAGCGAAGTTTAATATCCCGTCACAATCTCCTGCTAAATCCGTTAAAAGGTCATAATCGAGGATATCACCCTTTACAAATGTATAACTGGAATTCTTCGATATATCCTCAAGATTTTTCAGGCTACCTGCGTATGTAAGTAGATCAAGGTTGATTATCTTGTAATCAGTGCGGGTAGAAAGGAGATACCTTACAAAGTTAGAACCTATAAAACCACACCCCCCTGTTATCAGTAACTTCATTTTAATTATCGAAGACCCGACCTATAGGGCGGATTTTGGATTTTGGATTTTGGATTTTAAATCTCCAATCCGCAATCTGAAATCCAAAATTGATATTATCCATCCTTCCTTTCCCAGTTGTATGGAATATCTTTTGTACGGGGGTCGATCCTGAACTCATCGGGTTCTCCGTAGTTATATGGCACTGTAGGACAGTTAATTACTATTGACTCAGTCTCACCTGTTCCCTTGAACCCATGAAGTACATAAGGTGGTATCTGGATAAGAAGCGGGTTATGTTCTCCGATAAAGAATTCGTTCAGCTCACCCTTTGTCGGGGATTCCTCCCTCGGATCATAGAGGACAAGTTTTATCACACCTTTCACACAAACAAAATTATCCACTTGTTTCTTATGATAATGCCAACCTTTTACAACTAAAGGATAGACTGTAGTCATATAGATCTGTCCGAACTTAATAAACAACTCGTCATCGGCCCTCAGCATCTCCATAAGCCTCCCCCTCTCATCAGGGATGACCTTTAGCTTTTTTATTTTAACTCCGTCTATCATATTAGTTCACTGTTCACTGTGAACGGTTCACAGTGAATTATTTTCTATAGCACCCCCACCTTGCTATAATCCCCTAACATAAATCTATATGCCTTCGGCTTAAGAGGCGATTTAGAGACTTCAACATCCCTTCCTATTAGACTATCCCCTATCCTCCCTTTGATATTCATTATAGAGCTCCCCTCAAGGACGATGCTGTGTTCCACCTCACTCTCTTTTATTGTAACCCTGTCTGCAATTGAGGTAAAGGGACCGATAAAAGAATTTATTATCTTTGATCCCTTCCCTATTATTGCCGGCCCCCTTATAGTGCTCTTTGTAACCTCTGCATCCTTTTCGATAACCACCTTGAAGTCTACCTTTGATTCATCATCTACCAAACCATCAATTCTGGTATCAAGGGTGTCAAGGACCATCTTATTCGCCTCAAGAAGGTCATCGAGCCTTCCTGTATCCTTCCACCATCCCTTCACCATATGAGGATGAACCACATACCCTTTGTCTATCAGATACTGAATTGCATCTGTTATCTCCAGTTCATTCCTCCATGAAGGTTTTATATTCTTAACAGCCTCAAAGATATGTGAATCAAACATGTAAACCCCTACAAGTGCGAGATCACTTCTGGGGTCCCTTGGTTTCTCAACAAGCCTCACAACCCTTCCGTTCTGAAGCTCTGCCACTCCGAACTGGTTCGGGTTCTGTACCCTTGAGAGAAGGATATGACAGTTAGGTGATACCTCCTTAAACTCCTTCACCAGTTCCTTTATGCCTCCGAGGATAAGATTATCTCCAAGATACATAACAAAGGGTTCGTCCTTAAGGTATCCCTGGGATACGAGGACAGCATGTGCAAGCCCTGCAGGTTCTGCCTGCTCAATATAGGTTATACTTACATTCCAGTCACTGCCATCCCCTACAGCCCTCCTGACCTCTTCCTTTGTATCGCCAACGACTATACCTATATCCTTTATCCCGGCATCCCTCAGCGCCTCAATACCATAAAAGAGTACAGGTTTATTCGCAATCGGTATAAGCTGTTTCGCACTCGTAAAGGTTATGGGTCTGAGTCTTGTACCTTTACCGCCGCTAAGGATTAATCCTTTCATATCCCCCCATGGAAAACGATGCCAGTTTCATCGACCCGAGCCCTTTAAGGTCAACACTCAAGAGTACCTGAGTTTCTTCCGGCCTGCCAATATATAAAAGTGTAACTGCCCAGCACTGAGAGGTATAAGTCCCTCTCAGGTCGACCTCAAGGAACTTTTTCTGTGTAGCATCATACCACACCTTTCCGGAAAGGTCTAACGATTTAAATAACCTTACGCTTCCCTCGGCAGTAAGAAATAAGGCCTCAGGTATCTTCGTATATCTTTCGTCAATAGAAAAATACCAGGGTGTATCCCCCCTTAAGGTAAGGGTCGTATTGAATGAAGTCATATAACCACTGTAGGGGTTATAGGTTGCACCTGTATTGAATTTTAAGAACTCTGTGGTCCTGAACATGGCCTCCATTGTTATATCGGAAAGAGGCTCATCTCCCTTATCAAAATCATAGTCCTGGCTAAGTTTCAATGTAACGAACTCATAGATTCTCTTTCTCTTTTCGTCTTCTAATTTCCCGATAAGGCGGTTCGTCAAGGAGTAAGTCACTTTATTTGTCTGTTGTATGAAATCAATACCATCGAACTGAGGAAGATTATACTGATTGACTTCCGGGATGTATGTATAACTGATAGAAGGCTCTATAGAGTGTTTTACCTTGCTCATCCCTCCTAAACCATCGACTTCAAAGATCCTGAACATCTTGGTACCTATAGAAGCACCCAAATCATAAATCCCCTTATCAGTAATGTCTCCGTCTACCAGATATGCCCTTTCCCTGAACCCGGCCCTTGGAGATAAAACGAATCCGCTTCCAAGATTAAGTGCTGAGGAAAGCTGGGGATAGATATTCAACCTCTGACCTGTCATCCCTTCCTTCCTCCAGAAGTTTATCGCAGTAGTTTCATGGGTAAAATAAAGCGGTAGCTTTCCGACCTTGTAATTTGTAAGGACATAGCCAGCTTCAGGAAGTTTCTGGAGGGTACCCGCATTACTCTGGGTAAGGTCCTGCCTGTACTGATTAAGGATATAGAGCCTGCTTGTTTGCCAGTTCTGGCTTAAAAGGAAATTTGATTCGAGTGCCCTCTGGACTCTTTCCTCTGTTACTGTACTGAATCTCTGATAGTATGCAGGCTCACTCAGATAGTATATATTCGCCTTTCCCTGCAGCCGTTTTGTTATCTGGTGATCATGGTTGTACCTCAGAACCCAGTAATCCTGCCCTACCTCCTTATCCTTCATGTAATAATTATAGAGTTCGCCCCTCGCATCCTTGTTCAGGATATACCTGTATTCAATTCCGCCACCAAAACCTATCTTTCCCCTGTAATCGAGGTAATATGTGGAATCCATATTATCTGCCATGACCCAGTAAAAGGCGTTCTGCAGGATGAAACCATTCTGGTTGCTGTAACCTATCCTCGGAAGAAGAAAGCCTGTCTGCCTATCCTTCTTTATCGGCACCTTTATGTATGGCGTATAGAGACATGGCACATCCTTAATATAGAAAACCACATCCCTGCCTACGATATTATCGTTAAGCTGGACCCTTACATCCTTACCCCTGAACCTCCATGGTGGCACAAGGGCATCACATGTTGTGAAGGAACCACTTCTGATCTCGTAGACGTCCTCACCCACCTTCTCCATTTCATCCCCTTCGATATGGTAATTATCAGGACGTTGAAAGATCCTTCCCTTGTAGATAACACCAAGCTTTGTATTTACATTCATTTCAACTTCATCTGCTATAAGTATGCTGTCCGCCTCTTCATACCATACATTCCCTGTGGCCAGGGCATCACCGCTACTGTTATCCAGAATTGCATAGTCGGATTCCATATGTGTCCCATCCTGTGTTATCTTCACCGAACCCCATGCCTCGTATGTATCTGTGTCTTTATAATATTCGATATGATCTGCCTCTATTGTTACGGGGGTATCGCTGTCCGCTTTTTTGGGGTCCTTACGTTTCTTCTCCTCTTTTAGTGCAGTATCTTCAACTTTCTTCTCCTGTTTAGCCTGAGGGGTTGGACCTTTATCTTCAACCTGAACTTCCTTAACCTTCTCCTCCCCATAGAGTGAACATGGAAATCCTGCAAGAACCACAACTGCAAAGCCTATTATAATCCATTTACATTTCTCCCCCAAATCACACCCTCAGCCTCTCCACATCCATACCGAATCCTTTAACCTCTCCCACAGTATATAGGGAGCCTGTAATACATATAAGATCCCGACTGCCTGCTTTACCCATTGCATACTCAATGGCCTCGTTTACTCCCTTTATAGCCATTACATTCGGATTAAACGCCTCTGCCTCAACCGCAAGAGATTCAGGTGAAGCAGCCCTCTCATAGTCCACTGTTGTCACTATCACCTCAGATGCAATGGGTGCAAGGACCCTGAGGAATCCCCTTACATCCTTATCCTTCATCATACCTACTATCAAAAATAACCTACCGTGCCCGGGGAGAAATATCTCTTCAAGTGATTTCTTAAGAGAACGTGCGGCTCCTTCATTATGTGCACCATCGAGGATAACTGTTGGGTTTCTGGATATTATTTCGAGCCTCCCGTCCCACCTGGCCTCTTTAAGTCCCTTCCTTACCATCTTCTCTTCTATTTTAATTTCATTACCGATTACCTCTGTAGTAGCAACTGCCAGTGAGGCATTCGTTATCTGATGTGCACCTAACAGAGGAATTTCAAGACCTTGGTATATCTTTTTTATTCCATAATAATCAAAGACTTGAGTCTGGAGTCTGGAGTCTGGCCCGCCTTGCTTCTCCGTAGGATCCTGTGGAGCGGAGCGAGGCCGGGGAGCCTGGAGTCTTGAACCCTCTGTCCTAAAATCCCTTCCTGATATATATAGTTTAGACCCCATATCTTTACATTTATCTTCTATCAACTGCCTGACCTCAGGCAGATTATCTGCCATAACAACAGGGATTCCCTCCTTTATGGTTCCTGCTTTCTCTATCGCTATCTCGGGAAGGGTTACACCGAGGAATTCCTGATGGTCATAACCGATATTTGTTATAACAGAAACCAAAGGGGTTATCACATTCGTAGCATCGAGCCTTCCACCCATACCTACCTCTATTACTGCTATGTCAACATCTTCTTCTGCAAAGTATTTAAAGGCAATTGCTGTGGTAAATTCGAAAAAAGTGGGTGTAATACATTTGATATTTGAGATTTGAGATTCGAGATTCAAAGTCATCTCTGACACCCTTTCTTCCTCAATCGGCATACCGTTTACCCTTATCCTTTCTGTAAAGCTTACAAGGTGTGGTGAGGTATAAAGGCCAACCTTCATTCCTGAACCCTTAAGTATAGATGCAATCATTACTGCGGTTGATCCTTTACCATTTGTCCCGGCAATATGGATTGATTTAAATCGCCTATGGGGATTCCAGAGGATACCCATCAAAGAGAGTGTATTATCCAGTCCTAACTTTATCCCGTATTTCTGCAGACTGTAAAGGTAATCAACCGCCTCTTTATAACCCATACACACCCCCGAAAAGCTGAAGTTTTTTTATCACATTCAGGTTATTATGTCAAGGATATTGACAAAAAACCTCATTTATGGTTAACCTTCTTTTTAACGATGGAGTTTCTTTCTAAAAAAACTTTAATACTGCTGGTTACTTTCTTCATAATTGTTGTCTGTACACCTGCCTCCTACGCCTCTCCGAAGGAGGAATTGAAGAAGGCAGAACAGTGTGTTTCAGCCACCAAGAAATCAAAAAAAGAAAAGAGAGATCGTGCAAGCTGGCTGAAGTGTGCAGAAGAATTCAAAAAGTTTATCAAAAATAATCCCAAAAGCAACTATGAAGCCAGAGCACTCTTCAATCTGGGAAACCTCTATATCGACATCTATCATCTATTCAATGGCAGGGAAGATGTAGGGAATGCCCTAAGCAATTATTCATCCCTTATTGAAAAGTATCCTAAGAGCCACCATACACCCGAAGCCTATTACAGAAAGGGCGAAATTTACTTCATTGACCTTAAGGAAACAAACAGGGCATTGCAGGAATTCGAAAAGGTAACCACAAGATATCCGGGGACGGATTTTGCGAGAAAATCTGCTGAGAGGATTTCAGCTATAGAGACTGAAAGGAAAAAGGACAGGACGGTTACTGTCAGGGATTTAAAACATAATTCTACAAAAAAATACACAAGGATAGTTGTAGAATTTGATGGTCCCTTTGAATACGAATATAATCGTATTAAGGAGCCTGACCGCATATTTTTCGATTTCAAAAAAAGCAGGATCGGGGAAGACCTGCAGAAAAAGACTATCCCTATTGGTGATGGAATTCTGAAGTCGGTGAGGATAGGACAGTTCTCCCCTGAAGTCGTAAGGGTCGTTCTCGACCTCGACAGCATTGAGAACTTCAGGGCTTTCTCTATGGAAAATCCTGAAAGACTTGTGATCGATATATCCGGTATCTCTAAACCAGACATACAACCACAGATAACAAAAGAAACTCCCCTTTACGGTATAAGGAGGATAGTAATAGACCCTGGGCACGGAGGTCATGACCCGGGTGCAATAGGAAAGAGGGGACTGGAGGAAAAAGAGATTGTCCTTGATATAGCAAAGAAACTAAATGGTTTAATCAAAAAGGATATGGATGTTGAAGTAATTCTCACAAGGGATAGTGATATTTTTATCCCGCTCGATGAAAGAACTGCCATAGCGAATACAAAAGAGGCCGATTTGTTCCTCTCCATTCATGCAAATGCAAGCCCAAACCCGAATGCAAAGGGCATTGAGACCTATTTCCTTAATTACACAACAGACGACGAGGCAAACAGGGTTGCTGCACGGGAGAACCAGATTTCATTAAAAAGACAGAAAGAGATTCAGAGGGCATTTCAGACAGACCTCGAAAAAACCTTTGGAGACCTTGAAAGGGACGTCAAGAGGGACGAATCCCTCAGATTTGCCCACATGGTTCAGAACTCTATGATAGATAATCTGCATTCAAGTTATAATGTTACAAACCACGGGGTAAAGCATGCCCTGTTCTATGTTCTTGTTGGTGCAAAAATGCCGAGCATCCTTGCCGAGATTTCATTCATAAGTAACCATGAGGAAGAAAGACGTCTTGCCAGTAGTCTCTACCGTCAGAAAATTGCTGAGTCCCTTCTTGCAGGAATAAAGAACTACCTCTCATACAAGTCTACGGCAATCACAAAATCTAAAACAGACGGAAATTAGGAGGCTCATAATTGAACCTGAGATCCAATCTTCTTCTCGGAAACTACATTCCGGGCAACTCTATAATCCATCGTATTGATCCGAGGATAAAACTTTTATTACTTCTTTCTTTATTACTCTCCCTCTATTCTGTGAAAACACCTGAAATTGCCATGATACCTCTCGGGTTTATTCTTCTATGTCTTCTGATAGCACACCTTCCCTTTTCTTATATAATTAAATCCCTTTTTCCTTTTCTATGGCTCTTCTTTCTCACGGGGTTGATTAACATCTTCTTTACCCCCGGCGAATCGATTACAATAATCGGCCCTTTTGCAATAACCCTTGAAGGCATAAAGTCAGGCATTCTCCTTGTCCTGAGACTTACTGTCATGATATTTTCTGCCTCACTCTTTACCATCACAACATCTCAGAGTGGAATAATTAAAGCACTTGAATGGCTCTTTAAACCTCTCAAGAAATTAGGTCTACCCGTCTCAGAATTTACACTAATGGTCTCACTTTCATTGAGATTCATACCCATCCTCCTTGAAGAAGCTGATAGAATTCTCAGGGCACAGACATTAAAAGGGGCAAATCTCGGAGGCTTCTTCAAAATGATTAGGTTCCTGCCACTTTTCCTCTCTCCTCTGTTCATAAACACCTTCCGCAGGGCAGAAGAGCTAACAATTGCTATGATCGCAAGGGGATATAGGCCTTAACTCTAAAATGCAAAATGTTAAATGTGAAATTACTAAAAATATCAAACTCATACTCGAATACGACGGTACAAATTATTCTGGATGGCAGATGCAGAAAGGCGCAGAGAGGTCGATCCAGAAGATTCTTCAGGATTGCATAAAAAAGGTTTCGAAGGAAAAAATAAAGCTCGTTTCCTCCGGGAGAACCGATGCAGGTGTCCATGCCTTAGGGCAGGTCGCTAACTTCAAAACAGAAAGCAGAATCGGCGGGGATATATGGAGAAATGCCCTTAATGCCTGTTTACCGAGAGATATAAGGATCATTGATTCAGAAGAGGTGAACATCTCTTTTCATTCACGCTATAATGCAAAGAAAAAGATATATTCGTATATAATCCTTAATCAGGAATCTCCGTCAGTCTTCCTCAGGAATTATGTCTGTCATATCCCTGTCCCTCTCGATTTAGAAAAGATGAAAAAGGCATCAAATAAACTTCTGGGAGAGCATGATTTCTCCTCTTTCCGCGCATCCTCCTGTGGTGCCAAAAGGCCTGTGAGAGAAATTATAGATATTAGTATCGATGAAAGAAGAACAGCGCTGATTCCTTGGTTACCCTTTTCACCTGAGGGGAATTTTATAACTATAACAATAGAGGCAAATGCCTTCCTTCATCACATGGTGAGGAATATTGTGGGGACACTGATAGAGATAGGCAGGGGCAGATTCAGACTTGAAAGAATGGAAGAGATTCTTAAGGCGAGGGATAGGACTAAGGCAGGCCCCACAGCCCCGCCACAGGGCCTTTTCCTTGTTAAGGTCAAATACTAACTACTCACGGCATGGCAGTTCGCCGCGAGGCCTTCCTTGTTTTATCAGACGACACAAGCACCTTAAATTACTTCCCCTCCGATTTCGAATCAATCAACCTGTTGAAATAGTCCTCTTTTGTCACCCAAATTCATTTCATGGTCTTATCCCCTCACCTTCATCCTCTCCCCTTAGGGGAGAGGGGTGGGTATGAGCGCCGTTAGAGGAAATCCTCTAACGGGGTAAACCAAACTATTTCTTACAGGCTCCAAGTCTGCGGCCGGTAAGTTTCGATGTTGAGTCTGTGGTCTGTCCTGTGCTGTCTGTGGTCTTGGTCTTCATAATTCCATTGTAACTGATTCCGCCATAGGTGATTTCACCTTCTCCTATAGTTGTGACACCCTCTGTTACACATTTTACCTTCCAAACCACCTTGTTTCCAGTAATCTTCTGATCTAACACCTTACAATTTTTATCCTTTTTTGCAGTCTTCGGAACAAAATCTTCTTTTGTAAGGCACTGTTTGTCTTTAAAAGTCATCGGCGGCATCTGGAATGGAGATTCAGGCATCTCCACCTTTATCTCCATAGTGGTCTCCCACTCCCCTTCCTGCATATTCACAGCAGCGTATACGAATGTCAATGAAGCAAAGGCCAGAAATAAACCTAAAAACAATTTACCTGCTCTCTTCATAAGTCACCTCCTCCCTGATTCTAAATCTTACACCTTCTTTCCGACAATAACAGCCTCGTTTCCATTTGCAAAAAGATAAACCTCTGTCTTCATCCCTACACGATGAAACTCGGCCTCTATCTCTTCAGGCATGAGGAAATGATTTCCCTGAATATGTTCTGCAAGGTTCTGGAATACCATCCCTTTCTTCATCGGGTCACGCAGTTCAGAACGGTCCTTTGGCCAGTTAGGTTCCCATATTACTGCTGAACCGCCAGCCTTGAGGTGTTCCTTTAAAATACGAAACACATCCTCTTTCTTATCCCATACATGGTGCAAGGCACGGTTCATAGCGATTAAATTAGCAGGTTCGCTAGCAGAAAAATGGTAGATATCACCATTCATAAATTTCAATCTATCACTCAGGCCATTGTCCTGTGCAATCTTTGTGGCCTGATTAATATTCTCTTCAAAACCATCAAGCCCTATCCCCCTGAGATGAGGAAATCGTGTTACAATCCTTCTCAGATACCACCCGTTTCCACAACCAAGATCGATAATTAGACCTCCTTTCTCATCTGTCTCTCTGTACACCGGCACATTCGGAAGTATCTGTTGTTCAAATACTCCACTGAACATGGCTTCAAGCATCGGTCCGAACAGGGGCAGGATACTCGTTCTCTCTGCCAGTACCATTTCACCCGGACGTTCACCGCTTCTCATTAAAGATGCCGCCCTTTCACACATATGTGCAGAAAGCACAGACTGAACTGAAAAAGGCATCGCAGTTCCGGGTGTCTCAGCAATGAAGGAACTTCCAATATCTGTAAGACTGAATTTCCCATCACTCTCGTCCAGAAGACCGAACGCATAAGCAGCATCACACCAGCGATTCAGATAATCTCTATCCAGTCCTGTTTTCCCTGCCAGTTCGTCAGGTGTAGCCTTTCTATCCCTATTTAATACAGAAAAAAGATTATTCGATATTCCGATAAATGCTATATTAAGCATCATCGCCCCCTGCATTTGTGAAATTATCTGTTTACGCAATTCCTCTGAAACACTCATAGATTTTTCCTCCTGTTGAGATTTTTCATGCCGAGCAAAAAAAATGAGATTCCTCCTCCCCATTCCTATCTGGACTCGGAATGACAAGCAAAGGACTCAGAATGACAATCAAGGCTATTGTTCCAGTTTCTGTGCCTTGACAGAAAGATAGTATGATACCATCAGGATTATAATTAAAATACCCATCAATCCTAATTCATATAGTCTTTCAACAGACATATGCTCCATTTGAAATGTTTGCGCCTCTATTATCAGTATCTTCCTTACAGCAACTATTATGCCAATGGCAAGAAAGGGGGCAAGCAAGAATTTCTGTTTCTTTAAAAACCTGATAACAGTCCAGAGAAGCTCAAGGATAATCAGTGCAAGGAGTACATCATTCACGAGATGTATCATCGAGTCACGGGACGGATGCAGGATATTAAGAAGCGCATAATAGAGGACAACGCTACACGCAAAGAGCAATAGCAAGGCAGCTACGACATGGAAAATTAAATCAATCTTTATGAGACCTTTCCTGAATATCTCTATAAAATCTTCCTTTTTCTCTTCTTCCATAAAATATCCCTCAATCCTCTCTTGTATGTTCAGGTCTACATACAGGGCAGTACAACTCCCCTAAATCCATAAGGCATACATGCCCGCATTCAGGGCAACACATACATTCTTTTGTTGGCATTTCACAAACAGGGCAGATATTCATAATTTTATTATAGCACATATTGTAATAAATAGTAACACCTCATCCTTGTCGGTCATGCAACTCCGAAACCCTTGACAATCCTTCAGAGAATTTGTATAATCACCATGCTCTTAAGGAAGTTCTATTTGAGTGCATATAAATATCAGCGATATCCCTGAAGAGGGATTAACCTTAGACTACAATGAAGAACCCCTGACCTTATCTGAAGGAACCAGGGTTGAAGGTAAAATAGGGGTCTCCCTCAGGGTTTTGAAGGCAGAGACAATTGTCACTGTATCCGGCGATGTGAATGTAACCCTGGGTCTTGAGTGTAGCAGGTGCATCAAGGAATTTTTCTACCCTTTGAGTTCTTCCTTCAGGGTTGATTATATGCCCCTGAAGGAAATAGGAAAGGATAAGGAATACGAACTAAAAGGTGCCGATCTCGACATAAGTTTTTACAAGGAAGACAGGATAGACCTTACCGAGCTTATTAAGGAACAGATCCTGCTTTCCTTGCCGATGCAACCTCTGTGTTCCCCTGACTGTAAGGGGTTGTGTCCTAAATGTGGCAAGGACCTCAAGGTGGGGCCCTGCAAGTGTGAGATAAAGGAGATAGATCCAAGATTTGAAATATTAAAAAAATTGAAAGGATAATTTAAGAAATGGGAAATCCTAAACATAAGATTTCAAAATCAAGAAGGGATAAAAGAAGAACCCATAAGATACTCTCCGCACCATTTCTCTCGATATGCCCCCAATGCAGGGAGCACAAGTTACCGCACTATGCCTGTCCTAGCTGCGGTACATACAAGGGCCTCGAGGTACTTACCGTAAAAGAGATTTAAGGTGAAGATTGCCATTGATGCCATGGGGGGAGACCACGCCCCTGTTGCAATCGTAGAAGGGGCTGTCGAGGCTGCAAGGGAACATGGCATAGAGATTATCCTTGTTGGAGACAAGGATAGTCTATCCCGCGAGCTTTCAAAATACAATATAACCGGCCTATCCCTGAGCCTCAGACATGCCTCACAGATCATAGAGATGGAAGACCCCCCTTTAGCCCCCTTAAGAAAGAAAAAGGACTCTTCCATAAGGGTTGCAGCAGAAATGGTCAAAAGAAAAGAGGCTGCAGCATTTATTAGTGCGGGTCATACAGGGGCAACGATGGCAACTGCCTTCTACACCTTCGGCCCCCTCCCCGGCGTGGAAAGGCCTGCAATAGCCACGTTCCTCCCGACCCTCAAAGGTGTTTCGATAATGCTCGATGTGGGAGCAACAGTTGACTGCAAACCTGTTCACCTCCTCCAGTTTGCACTCATGGGAGATATCTACTGCAAGGAGATTCTGAACAAAGAGGAGCCAAAAGTCGGGTTACTCAGTATAGGCGAGGAAGATATTAAGGGAAACGAACTGACAAGGGAATCCTTTAAACTTTTAAAAAGTACCGATATCAATTTTATAGGAAATGTTGACGGAAAAGATGTATTCAGTGGCAAGGCAGACGTTATTGTCTGCGATGGTTTCATAGGTAATATCGCCCTGAAAATAAGTGAAGGGCTTGCTGATGCAATAACCAAGATGCTTAAGAGAGAGATAGCAGACGCCCCCTCAGGGAGATTTGGGTATTTCTTACTCAAGTCTGCCTTTAAGAATTTCAGAAAGAGGACAGACTATTCGGAATACGGTGGGGCGCCGCTTCTTGGAGTAAACGGTATCTGTATTATTGGACATGGAAGATCTTCTTCAAAGGCAATAACGAATGCCGTACAGGTGGCTGTGAATTTTTCTAAAAGCGGGATAAACGAAAAGATAAGTAAAAAGATGTCCTCCCTCTTCCAGACCAGAAAAATAAGGAGGGCAACGAAATAGTGAAGAGATCAAGGATAGTCGGCTCCGGTTCCTATGTCCCGAAGATGGTACTCACGAACTTCGATCTCGAGAGTATGGTCAATACCTCTGATGAATGGATTATCGAGAGGACAGGTATAAGGGAAAGACGTATAGCCGGAAAGGATGAGGCTGCATCTGACCTTGCCTATGAGGCATCTCAGAGGGCACTTAAGTCATCAGGCATTAAGGCAAAGGATATAGACCTCATTATACTTGCAACCACAACCCCTGATATGGTCTTCCCTTCCACTGCCTGTTTACTTCAGGACAGGCTTAATGCTAAAAAGGCAGTCGCCTTCGATGTCTCTGCAGCCTGTTCAGGCTTTATCTATTCTCTCTCTGTTGCAGATCAGTTCATTAAAGAGGGGATATACAAAACTGCCCTTGTGGTCGGATCAGAGGTGCTCTCGAGGATAACTGACTGGAATGACAGGGCTACGTGCATCCTCTTCGGCGATGGTGCAGGTGCGGTGGTACTTCAGGCATCGTCGGACAGAAGAGGAATCATATCAGTCCATCTCCATTCTGACGGGGCACTGAAAGACCTCCTCTATATACCAGGAGGGGGATCAAGAAACCCCGCATCAAAGAAAACAATTGAAAAAGGACTCCATTACATAAAGATGAGAGGTAATGAGACCTTCAAGGTCGCTGTAAGGAAACTTGAGGAAGTTGCCCTCGAGGCGATCAATTCTAATAACCTCAAGCCTTCTGATATAGACCTCTTCATTCCACATCAGGCAAATTTGAGAATCATACAGGCAATAGCAAAGAGGCTCAATCTTTCTATGGATAAGGTCCTCGTAAATATAGACAGATACGGTAACACCTCTGCTGCCTCAATCCCGATAGCCCTTGATGAGGCAGTAAGCGAAGGAAGGCTCAAAGAGGGAGATTTAATACTTATGGAGGCATTCGGAGGCGGTCTTACCTGGGCCTCAGCACTCTTGAGATGGTAAAGAGTAAGGGATCAAGGATTCAAGGGGTCAAGGGGTTAAGTATCTCACTTGAACCCTCGATTCCTCGAACCCTTGAATTCTTTTCCCAATCTTTGTGGAAAACAACAACTTTATAGGAGTCAATCATGGATTATTTTTTAACAGATGCACAGAAGACAATTCGCGACATTGCAAGAAAGATAGCAATTGAGAAGGTAGTTCCTTCAAGGGCTGAACTTGATGAGAAAGAGGAATTCCCCCATGAAATAATGAAGGCCCTTGCCCAGGCAGATCTGTTCGGACTTTATATACCCGAGAAGTATGGTGGTTTCGGCGGAGGAAGCATCGATCTTGCCCTTGCTGTGGAAGAATTGAGCTCTGCCTGTCTCGGCGTTTCAACCACTTTTGCTGCAAATGCACTTGCTGCATATCCCGTCCTCCTCTTTGGCAGCGAAGAACAGAAAAAGAGCTTTCTTCCGGATATAGCATCAGGAAAGAAACTTGCTGCATTCGGTCTTACAGAGGCTGGTGCAGGCAGCGACGCAGCGGCCATCCAGACTACAGCAAAAAAAGAAGGCGATGAATATATCCTTAATGGCACTAAACAATGGATTACAAATGGTGGAGAGGCAGAAATCTATACCATAATAGCAATGACAGATAAATCCAAAGGGACTCGCGGTGCCTCAGCATTTATCGTGGAAAAAGGGACTCCAGGATTTAGTTTCGGTAAGAAGGAGAAGAAGATGGGAATAAGGGCCTCAGCAACAAGGGAATTGGTCTTTGAAAACTGCCCTGTTCCGAAGGAGAACCTCCTCTCCAAAGAGGGGATGGGTTTTATCGTAGCAATGAGAACACTCGATATCTCAAGAGTAGGTATAGGCGCACAGGGGGTTGGCCTTGCACATGGGGCCCTCGATGAAGCAGTAAAATATGCAAGAGAAAGACATCAGTTCGGCAAGCCCATTATATCTTTCCAGGCCATACAGCACATGCTTGCAGATATGGCCATATTGACAGAATCAGCAAGGGCGCTAGTCTATTCTACTGCACGTGTCATTGACAGCGGTTCTAAGGAGTATTCTAAGGAGTCCGCTATGGTTAAAGTATTTGCTTCGGATGTAGCGATGAAGGTAGCAACAGACGCAGTCCAGATCTTCGGGGGTTATGGCTATATGAGGGAATACCCTGTTGAGAAGATGATGAGAGACGCAAAGATCCTTCAGATATATGAGGGAACAAACCAAATACAGAGAAATATTATCGGTCAGGCACTGATAAAGGAAGCAGCGAGCAAAAAATAGTCTTTAGTCAGCAGTCGGCAGTCAGTAGCAAAGAAAAATAAAAAATAAAAAATGAATATAATCGTCTGCATAAAACAGGTACCTGATACCTCTGAGGTAAGGATAAACCCTGAGACAAACACCCTTATCAGGGAAGGCGTCCCCTCTATTGTTAACCCCTTTGATATGTATGCCATAGAGGAGGGATTAAGGATAAAGGAAATGATAGGTGGGAAGGTAACTGCCATTTCAATGGGCCCCCCTCAGGCATTGGAGGCACTTAAAGAGGCATTCTCCCTCGGTGTGGATGAGGTAATTCTTATCTCTGATCGTGCCTTTGCAGGTTCGGACACACTGGCAACATCCTATACACTATCAAAGGCTATAGAGAAGATCGGCCTCTTCGACATTATCCTCTGCGGGAAACAGGCTATTGACGGCGATACAGCACAGGTAGGTCCTGAACTTGCTGAACATCTCGGAATCCCTTTTGTTACCTCTGTGAAAAAGATAGATGAGATACGAGAGGGCTACCTCAGGGTCCACAGGATGATGGAAGATGGATATGATGTGATAGAGACCAGACCTCCGGCGCTTCTCACCGTCGTGAAAGAGATCAATGAACCAAGACCTCCTTCACTTAAAAGAAAAATACAGGCAAAAAACCTCCAGGTACCTGTCTGGAGAAAGGAAGATCTGGATGTAGATGAAAAGAGGCTCGGCCTTAAAGGGTCTCCTACACAGGTATTAAGGATCTTTCCTCCTGAGATAAAGGGTGAGAGGAAAATCCTTGAGGGTAATCTGGAAGAACAGATATATAAACTTGTATCAGAACTGAAGGGTCTGGGCATACTTTGATCAGGATCAAAAGAGAAATCTGTACAGGCTGTGAGATATGTATCAGCAGTTGTCCTTACGGTGCCATAGAGATGGTGGAGGACAGGGCATTCATCACAGAGATGTGTAATCTCTGCAGGGCCTGCCTCTCTGCATGTCCTGTCGGCGCTATAATTGAAACAGAGGAATCCCGACTCCCGACCACTGACTCCCGACTTATGGACTTTTCAGGTGTCTGGGTATTTGCAGAACAAAGGAGAGGAAAACTCCACGATGTCTCATTAGAACTCCTGGGAGAAGGGAGACGGCTCGCCAATATACTCTCAACAGAACTCTCTGCTGTTCTTATAGGAAGTAATATCGAGAAAGAGGCAAAGACCCTTATAGCCTATGGTGCAGATAAGGTCTTCGTTGCTGACGACCCTTCTCTCTCTGATTTCCATGACGATTCCTACGGACATATCCTCGCCGGGCTCATCGAGAAAGAGAAACCTGAAATAATACTCTCAGGTGCCACATCCATAGGAAGGTCATTTATTCCGAAGGTAGCGGCAAGGCTGAGAACAGGTCTAACAGCCGACTGCACAAGACTTGGCCTTGACGGGAAAATACTCCATCAGATAAGGCCTGCCTTTGGAGGGAATATCATGGCAGTTGTTATCTGTCCAAATCGGAGACCCCAGATAGCTACAGTAAGACCCAGGGTCTTCAAAAAGCCGATCCCTGAAAAAGGCAGGAAAGGAAAGGTCATTAAAGTTCATGTTCCTGAAGATATCTCTTTGAGGACAAAGACACTCGAATTTGTAAAAGACCTCACAAGCACAGTAAATATCTCTGAGGCAGATGTAATAATCGCAGGAGGAAGGGGTCTCGGGGATGCAAAGAATTTCAGATTACTCGAAGAACTTGCAGAGGCCCTGGGAGGAGCGATAGGTGCATCAAGGGCAGCAGTGGATGCAGGATGGATCTCCTATCCCCATCAGATTGGACAGACAGGCATGACTGTATCACCGAGACTCTATATTGCCTGCGGCATCTCAGGCGCTGTCCAGCATCTTGTCGGGATGCAATCCTCTGATATAATAGTTGCCATAAACAAGGACCCCGACGCACCTATATTCAAGGTAGCAACATACAGTATCGTAGGTGATGCGCTGGAGGTTATTCCGCTTCTTGTGAAAAAAATTAAGGAGGTCAGGGGTTGAAGATAGCCTTTATCTTTCCGGGCCAGGGTTCGCAGTATGTCGGTATGGGAAAGGACTTGTATGAGAACTTCCCTGCTGTCAGATTTATTTATGAACAGGCAGAAGAGGTCCTGGGCTATGACCTCAGAGGGCTATGTTTTAATGGCCCTCAGGATAAACTCAATCTCACAGAATATACACAGCCTGCTGTATTCACAACAGACATTGTTATCCTGAAGGCAGTTGAGGATGCCGGCATTAAATCGTCTTTTGTTGCAGGTCATAGTCTTGGCGAATATTCCGCTCTCGTTGCTGCTAAAGGTATGGATTTTTCTGATGCACTCAGGGTAGTTCTGAAGAGAGGACTTTTTATGCAGGAGGCAGTTCCTGAGGGAAAAGGCATGATGGCTGCCATCCTCGGCCTTGAACCTTCTGTTGTTGAAAATATATGTAAAAAGGCATCATCCTTTGGAACTGTTACACCTGCCAATTACAACTGCCCCGGGCAGATCGTCATCGCAGGTGAGAAGACTGCGGTTCAGGAGGCATCAAGGCTTGCCACAGAGAACGGGGCAAAGAAGGTCATACCACTGAAGGTCAGCGTCCCTTCCCATTCTCCTCTGATGGTCTCAGCAGGTAAAAGACTTGAGATAGAGATGAATGATCTGGTGATGAAGGATCTCAGTATCCCCCTTGTGAATAATGCTGATGCAAGATTCCTGACCTCTGCCAAGGAGATAAGGTCTTCCCTGATAAGACAGGTAAGCGAACCTGTCCTCTGGGAGAGGTCTATAAGAGGAATCATTAAATCAGGTGGAGATACCTTTATCGAAATAGGACCAGGTAAGGTTCTCTCAGGTCTTTTAAGAAGGATAGATGATAGTGTAAAGATATTTAATGTCGAAGACATAAAAAGCCTTGAATCCTTAAAGGAGGCATTATGGAATTAGATGGTCAGGTAGCCCTTGTAACAGGCGGGGGGCAGGGTATCGGAAAGGCAATATCTTTAGCCCTTGCAAAAGACGGGGCAGATATGATAATCTTTGAACTTAATTTAGATAAGGCAGAGGAGGTTTCAAAAAAGATCGGGGATATGGGAAGAAAATGTATCACTGTAAAGGTCAATGTGGCTAATCCCGAGGATGTTGAGAATGGTTTTCACAAGGCAATCGAGACCTTCGGCAAAATAGACATCCTTGTCAATAATGCAGGTATAACTAAGGATGCCCTGATCGTCAGGATGAAGGATGAGGACTGGGATAATGTCCTCAACGTAAATCTTAAAGGTGCCTTCTTATGCACAAGGGCCGCTGTTAAGACAATGTCCAAACAGAGATACGGGAGGATAATAAGCATATCCTCTGTGGTAGCCTTTATGGGAAATTCAGGACAGGCAAATTATGTTGCATCCAAGGCAGGCATAGTTGGCTTTACAAAAACTGTGGCAAGGGAATATGCATCGAGAGGCATCACTGTCAATGCAATAGCGCCTGGTTTTATACAGACTTCAATGACCGACGCCCTTCCTGAACAGGTTAAGGAGGCGATGCTCAAGGAAATACCTCTCGGGGAATTCGGCGACCCGGAAGATATCGCAAATGCAGTAAGATTTCTTGCATCAAAGGATTCAGGATATATAACAGGACAGGTCATTCATGTAAATGGTGGGATGTATATGTAATATAAGTTTAAGGTTTAGAGTTTAGAGTTAGTAGTTTGATTTTTTAACTTTCGACTTTGAACTTTTAACTTTTACCATGGGAGGTGATTGAAGATATGGCAGCAGAAGAAAAATCGATTGAGGAAAAGGTAAGGAAGATAATTTCAGATCAGTTAGGAGTTGACGCTGAAGAGGTCACTCCGGATGCCTCATTTGTAGATGATTTGGGGGCTGACTCTCTGGACACGGTTGAACTCGTCATGGCCTTCGAGGAAGAGTTTCATATCGAGATCCCTGACGAAGATGCAGAGAAGATAGCTAAGGTTCAGGACGCTATCAATTATATTAAGGATAAAATGTGACTTAGGATTTAAATCTTATTTATCGAACAACTAATAAAATCCCCCTCAATTCCCCTTCCTGCCTGTCGGCAGACAGGTTTCAAAGGGGGGTGGAGGGGTTTTTTTAAAAGAATGGAGAGAGGTATTCTAAAAAAAAGGGTGGTCGTTACAGGCATCGGCCTTATTACACCTCTTGGTTTAGACTTTGAAAAAAGCTGGCAGGCCCTGTGTAAAGGTTACTCCGGCGTTGATAAAATAACCCTTTTCGACCCTAAAGACCTGACAACACAGATAGCGGCTGAGGTAAAGGATTTTAATCCCTCAGACTGGATCGAGCAGAAAGAGATAAAAAAAATGGACCGTTTCATCCATTTTGCCGTCTCCGCGAGTCAGATGGCAATGGATGATTCAGGGTTAAAGATCAACGGCGGAAATGCAGACAGCACTGGAGTAATTGTCGGCTCAGGTATGGGGGGAATGGCTGCCGTGGAGCATTACCATTCCGTTCTCATGGAAAAAGGTCCAAAAAGGATCTCTCCATTTTTCATTCCGATGACCATTATAAACCTTGCCTCTGGTCAGATATCCATAAGATTTGGTGCAAAGGGGCCAAACTCTGCGCCTGTTACTGCCTGCGCAGCAGGAACCCACGCAATAGGTGAGGCCTTCAGGTTAATACAGAGAGGCGATGCCGATGCCATGATAACAGGAGGGACAGAAGCTGTTATTACACCACTCGCTATCGGAGGTTTCTGTTCGATGAAGGCACTTTCAACTCGAAATCATGAACCACATAAAGCAAGCCGTCCATTTGAGAGGGACAGGGACGGATTTGTGATGGGAGAAGGTGCAGGGATCCTTATCCTCGAATCCCTCGAATCCGCACTCATCAGAGATGCAAGGATATACGCAGAGATTATCGGATTCGGCATGAGCGGAGATGCTTACCATATATCATCCCCTTCCCCTGATGGTGAAGGTGCTGCAAGGTGTATGGCCATGGCATTGAGGGACAGCGGCATAGGCCCTTCAGATGTTGATTATATAAATGCCCACGGCACATCAACTAAATACGGAGATGAACTTGAGACAAAGGCGATAAAGACCGTCTTCGGAGGTCATGCCTATAGATTGAAGGTCAGTTCTACCAAATCAATGACAGGTCATCTCCTTGGTGCTGCTGGCGGTGTTGAGGCAGTTATTTCCATACTTGCAATCCATAGGGGTATCATCCCTCCAACAATCAATCTTGAGAACCCTGACCCCGAATGTGATCTCGATTATGTACCGAATAAGGCTATTGAGGCCAGGATAGATACCGCTATGTCCAATTCCTTCGGCTTCGGCGGAACAAATGCCTGTGTTATCTTCAAACGTTATGAATAAAATATCCAGCGCTGAAGTGACTAACATCGAAGAAAAGATTAATTATACCTTCCGAAATAAAGATGTCCTCCGTGAGTCCCTGACTCATAAGTCCTATTCAAACGAGAACAGACTCCTCTATAATAACGAGCGTCTGGAATTTCTCGGCGATGCAGTCCTGAACCTGATCATCAGCGACTACCTGCTCAGGAGACTTCCTGATTCTCCCGAGGGAGACCTTAGCAAGCTCAGGGCAATGGTAGTCAATGAAAATACACTATCAAAGGTTGCAGAAAGGATAGAGCTCGGAAATGAACTCTTTCTGGGAAAAGGAGAGGACATGACAGGCGGAAGAGAGAAACCTTCTCTCCTCTCAGACGCCCTCGAGGCATTAATCGCTGCCATTTATCTCGATGGTGGTATTGATGAGGTATCTTCTTTTGTAAATAGATTCTTTGACGAAGAAATAAGGATCGCCGTCTCGAAAGGAATCTCTTACGATTTCAAGACAGACCTCCAGGAATGCTGTCAGGGCAGGTTCGGCATATTGCCAAGATACCATGTCTCGAGGGAATCAGGCCCTGACCACAAAAAGGTCTTTGAGGTGAGTCTATTCATAAAGGATGAGCACTATGGAACAGGAATAGGTAAAACAAAGAAAGAGGCTGAGCAGAGAGCAGCACGGGAGGCCCTCGAAAAGCTCAAATTCGAAATTTTAAATTCTAAATAAACATGAAAAGCATAACTTATAAAGAGGCAGGAGTCGATATTTCATGGGGAAATGAATTTGTTAGAAAGATAAAACCCCTGATAAAGAAAACTTTTAGGCCTGGAGTGATTGGAGGCATCGGTGGGTTTAGCGGTCTTTTCAGAATAGAACCTAAAAATTATAAAGATCCGGTCCTTGTATCAAGCACTGATGGTGTCGGTACAAAACTGAAGATCGCCTTTATGATGAATAGACATGATACTGTAGGCATTGACCTTGTTGCCATGGGTGTGAACGATATCCTTGTCCATGGTGCAGAGCCACTCTTCTTCCTTGATTACATGGCGACTGGAAAACTCAGGACAGATCAGGCCATAGATATCGTAAAGGGTATTATAAAGGGATGCAGAGAGGCTGAATGCGCCCTCTTGGGAGGCGAGACCGCTGAAATGCCTTCCCTGTATAAAGAAGGCGAATATGACCTTGCAGGATTTGTAGTAGGGATCGTTGAAAAGAAAAGAATCCTTGATGGATCGAAGATAAAGCCCGGAGATGTTTTAATTGGCCTTGCATCAAGCGGACTCCATAGCAATGGCTTTTCTCTTGCAAGAAAATTATTCTTTGAGAAGATGAGGTATAAGGTTAACGGCCTGATAAAGGGTTTGAAGAGACCATTAGGAAAGGAACTCCTTTGCCCCACAAGTATCTATGTAAAGCCGGTTCTCAAACTTTTGAAAGAATACAATATCAAAGGTATGTCCCATATAACAGGTGGAGGAATAACAGAGAACCTTCCGAGGATACTGCCAGATGGTGCATCAGCAGTAATAAAAAAAGGGTCATGGAAGATCTATCCTATATTTAAAATAATTCAAGAAATGGGAAATGTCTCTGAAAAAGAGATGTACAGGACATTCAATATGGGAATAGGGTTTATACTTGTAGTATCGAAAAAAGATGCAGATTCTATCCTTCGAAGACTCAAAAGACTCGGCGAAAAAGCTTATGTTATAGGAAGGATAGCCAAGGGGAAGAGAGGGGTCAGGTATGTATAGCGAATTCTTTATTTAACATGAACTATCTCGGCCTTGCCGGCGCCGCTGTAACCTTTCGCCCTCCGATCATACTCTTTTGCAGGGCATCTATAACCCTTTCTGCAGAATCCCTCGGCACTTCAACAAAGGTAAACTTTTCCAGTA